>CBIHOK010000043.1:0-24051 GCA_966211575.1 uncultured Noviherbaspirillum sp.
GAAGGGCGTAAAAAAACCCGTTGAATCCTCAACGGGTTTAGTACTACTGGCGGAGCGGACGGGGCTCGAACCCGCGACCCCCGGCGTGACAGGCCGGTATTCTAACCAACTGAACTACCACTCCTGAACTGGCTGCTGCATGCGCGCCAGAGGCGCATGCGACGTGTGTCAACACGTCTGAAGGGGCTGAAGTGTACAGGAGTTTTCCGGCTTTGGCTACTTCTTGCAGGCGGGCGAGTCGTTCGCCTGCTTCAGGTACGCGATCAGGTCGGCCCGCTCCTTCGGATCCGGGATACCGGCATATCCCATTGCGGTGCCGGGCACCATCTTGGTCGGATTGGTGAGAAAGCGGTCGAGCGTCTTTTCATTCCAGACGATGTGCGACTGCTTCATCGCATCCGAGTAGGGGAAGCCTTTCACGCTGCCGGCGAGACGGCCGAACAGGCCGCAATGGTGCGGGCCGGTACGGTCGTAGCCGAGCGCGTGGCAGGCCAGGCAGCGCGAATAGATCGCTTCGCCGGCTTTCGGATCGCCGTGCAGGGTTTCCCCCTTCGATGCCGCCGGCGCGGCGCCCGCCGCGACGACCAGCACCGCCCCTGCCAGCAGCTGCGTGACGGCGTTCATGATCAGGACATGAAAGCGGACGGGACCGGCGTTTCGCCGAGCGCGTTGCGCAGCACCGCCCAGTGCATCGCTTCGTCGCCCAGGATGCTGGCGGCGGCCTTGGACAGGTCGCGGTCGCCGAACAGCGGCACCGCGCCGAGATAGGCGCTGACCGCACCCTTTTCCAGCATGGCGGCGAAGCGCAGCACGTCGGCCTGGGTCTTCAGGGTGTCGACCGGGAACATGTATTTTTCCTTGGGCGCTACCGGCTTGCCGCCCAGCGTCGTGATGGTTTTCGACAGCACGTCCGCATGCTCCTTGTGATGGCCCTGGAAAGTGAGCGCCAGCGCGAGCACCGGCTTTTGCAGCAACCCGCTTTCTGCGCCTACCTGGTAGGCGGCGATCGCTTCCAGTTCGGCGCCGAGCGCGGTGTTCAGGAAGCGCACGTCGCCCGCATTGGTGGCACCGCTTTTCGCGGCCAGCGCGTCCTGGCCGGCCATCAGCGCGACGGCCGTGCCGGACAGCAGCAGTCCGGATTTGCCGAGAAAGCGGCGGCGGCTATCGAGCGGGGAAGGATCGTTTGCGAAAGTCAGAAAAGACATGATGTTCTCCAGTGGGTGGTTGCGAGTAGTTGCTATCGACAGCTGCGCGCTCAGGCGCCGCCTTCCTGCAAATGCTTGAGCCGTTCCAGCACGCCGGCGACGATGCGGTCGCAGCGCACGCCGTCGAACGAAAACGCTTCCTCGACCGCGAAATCGATTTCGCGCGACAGCGATTCGCGCAGCAGGCTGCGGGCGCGGAAGAAGCGGGTGCGCACGGTGGCCTCGGGGATGCCGAGGCAGCTCGCTGCTTCCTCGACCGACATTTCTTCCAGCGCGCGCAGCATGAATACCGTGCGGAACGCGTCCGGCAGTTCGTCGATCTTGCGCTCCAGCAGGCGGCGCGCTTCGGCGCGCAATGCCGCGCGTTCCGGTTGTTCGGGTGCGGCGTCGTCCATTTCCACCTCCGCGGCCTCGCTGTCCGATTCGATGCCGCCGTCGATGCGCAGGATCTGTGCGCGGCGGCTGCTCTTGCGCAGGCGCGCCAGCGCTTCGTTGACCACGATGCGCGTGAGCCAGGTCGACAGTTTCGCGTCGCCGCGGAACTTGTCGATGCTGCGATAGGCGAGCAGGTAGGCATCCTGCACCGTGTCTTCGGCTTCGCCGTCGTCCTTCAGGATGCTGCGTGCGGTACGGTACAGGGTTTGATTGTGGCGCCGCATCAGCAGCGTGAACGCCGCCTGGTCGCCGGCTTCGATGCGGCGCGCGAGTTCCGCGTCGGATAAATCGTCGGCTATGCTTTTTCTGCCTGCCGCCTGCATGGCGCCTCCATTTTTTTCTCGATCTCGACCATTAGATGACGGCAGAATTTGCCGCGTTCCCGGAATTCCGGTTTTGTCGGAAAGCCGGCGTGAGCCGGCCCCCAGGCGCCCGGAAAGGCGTGGGAGCCGGCTCACGGTGGAGACAGATTAGCGCGGAAGCGGGCTGCAGCGCGAGTGGCGCCGGCGGCTCAGGCCGGGCTGGTCGCCGGCCGCGGCATGCATGCTTGCCGATACAGCGTGACGACGCGCCACATCCGGCCGAAAAATATCCCGTTGAACAAGCCGTACAGCGCGCATACGCCGAGCGCGAAGCGCGGATGCTGAGCCAGTGCCGGCTGCAGCGCGAGCGCCACGCCGACCGCATACTTGGTGCAGAAAATGCCCATCATCAGCAGCAGAGGCATCCAGCTGCCGCGCTGGAAAATCGTGCGCCGCAGCGGGTCGACGCGCACGCCGGCGCGGTCGAACGTGTATGCCGCCAGCAGGGTGCCGGCGACTGCCGCGAGGAACCACGCCGCCAGCGCGGGCACACTACCAATGGAGCCCGCACCGAAACCCGACACGATGCCCTGCAACGACAAGCCCAGCATCACCAGCGGAATCACGAACACCGTTTTCAGCGTCATTTCGCGATCGGTGCCGGCCACCAGGCCGCGGTACAGCAAGAAGGCCAGGATGCCCCAGACCCAGATCGGCGTATGCGTCAGAATTTGTTGCAACATGCGTTTCTCCGGTCAGAAATAATCACGCCCTCATTGTGCGAACGGCGGCATGCGATGCGAAGCGCGTTGCGACGAACTGCGCGGATCGCTGCCTGAATCGGCGGATTGCGGGTGCCGGCGGCGCCCGGCTTCGCTACAATCGAGCGCAGCAATGGAGAACTGCCCATGTCCGATCTCGACACCGAAATCCTGTACCCGCCGATCGAGCCTTACCGCCACGGCATGCTGGCGGTCGACGACTTGCATACCTTGTATTGGGAAGAATGCGGCAATCCGCAAGGCGAGCCGGTGCTGTTCCTGCATGGCGGCCCGGGCGGCGGCTTGTCTCCGCGGCACCGGCGCTTTTTCGATCCGGCGCACTACCGCATCGTGCTGTTCGACCAGCGCGGGGCCGGCAAATCCACGCCGCTGGGCGAAGTCCGGGCCAACAGCACGCCGTTGCTGGTGGACGATATCGAACGCCTGCGCGTGATGCTCGGCATCGAGCGCTGGCTGGTGTTCGGCGGATCCTGGGGTTCGACGCTGGCGCTGGCCTACGGCGAGGCGCATCCGGAGCGCTGCCTGGGATTCGTGCTGCGCGGTATCTTCCTGTGCACGGCGGCCGAGATCGACTGGTTCCTGAACGGCATGCGCTGGTTTTTCCCGGAAGCGCACGCGCAATTCGTCGCGCCGATTCCACCGGCCGAGCGCGGGGAGTTGCTGCAGGCGTATGCACGGCGGCTGTTCGGTGACGATCCCGCGGTCTCGCTGGCGGCGGCGCGCGCCTGGAGCCGCTATGAGGGCAGTTGCCTGTTCCTGCGCCCGGATCCGTCCGCCGTCGACGAATTCGGCAGCGACGCGGTATGCCTCGGCGTCGGCCGGCTGGAAGCGCATTATTTCCTGCATCGCGGCTTTTTCGATGACGACCAGCTGATTCGCGACATTGCCCGCATCTGCCACTTGCCGGCGGTGATCGTGCAGGGGCGCTACGACATGGTGTGTCCGCCGCTCACCGCCGACCGGCTGCATGCGGCGTGGCCCGAAGCGAAATATCGGCTGGTGGCCGATGCCGGCCACTCCGGCTACGAGCCGGGGATCGCCGCCGCGCTGGTGGCGGCTACCCGGCAGTTTCGCGACCGGGGCGCCTTCGAATGAGTTGCGGCGCCGCGCAATCTTTCAGCGCGCGGTTGATCAATGACGGTGCTCGATTTCCCTGATCACCGCTTCCACCATCTTTTTCATGTTCGATTGCACGATCGATTCGCCGACCACCGGCGGGATGAAGAAGTCCGGTTCCATCGCGCCGCTGTAGATGATGCGGGTGCCGTGCACGCCGTCGCGGACCGAGGGTGCCAGTTGCCAATGTGCGCTGTAGCGCTTCATGTTGCCTGATACCAGCGCCACGTCGATCGATGAAAACGGCTGCTCGGAAAGGCGCACGACGATGTGTATCGGATGCGTGACGAACAGGAAGCTTGCTTCGCTGCGTTGTTCCACCACCGCCTGCGAGCCCTTGCGCGAGATCAGTCGCGACGACAGCAAGTCGGGAACGAATTCGGCCAGCCTGTCGTAATCGGTCAGCACCCGCCACGCCTGCTCCGGCGTGGCGTGGACGAAGCCGCTTGCATTCACTTCGAAATACGCTTCGCCGCCGCGATGAACGCGGTCGACCGACGCATGGACAATGGATGGGTGCGGAGCAGATTGTGCGCGCATGCAAGGTATCCACAGTATAAGTAGCAGTAAGACAATGCGGGTCATGCGTACAGCTTAGAAAAATTGTTTCAAGATGCAAGAATCTTGCGCCTCCGATGCAATCCGGCACTTGCCTGTCATATAGTTGAAACAGGGAAACGTGTGTGGACGGCAACCCGGGTTTCCCGTATCGAATTTGCAGCGGGAGGAGCCGAATCATGAAGACGCGCATTGCCATTGTCATCACCATTGCCGCACTTGCCGCCTGCGCTTCCCGCAAGCCGGAGACGCCGCCGCCACCGGCATCCGCCCACCAGCCTGCCACGACACGGGCAGCGCCGGAGTCCGGGCCGGCTTCGGCAGCACGCAGCGTCGACGATTACAAGCGCGAACTTGCCAAGCATATTTCGCGCCTGAACGGGAGCAAGGTGTTTCCGGGACGGCCGCAGGCGCTGCTGCGCTCCGTGGTGGTATTGCATTACGCGATAGACAGCCACGGCCGCCTGTCCTTCTGTGAAGTGCTGCGCTCCAATCACGACCGCGAAACGGAATCGACCGCGCTGGCCAGCCTGCGCAACAGCGCGCCGTTTCCGATCCCGGCGCGGCGCCTGCTGCACCACGGCCGTCTCGAACTATCGGAAACCTGGCTGTTCAACAATGACGGCCGCTTCCAGCTGCGCAGCATCGCGCAGCCACAGATAGACCGCTGATCAGCGCGTCGCCTTCAACCGGCCCAGGCGGCCAGCAGGTACAACCCGATCACGCAACACAAGCCGCCCAGCCACAGCAGCGAGCGCAGCGACGGCCGATTGCCGAGGTAGGCAGCCGCATAGGCGATGCGAAATGCGATGAACAGCAGCGCCAGCAGGTTGATGCCGTTCTGCGGCGCGTGCGTCCAATGCGCGATCAGCACCGCGGCGGCAAACGGCGCGAACGCTTCCCATGAATTCTGCTGCGCCCAGTCGGCGCGCTGATGGTGGCCGGGCGGCGGCGCCTGGCGCGGCTTGGCGTTGTCGTACGGGCGGCCGGCCTTCGCGATGCCGGCCAGTACGTAAGGCATCAGGCCGGCGAACAATACGCACCAGAATGCGATCGTCATGTGTGGTTTTGCTGAAGTGGATAAGGACGTGAATGATAACGCGGCCGCTGTTGCATAGTTTCGTTGTACAGTTTCAGCGCAGGAACCTGCCGTCCCGCGAAATCATCGTCAGCTCCACGTATGGCACTGCCAGATGGCTGTTCTTCGTGTAGTGGATCGCATAGCCGTCGTAGTCGATCCGGCCCATCGTTTCCAGCGTATCGATCAGCCGTTCGCGGCTCAGGTTGCGGCCGGCGCGGCGCAAGCCTTCTACCATCACCTTGGCGTTGACGTAGCCCGCCATCGACGAATAGCTGAACGTCCTGATTCCCATCTGCCGCATCACCCGCTGGTACTCCTGCACTACCGCGCAGGTCGCCGAAAACGGGAACGGCGTCACCTGCGATACCACCACGCCGACTCCATCCGGCCCGAGCGCCTTGATCGCCGCCTGCGACGCCATCACCGACAGCGCGAAGAACTGGGTGTTCGCGACCCGGCTGTCATAGGCTTTGATGAAGCGCACCGAGGCGGCGCCGGCGGTGATCAGGATGATTGCCTGCGGCTTGGCCCTGGCGAGCGTGGCGCTGGCGGCAGCGGCGTCGGCGCCGCTGTTTTCGATGCTGGCGGCCGCCACCACGTTCGCCTGACGCTCGGCGGCGATGCGCTTCAGGTTCACCAGCCCTTCCTTGCCGAACGCATTGTTCTGATACACCACGCCGATGCGCTCGATGCCGCGGATCCGCATGTGCTCGACGATCTTGTCGAGCTCGTCCGCATAGCTGGGGCTGGTGAGGAACATCATGCGGTTGAACGGCCGCCGCACCAGGTCGGAACCGCTGAACGGTCCGAGGTTGGGCACGCCGGCCTCGCTGATCAGCGGCATGATCGCCACGTTGGCCGGAGTGCCGAGCACGCTGAACAGCGCCAGCACATGGTCCTGCCCGATCAGCCGCTTCACATTGGCGAGCGCGCGCCGCGGGTCATAACCGTCGTCCAGCGTGATCAGCCGGATCTTGCGGCCGTTGATGCCGCCCTGGGCGTTGATGTAATCGAAATAGGCTTTCGAACCGGTGACCGTATCCTGTCCCAACTGGCCCAGGGGGCCGCTCAACGCGGTGCTTTGTCCCAGCACGATTTCATCGTCGGTGACACCCTGCGCAGTGGCGGGGAAGGCGGGAAGAGCGGGCAGGCAGCCGGCGGCCAGCGCCAGCCCGGCAAGCAGGCGGGGTAAGGCGATCATCTTTGTCTCCTGAGAATATTTTTATAAAAACGAACGACCGTGCGTATACAAACATGATTTGCCGCAAATGGAAAAGTTTTCAACGTGTTTATGTGACAGATATGCAACGGCTGCAGATGAGCAGATGCAAGCAGACGCTGCCTGATCTGCGTCAAGGAAAGAAATTCCGTTCGGAATCCATACTTGAATATCCCGCTATCCGCCTTTACATACAGGAAACAATGAGATAAGAAGCAAGCCTGCCGAGACAAACTTCCGGCCGCGCCGAACCGGCGGCCGACTGACCTTTTGCCCATCCTTTTTTCCTTTCAACAGGAGCAAGCACATGCTGAACTCGAACATCAAAACCGTCAGAAACGACATGAAAACCCTGGTCAGGGATGCCCAGGAACTGCTGCGCGAAGCCAAGCTGTCGACCGGCGAAAAGGCGGATGAATTGCGCAGCCGTGGCTTGCAAATGCTGGATGCGGCGATGGAAAAGGCGCAGGAAGTGCAGAATGTCGCCCTCGAAAAAAGCAAGCAGGCGGCGCAGACCACCGATGAATTCGTGCATCAGCATCCGTGGCAGGCGGTCGCGCTGTCCGCCGGCGCCGGCCTGTTGCTCGGCATGCTGATCTCTCGCAAGTAAGCAGGCATGGATCGCGACGCACAGCGGCAGCCGGGGCAGCCGGATTCGCCCGGCCTGCTGGCCGGCTTGGGCGCGCTCGCCCGCAACGTGCTCGGCCTGCTGGGCAACCGTGCCGAACTGGCGGTATTGGAACTGGGCGAGATGCGCGACAACGCGCTCCGGTTGCTGGTGATGGTCGCGCTCGCCATTGTCGCCCTCGGCTTTGCGCTGGCCTGTCTGACCGCGCTGATCGTGGTGCTGGCATGGCCGGCCATGGGTTGGACCATCCTGCTGCTGCTCACAGTCGTATTCGGCGCGCTGGCATTCGGCATTGCCGCCTATGCGCGCGCGCTGATTGCCGGCGGCGGTCTTTCGATGCCGGCGACCATGGCTGAATTGCGCAGCGATATCGATACCCTGCTGTAGTCCAGGAGTTTTCATGAATCTTTCCGACCGCAAGAAGCAGCTCATCGCGCAGGGTGCCGTCTACCGGGCGGAAGCGCTGCATGCGAAGCTGGCCGCACAGGGCGGCCTGCGCGCGGGACCGCTGCTGCAGGGCGCGGCCGGCCGGCTTGCCGCCGGCGCGCTGACGCTGTATCGCAACCGGGCGGCAGCACGGCTGCTGGGTGCCGGCATGTCAAAGGGATTGCCGCTGCTGGCCTCGGGCATCGGGCTGCTGGCTGGCGGTGGACGCTGGAAACGTGGGCTGCGCCTGGCGCTGGCGGCCGGCGGACTTGCGGCGGCGGTGCGCTTCATTGCGCGTCGCAAGCCGTCGACGGCCGGCGTGACCAGCATGGCCGATGTGGCCAACGGTAACGCAGCCGAGCCGAGCGCCTGAAGTCCGAGTCGGATCGAAGACAGGCGGCGTCTACTTGCCGAACCCCCATCCTCCCGACCTGTCCAACGAATTTGGATTAACCGGGAGGAAATGCCGATGCGCAAGCAATCATCCGTCGTCCTGCTCACCGTCGCGCTGGCGCTGGGCGGCTGCGCCAACATGAACGAGGTGCAGCGCGGCACCGCTTCCGGCGCCGGCATCGGCGCCGGCGTCGGCGCGATACTGGGAGCGGCCACCGGCGGTGGCGGCGGCCGACGCGCCGCGACCGGCGCCGCAGCCGGCGGCGCGGCTGGCGCCCTGATCGGCAACATCTGGTCGAGCCGGATGGAGCAGCAGAAGCGCGCGATGGAACAGGCCACCCAGGGCACCGGCGTGCAGGTGACGCAGACGCCGGACAACCGGCTCAAGCTCGATATCCCGAGCGATATCTCGTTCGATACCAACAAGTCCGATATCAAGCCCGATTTCCGGCCCATCCTCGACAAGTTCGCCGAGAGCCTGGTCGAAAATCCCTATGCCAGCGTCAACATCATCGGTCATACCGACAACACCGGCAGCGACGCGATCAACGATCCGCTGTCGTTGAACCGCGCCGCCCACGTGCGCGATTACCTGGTGGCGCGCGGCGTTGCATCGAACCGGGTGAACGTGGCCGGGCACGGTTCGCACGAGCCGCTGGTCGCGAACGACACCCCGGCCGACCGTGCGCGCAACCGCCGGGTGGAAATCTTCGTCGCCGAGCAGCAGGCGACCGCGCAGGCGCCGGCACAGCCCGCGACGCGGTCGGCGATTCAGCATTGATCGGCGAATCGGCGATCAGAAAAAAAAGAGCCGACCCGCAGGCCGGCTCTTTTCCGATGATTTGCAGTGCGCGTTTATTTCGCCGCAGCCGCCATGTAGTCGACCGCTGCCTTCACTTCGGCATCGCTGGCCGATGACCCGCCCTTCGGCGGCATTACGCCGGACTTGCCCTGAAAGCCGTGGATCGCGTGCTGATACAGCGTCTCCTTGCCCTCCGCCAGTCGCGGTGCCCAGGCGGCCTTGTCGCCGAACTTCGGTGCACCCGCCACGCCGGTGCCATGGCAGGCCTGGCAGGTGGATTCGAACAGCTTCTTGCCGGCATCCGCCGCCACCTTGTTTTCCGCAGGCGCCGCAGCGGCCGGGGCCGGCGCAGCCGGGGTGGCTGCTGCCGCCGGGGCTGCCGGAGCCGCAGCGGCCGGCGCTGCAGCTTGCGCTGCGGGTGCCGCTGCCTTCACTTCCGGTTCCTTGAACTTGGCGCCCGACTTGTTGGCCATGTAGACCAGCGCGCGCTCGACTTCGACGTCGTCCAGGTCGGCTTTGCCGCCCTTGGCCGGCATGTTGCGGATGCCGTGCAATGCATGCTGGGCCAGCGTGTCGTAGCCTTGCGCGATGCGCGGTGCCCAGGCACCGTTGTCACCCACCTTCGGCGCGCCCAGCGCACCGGTTGCATGGCATGCGAAGCAGACCGACTTGTACACTTCTTCACCGCTCATCAACTGCTTGGGCGCATTCGCGTCCTTCAGCGTAAAGCCCTCATCGGCCACCGGCTGCAGGCGCTTGGCCACCGCTTCCGGCGCAAGGGCGCCCGAACCGGCCCCAACCCTATTGCCGTTGGCCACGTATTGAACCAGCAGGACGATACAGATGATCGGTACCAGGAAACCCGCAGCCACCACGGCGATAAGCTGTTTCGGTGTCTTGATCCCGGATTGATGCTCGTTGTGTGCGTCGCTCATTATTCCCTCAAAACAATATGGAAACCGTTGGGGCAGTTGACGGATTGGGCGGGCAATACTGCCGTGCGACCGCACAAACCCTTACAAAACTCTTGATTATAGACGGAAAGATCAGGGTTTGGAACGATGGGGAAACGCTTCGCATGGACGCCAAACCAGAAAACCGGTATCCTTCTGCCTTCCCCCGCGCGGCTGTAGCTCAGTGGATAGAGTATTGGCCTCCGAAGCCAAGGGTCGCTGGTTCGATCCCAGCCAGCCGCGCCACTTCTAAGAGTGAAATCAATAAGTTACCGGATCGCTGGTGGACGGCTTCACCAGCGCGACGCGTAATTATAGTCGGCTGACTGCTCTCGGATTGCTCTCAGATTTCCTGTCTTTGCATGCATCGGTGTTGGCCCGGCCCACTGTGCCCTTCCTTAAGTTCAAGCGAGGCCGAACTGTTGCCTCGTGAGCGAACCGTTCAACGTTTCATGGACGCAACGCGCACAAAGAAGCGTATTGGCTACGGTAAAAACTGATCCCAAGACTTGCGACTGCTACAGGATGGAGGTCCGTGAGCTTCTGGCCTAAGTGCTCTGTCGGTGGGGGGTGCCATCCGTCCCGAGTTTTGAACCGCTTCAGTTGCGGGTTTCCTGGTATCAGGCCGCCTACCCAGTCCCGGTTGAGATTAGGAGACTTCACATCGATCGTTAGAACACCGTTTTCAAGTGATGCGGTAACAGACTCGATTTCGAATGGGCGTGACAAGCGGTCTCTCATCGAGAGGAGGAGGTCATGATCGACGGTCTGCTCAACCGCGTGGGTCTCGGCGTGGCGGGCGTGCTTTAAGAAAGTCAGCAGGGAATCCGTTTTTCGGAGTGCTGAATTAGAAGAAACCCATTGCTGGGCCACTCCGCCCAGTTCTTTTGCGGAGCGCAATGCGACTTCCCACGAGCGCTCCAAACGGTAGAGAAAATCCTGCCAGTGCCTTTCAAATTCGCTGAAGCTCGTTGTCTTCGCCATCGATTCAACTAACTGCGCTGCTATCTGGAGGTCTCTATCAGGCGGGGCCATTTGTCTGTAACGAGGGGCGACTTCGGAGGGCGTCCTACGGAAGGCGTGTCAATTTTAAGGAGGGCAGGCACTTATAGCTGGTGCCTGCCTCCGACTTCTCACTTTACCGCTGTCGGGCTACCAGTAGATTTCCTTGTTCAGATTTGCGAACACAGAATGAAGGCTAAGTCCTTGGAAGAAGGCGTGCCATCTTTGCGGTGCGAGAAAACTCATTCTCCCGCCGCCTGAGTCCCACACGGGAACAACAGTTCCTGCAAGGCCTGCTGAGTTTGCGCGCAACTGTAATGCAGAGAGTGTCTGCTGTTGGTCCGATCTCGCCTTCCACCCGAACGAGTCTTCTAAAGGAACGATAATTAAATTAATGCCCTGTTCCCTGACATGGGCAACTTTGAAGCGTGGCATACAACCTCCGAGTGAGACAAAAAAGAGTAGAGACGCGAAAGCCACCCGAAGGTGGCTCTCTGTCACCGCGTATTACTTACCTTTCGTTCCCCCTTTTGCGGGATGGGAGACAGGCACATGCTCTCTTTGATGCTCACGCGGGTTGCGTTCAGCTTCTCGCTTGGTCGTAAATTGCCCGTCTACAGAACTGCGGTAGACGACGCGGCTCGGGGTTTTAGAAGTTGACATAAGGATGATCCTTATAAATGGCCTCCCCAAGCGGCCCTTACCCTAAGTGTAACAACGCTTGCGGCCGTACGGGCCGAAGGTATAATCTAGGGTTGCTCTAAAGGTGAACCGCTCGGTTTAACCTGTTTCAAATTGCCTTGCATCTCGCAAATGCTCGGCTCTAATGCCGCACCATCTGAAATACGGTGATGCGGCATTTCTTATTCTAACCGTAACTACTGTTCATTTCCACAGGCCAAGCAAAAAACATCATCTATTTCACGGTTATCTGTTCCGTACATGCAGTTAACTTGCATGAAATCAACAATTTCGGATGATGCGAGCGATTTCTTCCTCCAAAATTCAATCACACCGCCCCTTTAGGCCACGATTTTTGCTCTCGACCTAATTTCGACCCGGAATTTTGCGGGGACTACCGCAGCCCCGCCGCTCCCCTGTGTCCCCCATGCCGCCCGGCCCTGAAAACGGGTCGAATACCTCGGGTCTCATGCCAGCTTCCACACGATGGCGACAGCCGCAGTTGCAACCGCCAGGACAATCAACGTGACCGCGCCTAGTGGATGCTGGTCGAGAGTGACGGCGAACTTTGAGGCAGCGTCGAAGATTGCGGTCAAATCGAAGGGCATAGCTTTTCCTTTAAAAATCTACTTGCACCGTCCTCAATCAACGCAAGCATCTACTGGACGTTTCAGAGCGATTGAACCACGGTGAACACGGAGAAACTTATTAAAGTCCTTTAATAATTTGAAGGCGTGCCGGTCAGGTGCTCGCCCAAGACGAGTCATGCGCACACAATAGCCGCCTTTGTCACGATACGCGCACCCTGTCCGAAAACGACCGTTTCCGTACATGCTCCGCAGGAGTGTCCAAAAATAAGGTTGACGGCATTTCGTACACACCCTATGATTCGTACGTCTATTTCGTACACATAGGAGCCGTCATGTCCCGAACCTTCGCTTACTGCCGTGTCTCGACTCACGACCAGACCACGGAGAATCAAGTACAGGAAATCCGTACCGCAGGCTTTGACGTGAAGCCGTCCCGCATCGTCACTGAAACTGTGTCGGGTTCGGTGGCGGCTAAAGAACGTGCGGGCTTCGCGGCATTGCTCGGGAAGCTGGAATCGGGGGATGTCCTCATCGTTACCAAGCTAGACCGGCTAGGCCGCAATGCAATGGACGTGCGGGCGACGGTCGAGCAGCTTGCCGAAGAGGGCGTCCGGGTTCACTGCCTCGCTCTCGGCGGTGTTGATCTCACAAGCCCGGCAGGGAAAATGACAATGCAAGTTATAAACGCCGTGGCGGAGTTTGAGCGGGACTTGCTGATTGAGCGCACACAGGCCGGATTACGTCGCGTGAAGGATGAAGGAAAGAAAACGCTGGGCCGCCCTAGCGCCCTATCCAAAGATCAGCAGGAAGAAGCCCGTAAGCAACTTGTAGCGGGAACCCCTATTGCGCAGATTGCAAGACAATTAAAGACCAGCCGACAGACCATCATGCGGGTGCGTGATGCCGTGGAGCCGGTAGCGGCATGACCTAACGCCACGGGAAGCCCGCCAAATTGGGAGCCTAATAGGGCCAGCTTGGAGCAATCCGGCTGGCCTTTTTCATTGTCCGAACCGTGGCGGCAGGAGCGACCATTCAATTTCGGTCGGTTATACGACACACAGAACGATCAATTTCGGTTGGTTGAAAGGCCCACAGAGCAAGCCGCCACGACAGCGTATAGGCCAGAAAGTGGCGGGTTCATCCACTTTTCCGAAGGGATTTTTCCTACGAATCAAACACTTACGGAGCTTTCTATTGATATATCAAGGCGCTAACAGCGAGGACTCACAGGGCTACGACCATCGCGGGCATACATATGTCCCGTGGCGGTGCGAGGCAGTATGGAGAAAGGTCGATCCGCCGATTCTGTATCAAGGCAAACCGATCCATCGACACAAAGTCCCGGTAGTGGTGGAGTACCTTGACCCGGAAACAGGTGAAATCATTCCCGCAGGAGTGGCCCGCAAGAAGCCGGGGTTCTGCCCGGAGATACATTTCTCCGAACGGATGCTACAGCGACAAACTGTACTTGATGGGCTTCGGAAGGAGGTCCGGCATTTCGCACTATTCGTGCTGAAGTTCCGCAACCATCGCCGGGGTATCACGCCGGGAATCGAAACGCTTGTTCAGTGGTACTCACTGCTATACAAGCGGGAGCCGCACCATGTCCGCAGGTATATCGGGAAGCTGATTGATGCAGGAATCCTCGGCGGGGAAAATCTTGTCGGTCCATTGTTCCAGAAACCGGGAAAGCAGATGCCTGCTAAAGCGCACTTGCAGGAAGATGGAAAGGCACGGCTTCGCTTCATGGGGATGTGGGTGCAACTCCACAACGAAGTATCGGGGAACCCGCCTCATTGGGTTACCGAAGTGGAAGCAGAAATGTCTCGAATCGTAATGGACATCATAAATCGCGTCCGCCTCCAAAAGCGCAGTCGCAACTGGTGGGCATCGCATGAATGCTCGTTCGATGTAGAAGAATTGGATTCAGCCACAGAGGATCAATGAATAGCGTAACTATCCGCAACACGAAAGCTCACAGCCACCCCGGTGAAAGCAATCCACGGGCAATCCTCACCGCCGCGATTGTGGAGGAAGCCCGGAAACTCTACCAGCCGTATTCCCGTGAGTACGGGACCCGCGCACTTGCTAAGCGATTCGGTGTGAGCCAGCCAGCTATGCAAGCAGCAATCGAGGGGCGAACGTGGCGGCACCCCCCCCGTCCTGATTCCCAAGCCTTGAACATATTTACCGGCCCCGTGCAACGCGGGGGCCTGGGGGACGCTTCCCTTTGACCGTGGCAGCGACGGTTTCCAAAACGACTGCTTAGCACTCCAACGCTCGGCGGATTCCCGCCAATCCCAACTCATGTTCCATGCCGACAGGCAGGGATGCTATCAACCAAAGAAATCATGACGAAAGAAAGCAACGATTCATCGGTAAAACCGGATTGCATGGTATGGACGGCTGAGACAGGCCCAGACGGTTACGGCTATCTGGATTGCAGGCGGGCGGGCGTGAACTTCCGAGCCCCGGCAAACCATGTGGCCTATGAGGTCGATAAAGGCTATATCCCGGAGGGCAAGACAGTGATGCAGACATGCGGCGTTCGCACTTGCTGTAATCCCGCCCATCTTGAACTGGTGACGGTACATTAAGGAAGCTATATGAACGGATGGGTAGCATTCGCACAGTTGGCAATGCAGTGGACGGGGAACTATTTAGCGGCCCGCCTCCAGAATACAGTCAACGCAGCGGAGAAGACGACAGGTGATGCGAACGTATATGCGCAGAACCTCACCAACCAAACCAACGCTGACGCAGCCAACAAGGTCCGCGCAGCGAACAACGCGCTGTCGGCGGCGAAATCCGCCTTCGGCAACCTCCAGCGATCCATCGGTAACAAGGACCGCATGGAGGCGTTTGGCAGCAAGCTAAACGCTAACGCACAGAACCTCGTCCGTCTACAGGACGCTATCACTCGTGGTGGCCTGGAGAATGGCCTACGGGCCTCCGAGCAGCTTGGTGCTCTACATGCTCAGGCAGCGGCAGCGGGCGTCGGCGGCACCACCGCTGCGATGCTGCACAAGACGCTAGAACTCTCGGCGGCACGCAAGAAGACAGCGGCAGACATAAATGCCGGATACCAGACCTACGACATGATCCAGCAGCGCATGGGACTTGCCGGGGACATGGTGCGCTCTCTCGATGAAGGGCAATCCTTCGCGCCAATCAACTACTCCGTGAACGTGGCACCGCTGGTGCAGTCGCCGATGAGAGTAGGAGATTTCGCAGGCAGCGCGACGACGCAAGCCTGGATCAACACATTGGGCAGCGCGAGCGCGATGCAGGCGATGTCAAATATCCGACTTGGGAGTGAAAGCGGCGGCAGCACTCCGAAGGCTACGTCCCTCGACATGAACGACGGCTGGAACAACTTCAGCACACGCAGCTTTGGTGACCAGAGAATCGAAGGGCTAGGCTCCGGGTTCTATGGGGTCGGCGGGGAATCGAACGGGTTCTACTCGACGGGTTCCAGCAACGCATCGGCAAGCTATCAACTCAAGTAGGGTAGGCCGGCAGCCCTTCTTCCGGGTGCCGTGCATAGGCGCGTAAATCGCTTATACGCGGCTTTCTCGGGCCGACCGGGGAAACCTCTGCGCCCACGATACTCGCGGTCCTACGCACCTCTCCTCGCTTCTCTGCGGCCTTTCCCTTTGCTCGCCTCGGCACGGGGGTGCCTCCCGCAGTCTCCACTCACAACGCCTTGCGATTGCATGCCGCATACAGGCAGACCCGCGCTCGGCTAAACCATTTAGGAACCATGATAACGAAGAAAGAGTTTATGGACCGCCTGGTGCCTTCCGGCGAATGTTTGCTTTGGCCCGGCGCGAAGACAGCCAACGGTTACGGGCGGTTGCGACTCGACGGCAAGTTCCAGCGAGCGCACCGGGTAGCCTACGAACTGTGTAACGGGCCGATCCCACCCGGCTTGATCTTGCTTCACTCCTGCGACAACAGGCTGTGCTGTAATCCGGCCCATCTACGTCCGGGCACTCATGCAGAGAACATGGCCGATATGACAGGCAGGGACCGAGCAGCCCGAGGCAATCGGAATGGGAATGCGAAGCTCACGCCCGAGCAGGCCAGGTCGGTGCGCCGAGAGTACCGGCCACGATCACGGGAACATGGCGGCGCGGCACTGGCAAGGAAATACGGTGTTTGCCCGGCCACCATTTCCTATATCGTCCATAGGCGGCATTGGGCGCACCTGGGGCAATAGCGGACACGGGACAGGTTTCGGCCTGCCCTGTGCTCGTGCGTGCCGTATCTGTTTCTTTTTTTTTCGGGGGAGGGATGCACTGGACATTGACGACTGTAAACACCCTGCCGTAAACTTCTGTTGTCGCGGAGAAAAACGCGACCGAGCTTGGCCGCTCGAACAGTCATGGGCGCACGGCCGCGCATAGCGGCTTTTCTTTTGTGCGTCTTCCTTTGCACGTCCTCAGCGGCGGGCCTTGGTAGAGAGGACACCTTCGGGTGTGCCGGTATCCTATGACGCCGGTCGGCCAACCTTGAAACCCTGCGCCCGCCACCCTCATGGCCGAAGGTGGCAGGCGTGATTACCACTCAGTCATAGGAAGCCCGCCATGCAATCGTCTCAATCCGCCAGCACTTGTAATTTCTCCCGAAATACTGTTGAGGTCGCGGCAGCACAATCCACGGCAACCGACTCCGATAATGTTCGGCAACTCGGCTACGAAATGGGCATCTTTGCGGCGATGTACTGGCCGAACGTCAAGGACTCTGAGCGATTCCGGTATATGACGATCGTGGATTACCGGGAAGACGGCGCGGCCACTTCCGCTAGTTCTCTAATTGATCAAGCCTACAGCCACGATTTCATCAATGGGTTTCGGATGGGCTTTGAGGATGAAGCGATGGACCACGCTCACTTGCCCGGATTTGAGGACGTGCTCGCGGCGGGCAGCGTTGACGGCTCCGTTGCGGTTACGGCCCGCCGCTTGCTCAAGTTGCTGGATGGCGTGCGGTTGAGAGATTGATTTAGCGAGGCGGATCGGCTGTTAATCCAGCCTGCTCGCCAGCTTGCCCGCGTCCAAGTGCGTATACCGCCTCAACATCGAGAGAGTCTTGTGCCCTGTGATACTCGCTACTTCCATCGGGTTGAGGCCTTTCTCGAAGAACCTGCTTATCGCTTCATGCCGCAGATCATGGAAGTGCAGGTCTTCAAGATGGACACGTTTGCAGGCATTCTGAAAGGCTCTCTTTATGGCTTCTGCTGTCACGCCGGGGAATACCGGGCCGGAGCGCCCAGGTAATGCCTCAAGGATCGCAATCGCCTTGCGGGACAACGGAATGCCGCGACTGCTTCCATTCTTCGTTATAGTCAAATGCAGCCGTCGCTGCGCCAGATTGACATACTGCCAGTCCAATCCGACGATTTCCCCTCGGCGCATCCCCGTTTCTATCGCAAGAACGATCACACTACGAAGGAAGCCACCTTTTCCCCGATCCGCCGATGTAACGAGGGCGCTCTCTTCGCCGGGCATTAACCGCCGCTCTCGCCCGGGGTTCGATTTCGGTCTACGTATCATCCGAACTGGGTTTTCGATAATCGCGGCTCCCCACTCCTTGCGCGCCATTTCAATCAAATGACTCAGCGTGTTCAGGTCTCGATTGACGGTGGAGCCGGTCACTTTCTGTAGGCGGGAGTCACGCCATGCCGCGAGCACTTGTGGAGTTAGTTGCCCAAGCGTATAAGCGGCCAAGTCGTGCCTTTTCATCGCACGGAGGCGAATGGCTTCTGTTTCCGCACCGCGCTTTGCCGGTGTAACTTCGGCCATGTATCGGTCGATCAGGTAAGCGATGGGGAGATGGAGTGGGTCAGCGGACCGGGAAAGTTTCGCCCGTGCACTATCCGCTGCCAGAACTACGTTGTTCGCGTCGAACCCCGCTTCCACAGCGATCAGCCAATTTTCCGCCTCGGCCCGACTAGGGAAACTGGCCGATAACTCCGGATGTCCTTTGCGCCTGACTCTTGCTTGCCATGTCGCCGGACCTTTGTTCGTGCTGCGCTCAAAAATGGTGCCCATACCAAACCTCCATGATGTTGGAAGAAGGGTACTGGGCGTTTACACGCCGGTCCTCAGTCTCAGGTGATGCGCTGCCGTAGCTCGACAAGCGCGGGGACATCAGTATGACACGGGGAGTCAGTTAGCCGAGCTTTTGGGCAAGATGCTGCACGTCCAAATGGGTGTACCGATCAAGCATGGAGAGCGTCTTGTGCCCGGTTATGCGGGCCACTTCGATCACGTTCAGTCCACGTTCAAATAGACGGCTGGTCGCTTCATGGCGTAGATCGTGGAAATGCAGGTTCTCGATCCCGGCCCGCTTTGCTGACCGCTTGAATGCTTGGCTGGCAGAGCTCGGGGCCATGCTGAAAACGGAGCCGCTCTCCTTCGGTCGCATGTCTCGTAGCAGGGTTACAGCTTTGGAGGAGAGCGGGACGGTTCGGGAAGTGCCTGTTTTCGTCTTTGGGAGATAGACCGTGCGCCGCACCAGATTAACATGCTCCCACCGCATCCCGAGAAGCTCTCCGCGTCTCATCGCCGTCTCTACCGCAAGCTGCACGATGGCCCCCAGTTCCTCTGAGCCGGTGGCGAGCAGGATCAGGTCTATCTCTCTCTGCGATACCCGCCGATCCCGGCCACGGGGCAGAGAGGGGCGCTTAGTGCGCGGTATCCCTTCCGGCAACACAATGCCCCATTCCTCGACCGCCACGACATAAGCGCGGTGCAGCAGGTTCAATTCGTGGGTAACGGACTGAGGACTGACGAGGGCCAGTCTATCGCGCTTGTACTGGGCGATGTGGGGCGAGGTGAGGGTATGTACCCGGAATGATCCGAGTGCCCCGCATACGTGCTTTGCTCGGGCCTTATCGCTGGCAGGGGATGCCTTGTGCGGGGACTCCTCTCGAAGATACCGGGCCAGCATTTCCCGGACGGTCAGGGTTTGTTTGGTTGTGCTACGGGTGATAATGCCCTTATGCATCCGGGATTCAACCTCCTGGCCCCACGCGACTGCCTCGGTCCTGCTCTCAAACGTCTTGCTCTGCGACGGGAAACCCTCCTTGCGAACTTGGCATTTCCATTTGCCCCTGTACTGCCAGATACCAGCCATGCGACTTCTCCTAAGTCGCCGTCGATAGGGCCGGTACTCATCATTGCTCTCAAACTGCTCTCAGGCGCGGCTCAGTGGATACAGCGCCGCATGCCGTAAGGCGTGCAAGCGAAGGCAGTATTGGCCTCCGAAGCCAAGGGTCGCTGGTTCGATCCCAGCCAGCCGCGCCACTTCCCCATATTGAATCGAGAACATGCCGAATCTGCGGCATGCAGTAACGCTCGATTTTGTCCGAATTTCAATTTTTTTATTCGACAAGTCTGCCTCAGGCTGCGGGCGTGCCTGAACTTGTCGCGTGATCTCGCCCCATCTAGTCGTCAGGCAAGCTGAATTGACGGGAATAAATCGCCCCTTCAACTTGACTGACTACTGATTTCTCTCCAATTTCACGCCGCAGCGAACGATTCCGGCACCGTCAGTCCAAGCCGCGAAAACGCTTCCGGAGGCGCCTCGTTGCGTTGCATGATCTCGCTCATCAGCCCCAGTAAACGTTGCTCGATGCGGTCGTCGCGGAAGGGCTTCTGCTGCTCGTAGTCGTTGGCGAGGTCGTAGAGCACGGTGGTCGTGTCCTCGTAACCGCCGCCTTGCCCTTGGTGCCCCACCGGCTGTCCCTTGACGTTGCGCCTGGCCGGGACCTTGAGAACCGGGACGTTTTGTGTGAAGCCGAATCCCTCCGTAAGCATCGCGCCGCGCAGTTCATCGACGTGGAACATGCTCTTCAGATGCATGGGCATGAGCGTGTATTCATAGAGCATCTGCTTGCTCATGTCTTCCGGGTAGCGGAAATAGGTATACCGGCCGTCCGTGATATTGGTGCCGGCGCCGAACATGCCGTACAGCGCGGCCTTGCGGATTTCGGTATCGCGCTCCAGCAGCGGCAGCAGCGAGTGGCCCTCCGCGCTGGCGGGCGCCTCCTGTCCGTGCAGCGCAAGCAGCGTCGGCATCAGGTCGATGGTCTGCGTCAGCGCCTTTCTGCGGCTGCCGCCCTGCGCGGCGTGCGCGGGATGGTAGATCAGCAGCGGAAGGTGCGCGATCTCATTGAAGAACGGCATCCGGTTCTTTCCCCACCAGTCGTGCTCCGCGAGCAGGAAGCCGTGGTCGGTGGCCAGCACGACCGCGGTGTCTTTCCACATGTCGTGCCGGTCCAGGTAGTCCAGCAATTGCCCGAAATAGTGGTCGCACATCGTCGCAAGCGCCGCGTAGTTTGCGCGCAGTTCGGCCACTTCGTCGCCGCTCTCCTCCAGCCGCTTGTACCTGGGCCAGTCCAGGATCGGTCCGCGATATCCGGTCGGATAATGTTCGCGGAAGCGGGCCGGCGCGAAGAACGGTTCGTGCGGGTCGAAGCATTCGAGATGCAGGAGCCAGTTGTCCGCTTCCCGGTTACGGTCGAGAAACTCGAATCCCGCGGCGAAGGTGCGCGGACAGCAATAGTCGGCCTCGTTTTTCATGAATTCGCGGTTGACCATCGCCTGCAGCCGGCCGTCGGTCCTGGCCTGCGGCTGCTGCATCGCGTGGTACATCCCGCGGAACCGCTCGAGCGGCGGCTCCACCATCGCCTTCCATTTGTCCCATTCCTGGCCCCGGATGAATTCCCAGGAGCTGTAGCGGTTATGGTAAGTGGAGCCGCCATCCTCCCAGTAGTGGTAGTGATCGGAAATGAGGTGGGTATATACGCCGGCCGCGTTCAGGATCTCGGAGAACGAGCGGTCGAACGGTTCCAGCGGCCCCCAGCTGCGATGCAGGAAATTCATCCGGCCGGTATGCATCTCCCGGCGTGCCGGCATGCAGGGAAGGCTCCCGGCAAAATGGTTGTCGAAGGTCACTGCGCGTTCGGAGAAGCGCTTGAAATTCGGCGTGTGTATCGTGCTGCCGCCGTAACATTCCAGTGCGCCGCGGACGAGTGAATCGAAAAGAACGAAGATTGTGCGCATGATTTCTGTTTACTGAGCCAGGATGTGGGCAACATGGGCAACATCGGTCCATCTTGCGAGATCCTTCTTCAAATACTGGGAAAACTCGGCGGGAGAAGCAGCGGTGGCCGCAACCATTCCGCTATTGGCGAGCTTGGTACGGACGTCGTCGTCGTTGAGCATCTTGTTCAGCTCGGCATTCAGATCGTCGACGATGGCCTTGGGCGTGCCGTGCGGCGCAAGTACGCCTACCCATTGATCCGCGTCGAAATCGGGAACCCCGGCTTCCGCCATCGTCGGCACATCCGGAAGGGCCGGAAAGCGTTTGGGACTGGTCACCGCAAGCGCCTTGACCTTGCCCGAGCGGATCTGGGGCAGGGCAACCGCTGCATTCGCAAAATGGAAATCGATCAATCCCGCGATCTGGTCCATCATCGCCGGCGGTGCGCCCTTATACGGTACGTGGATGATGTCGAGCCCTTCCTTGGTCTTGAACAGTTCCGCTGCGAATTGCGCCGGGGTGCCCACCCCGGCCGATGCATAGGTCAGCTTGCCCGGCTTGCTCTTCGCCAGCGCAATCAAATCGCTCACCGACTTCGGCCCCTTGGCCGGGTTCACGACCAGGATCGACGGCGCATAGGCAAACACAGCGATCGGATCGAACGCCTTGTGCACGTCGAAGGGCATGTGCTTCCTGATCGCCGCATTCATGTTCAAGGCGCTGGTGGTGACCATCAAGGTATAGCCGTCTGGTGCGGCGCGGGCGACCTCTTGCGCACCGATGATTCCTCCGGCACCCGGCTTGTTTTCGACAATGAATGACTGGCCGTATTTCTCCGACAGCCGCGCTGCGATCAGGCGCGCCGGCATGTCGACCAGCCCTCCCGGCGGCCATGGCACGACTATTTTCACCAGCTTGTCGGGATAGCCCGCGGCAAGGCAATTGCCTACGAGGATGGAAGCGGCAGCAATACCGGCGAATAGATGTTTCAGTTTCATCGTTGTCTCCTGTGTGTAATGTCAGAACGGGAAATTTCGGCTAACCAGCAACTTTCATAGGCGTTCCTCCTGTTTGCTGTGCTGTTCCGTGAGGGCGGATCCATGTCCGCGGATTCCATCCGTCATTCCTCTCGATCCGGTTTGACGGGCTCGACGTAGGGAAAGCGTGCCCGTGCCTTGACCGAGGTGGGGCCGGCGCTCCCTGCGCCCCGGATATAACGCTTGCTTTCATCGACGAACGGCTGGTAGGCCCAGTTGGGATGGCGCCCGGAACGCCGCGCCACAGCGTCGATGAACAGGCGCTCCTTCTGGCTCTGCAGGATGGTGGCGTGGACCTCTTCGGGCTCCCATCCCTGCACCGCCAGCGCGTGCAATTGCTCCTGCACCGCGGCCGTGTCCGGCGTGCCGGCGAGATTGGTCAGCTCGTGCGGATCGTTTTCAAGATTGAAAAGCATGGGAGCCAGTCCGCGGGTATAAATGTATTTCCACGGTCCGGAGCGGACCATTCTCGAAGCCGCACAGACTCCTTCGGAGCTGTATTCGCTGATCACGATCCGCGCGTCCGGGGAGCCGTTCCCGCTCAATAGCGGCAACAGGGATTGCCCGTCGAGCGCGCCTGCCGGCTCCCACGCGGCCTGCGGGGAAGCGATATCCATGAACGTGGGCAACAGGTCGACCAGCGAAACATGCGCGCCGACGCGGGCCGGAGCAAAGCGCGACGGCATCGAAAGAATCAGCGGAACGCGCACCGACGGTTCGAAGAAGGTCTGTTTGAACCACATGCCGCGTTCGCCGAGCATCTCGCCGTGGTCCACCGCGAAGACCACCAGGGTGTTGTCCGCGAGCCCGGTTTCCTCGAGCGTTTTCATGATCCGGCCGACCTTGTCGTCGATGTAGCTCACCATGCCGTAATACGCGTGGCGGGCGGTGCGGACATCGCGGTCGGTTATGTCGTAAATGTTCTGCGCGTGCGCGTAATAGAGCCACCGGCTATGCTCGTCGAGTTCGGCGAGAGGAATCGGAGGAACCTTGGGCATGTCGATGTCGTCGTCGCGGTAACGATCCCAATGCTCCCTGCCGGTGACGAACGGCGGATGCGGATGCGTGAACGAAAGCGTCATGAAGAACGGCCTTTCCTCCGGCGCCCGTGCCAGGTCGTAAAGCTTTTGCAGGCCGTGGTACTCCGCCTCGTCGTCGTAATCGATCTGCATGCTGCGGATGCACGGCCCGGCCTCCAGCACCGGCCGCATGCTGACGCCGGTGGGGCGATAGGACGGCCCCTTGAGCCAGTCCGGCGTCCAGCCGAAGTCGGATGGATAAATGTCGGTAGTCAGCCGTTTCTCGTAGCCGTGCAATTGATCGGGCCCGATGAAATGCATTTTCCCGCACAGAATGGTGCGATAGCCGAGCGAACCGAGGTAATGCGCGACGGTCGGAATGGAGGCGGGAAATTCGGCGCCGTTGTCGTAGGCTGCGATCGAGTGAGGCAGTCTTCCGGACAGCATCGAAAAGCGCGAAGGCGCGCAAATCGGGAAATTGCAATAGGCGCTGTCAAAAACCACGCCGCCTTCTGCGAGGCGTGAAATGTTCGGCGCCTTGACGACCGCATTGCCATAGATCGGCAGTGCGGAAACCGTCAGCTGGTCCGCCATGATCATCAAGATGTTGGGCTTTGCGTTCAATCTGTCGCTCCCTCTGCGTTCAATAATTTCCGGATGCGCTGTCGCTCCCGAGATGTCACGCGTCCTCGGTCACGCCGGCCGGGAATGGCTCGCCGTCCGCCGGCGGCGGCGCTGTTTTCACCGCCTTCGCCTTGACCACCCGCCGCA
>CBIHOK010000044.1:0-23807 GCA_966211575.1 uncultured Noviherbaspirillum sp.
CCGACACCCTCCGCTTTTCGTTTCCGCCGGCTGCTCGAAGGCGATTGCGGCGTTGTGAATGCTCGCCGGGGGACCACCCCGGCTGCGCTTCGCGCCTTGCACTCGCCTCCGATCAACTCGGCGTAAACCGAAAATCGGAGAGCGCCGGACCACTAGATTGCCGAGCAAGGCATCAAACGCATCGCCGCGCTCGCGCGCAAACAGGTCAGTCGCTTCGCCGCGGGCGATCAACCCGGCCTTCAGTTGTGCCAGCGCCGCCCGCGCTTCGCCGGGCGATGGCAGTGTACCGCCCGCTGCGGTGCGCGGTTCGGTTAGCAGGCCTTCATCGTAACGCTGCAACAGCAGGAAAGTCTGCGCATAGCGCGTCACGATATCTACCAGGCCGCGCCCGGTGTCGATCAGCAGTTCCGGGCTTTGCGCTGCCTTGCGCACCAGTTGCAGCGCCGCTTTCGGCTCGCGGGCGTTGGTTTCCAGTCGTTGGCGGTTCAGGGTGTAGCCCTGGGTCAGATGTTCGCGCAGCGTGCGGGTGGCCCACTGGCGGAACAGCACGGCGTGCCGGGAGCTCACGTGATAGCCGACCGAGATGATGGCGTCGAGATTGTAGTGTTTGACCTTGCACGCTACCTGGCGTTTTCCTTCTTGGCGAACTACCGAGGAATCCTCGGTAGTTGCCGCCTCGTCCAGCTCCCTGTCGGCAAAAATGTTTTTCAGGTGCAGGCTGATATTGTCTGTCGATGTCTCGAACAAGTCCGCCATTTGCCGCTGGCTAAGCCATACGGTATCGCGCCCGGCATCCAGCCGGACTTCGACCAAATTGCTGGCGTTCTGAAAAATCACCAGCTCCGTTTGGCTGTTTTCCATTGCTTGCTCCTAATGTCGGAATAGCATCTTAGCCTTCTGAAAAAGGCTTGAGCAAGGAGGGATTTGTTCAGTTCGCAGAGGGTAGTGAGTCTGCGTTAGCAAACGGAGGGTAGAGGAGATGAAACTCTTCAAATTGCTCAACGATTCGAAATGCCCGGAAGCGTTGAGCTCAGTACAGCTTTTCCACGTCATACCCTTTTTGCTTCAACAGCGCCGGCACGCCGCCTTTCCCCACCAGGTGCAACAAGCCGACCGCGACGAAGCTGCTGCCGTCTTCCTGCATCAGCGACGCGATCTTGTCGGCCATTTGGGGATTGCGCTTGTCCAGCAGCACCCGCTGCGTGAAGTCGGCGACGGTCGGCTTGCCGCTGGAGGCGTCATGCAACACGCTCTGGATCGCGTCGCCGTTTGCATGCGCCCAGGCGTCGATCAGCGCGACGTCCTGCTTGAGTGCCTGGCCGTCGTCGATTTCCGCCATGTTTTCGAGCAGGTACTGCTCCTGTTCGCGCTCCGGCATGTCGTCGAACAGGCTCATCTGGTAGTCCGGCGATTCCAGTTCCTCGATCGGCATCCTTTGCTTGTCGGCCAGGTCGAGCAGGTGGAATTCGGTGCCGTCGCCGCGCCGGTAGCCATGCCCTTCCAGATTCAGTGCAACCAGCAGGTTGGCGATCAGCCAGGGCTTCATCCGGATTGCCTTGTCGTACGGGAAATCCGCATGCTGCAGCGATTGCTTTACGCGCGCCAGCGTGGCCGGCGACAGGTGTTTTTCGAGATTGTCGCCCTCCGGGTACATTCCGTGCCGCTTCAGCGCTTCCTGGAAGTCGGCGCCCTTGCGCGGATCGAGCTCCACCACCAGCCGCCGCGCGTGCGTGAACGCGTGCATGACCTGCGGTTCGAGCGGAAAGAACGAGGGCATCCCGACGTGAATGGTGCCGAACAGGTAAGTCGTGTTACCGTGATAACGAACGCGGTACAGCGTGCCCCGGTGCTGGCCGGCGCCGGCGGCGGTGCTGGCGTGAGCGGGCGCAAGCGGCAGCAGCAGGCTGGCCACGACGCCCAGCAAAGAAACGATCCTGTTAAACATATTTCCCCCTGGAAGCACTCTATCAGATGCCTGCGCCGATTTGGTTGTTCGATCTCGATAACACGCTGCACGACGCGTCGCACGCGATTTTCCCCGCGATCAACGCGAACATGAATGCCTATATGGCAAAAGTGCTCGGCACGGCGGAGGCGCCGGCCGACGCCGCCACCGTGAATGCGATACGCCTCGCGTACTGGAAACGCTATGGCGCCACCCTGCTGGGCATGGTGCGGCACCACCAGGTGCGGGCCGACGACTTCCTGCGCGAAGCGCACCGCTTCGAAGACCTGAGCGCGCTGATTCGCGCCGAACGCGGGCTCGGGCAATTGCTGCGCCGCCTGCCGGGGCGCAAGGTGCTGCTGACCAATGCGCCGCAGCGCTACTCGCGCGACGTGCTGCGCCATCTCGGGCTGCACCGCCATTTCGCGCGGCATGTCGCGATCGAATCGATGCGGGTGCATCGCCAGTTGCGGCCGAAGCCGTCGAAGCAATTGCTGCGCAAGATCGTCGCTAAAGAACGCGCCCCGGCTTGCCGTTGTGTACTGGTGGAAGACACGGCGGACAACCTGAAGGCGGCCAAGGCGCTCGGCATGCGCACCGTGTGGGTGACGCGCTACCTGGCGCGCAGCCCCAACCTGCAGCCGGGCGCAGCCAGCCTGCTGGCACCGAAATTCGCCAGGCGGCCCGCTTACGTGGATGTCAAAGTACAATCCGTCAGGCAACTTCCGGCCAGGCTGCGCTGCTTGTAAAAGTGGCAAGGCGGTCGGCCCCGACTGCTCAACCGCGAACAACGACTATGGCAACCACGAAACCCGGCGAACGCAAACTCCAGATTCTCCAGACGCTGGCGGCAATGCTGGAACAGCCGAAGGGCGAAAAGATCACCACTGCCGCGCTGGCGGCAAAGCTGGACGTGTCGGAAGCGGCGCTGTACCGGCATTTCGCCAGCAAGGCGCAGATGTTCGAAGGCTTGATCGAGTTCATCGAGTCCACCGTGTTCGGGCTGATCAACCAGATCGGCGAACAGCAGGAAAACGGCTTGGCGCAGGTGCAGGCGATCGGCGGAATGCTGCTCAATTTCGCCGAACGCAATCCGGGCATGACGCGGGTGCTGATCGGCGATGCGCTGGTCAATGAAGACGAGCGCCTGCAACTGCGGATGAACCAGTTCGTCGACCGCGTCGAACTTGCGCTCAAGCAGGCGTTGCGGATCGCGGTGACCCAGCAACTGGCGAAGGAAGAGGAAGTGGCAACGCGTGCCGGCATGATCACCTGCCTGGTGGTCGGGCGCTGGCACCGCTTCGCCAAGAGCGGCTTCCGGCAGAATCCGTCGGAAAACGCGCAGGCGCAGATCACATTGCTGCTGGCCTGAACCGTCGCGCCGGCGCCGCGGACCCCGCTACACTGCTTGCCTCTGCCGCAACGACCACCCGCATGGACACGCGCCCGCAATCTCCTCCTACCGCCTTTCCCGCCGTTGCCTTTGCCGCCCTGTTGCTAGGCGGGATCGCGATCGGCTTCGCCGGCATTTTCATGCGGCTGTCGGACGTCAATCCGCTTGCTTCGGCATTCTGGCGGATGGCGCTGGCCGCGCCGTTTCTATGGGTGTGGGCGGCGTCGCAGCGGCGACCAGACCTGGCCGCCGGCAGGCGCATCGATTTCTCCGCGGCACTCGCGCTGGCCGGCGCCTTTTTCGCCGCTGACATGGGCATCTGGCACCTGTCGCTGCACTTCACGACCGTCGCCAATGCAACCCTGTTGTCGAACTTCGCGCCCATCGTCATTGCGCTGTGGCTGTGGTTCGCGTGGCGCGCGCGCTTCCGGCGTATTTTCGTTGTCGGCCTGCTGCTGGCGCTAAGCGGCGCAGTGCTGCTGGTGGAATCGAATGCAGCCGGTGGCTTGGGCGGGCACAAGTTTCTGGGCGATGCGCTAGGCTTGACCACTTCGTTTTTCTACGCTGGTTATCAGTTGACGATCAATCAGGCGCGCGGCCGCTATTCGACCGCGCGCCTGATGGCGTGGAGCACCAGCGTCACGGCCCTGGTGCTGCTGCCGTTCGCGCTGGCCATGCCCGGCCGGTTTTTCCCGGCCCAACTGGCGGGCTGGGCGCCGCTGCTGGCGCTGGCCCTGGTCGCCCAGATCGGCGGCCAGACCGTGATCGCCTATGCCTTCGCCCATTTGCCGCCCTCGCTATCCTCGGTCAGCCTGTTGATCCAGCCGCTGACCGCGGCATTGGCCGCATGGATCATTTTCGGGGAAGCGATCGGGCCGCTGCAGATGGCGGGCGGCGCACGGCTGCTGTGGGGGATTTACCTGGCCCGGCGGGGCAGCTGTGTGGGGGGCCACCGCCCGGTACAATGGCCGGCCCTGTTTTTTCGTCGATACCGTGACCGATCCTATCGTTTCTTCCGCCGGCTGCCTGGCCCTGCTGGATGACTGTAGCGCCACCGCGGCGGACCCGCGTTCGCGCCTGCACACCGGTCTGGCAGGTATGCTCGAATGCCAGGACGCCGCGCAGTTGCCGGCGCTGCTGGCCCAGATGCGGCAGGCGGTGAGCCAGGGGTTGCACGCGGTTGGCTTGTTCAGTTACGAGTTGGGCGCGCGGATGCATGGTATCCCGGCGCGTGCGCCGGCCCAGCCGTTGGCCCGGGTGCTGCTGTTCGAGCACTGCCGGCGCATGTCGTCGGAGGAGGTCGAGCAATGGCTGGCCGAACGCGAAACGGAAACGGCCGGCATCGCAAACGTCGCGCCCGGCATCGACCGCCAGCGGTTCGCGGCGGCGATCGCCCGTATCCATCATTACATCGAGGCCGGCGACACCTACCAGGTCAATGCCACCTGGCGGCTGCGCTTCGATGCATACGGCGCGCCGCTCGCGCTGTACCGGCGGCTGCGGGCGCGCCAGCCGGTGCCGTACGGCGCGCTGGTATTGCTGCCCGACGGAAGCGCGGTGCTGTCGCTGTCGCCGGAACTGTTTGTCCGGCATGCGCGGCACATGCTTGCCGCGCAGCCGATGAAAGGCACCGCGCATGCCGGCGACGATCCCCGGCAGGACGCGCAGCGGGCGGCGGCGTTGGCGGCGGACCCGAAGAACCGGGCGGAAAACCTGATGATCGTCGACTTGCTGCGCAACGATCTGGGGCGGATCGCCGCATCCGGCTCGGTCCGTGTGCCGAGATTGTTCGAGGTGCAGCGTCACGGCGACCTGCTGCAGATGACATCCACCGTCGAGGCCCGGGCCAGGCCGGGCACCGACCTGGCCGAATTGTTCGCTTCACTCTATCCCTGCGGCTCCATCACCGGCGCGCCGAAGCGCCGCACGATGCAGATCATCGACGAGCTGGAAGACAGTCCGCGCGGCATTTATACCGGCGCCATCGGCTGGTTCGACGCACCGCAGCCCGGCGCCGCGCTCGAAGACTTCTGCCTGTCGGTGCCGATCCGCACGCTCGCCCTGCAGGCGCCGGGCGACGATGGCGTGCGCCGCGGCGAAATGGGGGTGGGCGCCGGCATCGTGCACGACAGCAGGGCGGCCGGTGAATACGCGGAATGCCAGCTGAAGGCAGCCTTCCTGACCGGTCTGCCGCATGAATTCGAGCTGTTCGAAACCCTGCATGCGACCCGCGAGCAGGGATGCCGTCACCTCGACCTGCACCTGGCACGGTTGCGGGCATCGGCTGCCTATTTCGGCTTCGGGTTCGACGCTGCCGCGATCCGCACGCAATTGCGGGACTGCTGCCGGACGCTGCCGGCGGCCGTTCCGCATCGCCTCAGGCTTGCCTTGCGCCAGGACGGCAGTACCGCATTGACACATGCGCCGCTGTCGCCGCTGAGCGAACCGGTGCGCATCCTGCTCGCGCCCGAACGCACCGATTCGCGCGACCTGTTCCTGCGCCACAAGACCACGCTGCGCGCATGCTATGACGCCGCGTGGCGCGGGGCTGAGCGGCAGGGCGCGTTCGACTCCCTGTTCTTCAACCGCGATGGCGAGCTGACCGAGGGCGGGCGCAGCAACGTCTTCATCCAGCTCGACGGCCGCTGGTATACGCCGCCGCTGGCCGCCGGGGTGCTGCCCGGCGTGATGCGCTCGGTGCTGCTGGCCGATCCGGCCTGGAATGCCGGCGAACGCAGGCTCAGCGCCGACGACCTGCGCACCGCGCAGCGCATCGTCGTGTGCAACGCGCTGCGCGGTGCGCTCGATGCCGTGCTCCTGCCTTCCTGAAGAGGGTGTTCTGTTTATGGATGCGCGGCCGCCGGGGTGAGAACCAGCGCGCGCTGGCGCGACGCCAGCAATGCGCCGAGCAGCAGCGCAATGGCGGAAAACACCAGTCCCCGCCCCAATCCGCCGGCGCTGTCGGAGATCCAGCCGACCACGGTCGGTCCGACGATCTGGCCGAATGCAAACACGGTGGTGAACATGCTGATGCCGGCCGACCAGTGTTCCGGTGCCAGGTTGTGCCGCACCAGCGCGGTGGTCGACGCGACCACCGACAGGAACACCGCGCCGAACAGGATGCCCGAGGCGAACACCGCGAACGGCGCCGCGCTGATCACCGGCAGCAGCGTCGCCAGCGCCAGCAAGGCGTTCAGGATCGCCAGCGGCTGGCCGCCCTTGAAGCGGTCCAGCATGCCGGCCCAGATGCGTGACGACGCCACCACGGCGACGCCCAGCAGCGCGTAGAACAGCGTGATGACTGGCGCGGCCATTCCCTGTTCCTTCAGCAGCGCGACCACGAAGGTCATGTAGCCGATGTAGCCGACGCCGAACATGAAGTAGCCGGCCAGCCCGAAGCCGAGCGCGCGCATCGGCGCGCGGCCACCGGTGCCACCCGCCGCCGGGCTGCCGTCGATCAGGCGCGCGGCCGGCGCCATCAGCAGCGTCATCAGCAGGCAAAGCGCACCGAGCGCCAGCCATGCCCACTGCCACTGGTGAAGCGCATGCCGGGCCGCTGCGATCACCGCCGGCACCAGCAGCGCCGAGGCGGCGATGCCGAAGCCGGTCCCGCCGTAATACAGTCCGATCAGGAATCCCGCGCGGCGCGGATGCAGCGCCCCGAGGCGGGCCGCCAGCACGCCGCCGGCGATGAACACGAATGCGCTGGCGATGCCGGCCAGCACGCGCTGCGCCAGCAGCATCGAAGCGTCGGTGACGAAGCCGGACAGCAGCATGAAGAGTGCCGTCAGCAGCGCGCCGCTGACCAGCGGCGCCTGCGCGCCCCAGCGCCGCATCAGCGCCGGCGTCAGCAGCGCGCCGATGAAATAGCCGAGCGCATTGGCGGTGTTCATCGCGCCCGCCAGCAGGTAAGACCAGCCGAGATCGGCGCGCATCGGCGGCAGCAGCAGCGCATACGAGAAGCGCGAGATGCCGAGCGATATGGCGGCGCCCAGCGACAGCGCCAGCGCGATCCACAGCGGACCGGGCGGCGTTGCACGGGAAGCGGGTGCCGTCGTCATCGCGGTTTCAGGCTGGCCTGCAGGTCGGCGCGGGCGGGCGCCAGCACCAGCGCCATCGAAGACAGTACCACCAGCGCTCCCGTCAGCGTCGAGGCACGGATTGCTTCATGCAGGAACAGCGCGCCCCACAGCATGCTGAACAGCGGTATCAGCAGGGCCACCGACATCGCGCGGGTCGGCCCGATGCGGACAATCAGCGGAATGAACAGCGCCTGCGCCAGACCGGAGGACAGCAGCGCCATGCCCAGCACGCACAGCAGCGCCAGCAACGAGGGCAGGTGCGCCGGCAGCACGAACGGCAGCGCGGGCAGCATCATCAAGCCACCCAGCGCCAGCGAACCGGTCGCCATCGCGATCGGATGGACGCCGCCGGAATGGCCGCTCTTCTGCACCACGATAGTGGCCAGCGCGCAGCTGGCGGCGGCCACCAGGCAGGCGGCCACCGCGGTCAGCGTCGCGCCGTTCAGCGGCAGCGCGCCGGCGCCGACCAGGATCGCGACGCCCGCGATGCCGAGCATCAGCCCCGCGAGCTTGCGCAGGCTCAGCCGCTCCGACAGCCATATCGCCGAGAACAGCGCGCCGAACAGCGGCGCGGTCGCATTCAATACCGCAGAGTGGGCGGCCGGCAGCGTAAGCGCGGCGAATGAAAAACAGGAGAACGGCACCACGCCGGCCAGCAGGCCGACGATCGCGAACGGTCTCAGGTTGCGGCGCCAGTGCAGGTCGACCCCGGTGGCGAAGGAAAACACGACCAGCGCGAAACCGGCGAGCGCGGTGCGCAGCAGGGCGGTCAGCAGCGGGCCGACTTCGGGAACCGCCACGCGCAGGAAAATGAAGGAGCCGCCCCAGATGGCGGACAGGAACACCAGCTTCGCGAGGTCGGCAGCGGTCATGGAAATCGGGTAGGCGCGCAGGCGGGGGCCAGTGCTCGAAGATTGTAGCATCGGCGCAAAACCGCTGCCGGCGGCGCTTGCGCGCTCGCTCAGAAACCCAGTTCGCGCTGGATGGCGGCGATCGTGCCGCGCAGCCGGGGGGCGATCACGCTGCCTGCGCTCGCTTCCAGGTGGGCAGTGCCGCGCAATTCGTGCATCGGCACGGCCTTGGCCTGGCAACGGTCGAGCCGTACCCGGAAGATGGTTTCGGTAGGCACCAGGATGCCGCTCCGGTCCTGCAGCACCGGAATCGGACCGCCATAGATCGAGGCCATCGGCAGTGCTTCGAGTGCGCTCAGGTTGACCGGATCGACCGCGCCGATGTCGCACACGACCCTGCCGCGTTCCGGGGTGTCCGCGATGAAGGTGGCGGCGTCCTTGCCCGGCCGAATGCGCTTCAGGTCGGCCTCGGAAACGAAAGCCTCTCCCTTGGTGCCGGACGGGCCTTCCAGCAGGAACAGGCGCTCGCGCTCGGCCACCCAAGCGCCCGGCGCCAGCGCGTCGGATGCTTCCGCCACGCGTCCCGCGAACGGCGCGCGCACGATCAAGCGATCCGCCTCCTGTTGCAGCGCTTCGGTCTGCGCATGCGCTTCCGCCCAGCGCCGCTCCAGCGTGCCGCCTTCCTGGCGCAACACCTGATCGAACGGTTGCTGCGCCAGCATTTTCTGCAGTGTGTGTTCGCGCGTGCGGGCGCGGGCGAGGCGGTAGGCGAGGTCGGGCGATTCGAGCCGCACCAGGACGTCTCCCTTGCGGACCTGGGTGCCGACCGGCACCGGCTGGCTCGCGACCCGGGCCGCGTCCACGGCGTACAGGCTTTGCACTTCCTGCGCATCGAGCATCGCCGGGGCCCGCAGATCCTGTTGCCAGGGCAGCAGCAGATAGGCGAGCGCGGCCGCGGCGATGGCTATGGTGCGTTTCGTCTGCCGGTTCCAGCGCATTTCCGCCCGGCGCTGCCACCACACTCTCGGTTCGCTCAGGATCGGCAGCACCAGGAACCATCCCAGTTCCACCATCAGCAGCACGATGCCCAGCAGCTTGAAGAACACGTGGTAGACGAGAAAGGCGATGCCGAGGAAGACGACGAAGCGATAGATCCAGGTGGCGAACGCGAATCCGGTCAACAGCCGGCGGCGCCGTTCCGGCAGCTGTTCCGGCGGCGGATCGTCCCAGCCGAACAGGTGCCGGCGCAGCCACCAGCGCCCGAACGCGAAAGCGCGGCTGTGCAGGTTGGGCGTGTCGAGCCAGTCCGATACCAGGAAGTAGCCGTCGAAACGCATGAACGGGCTGGCATTGATGCCGAGCGTGACGACCCAGGTGGTGGTCGCGAGCAGGAAGATGCCGGCGCGCAGCGGACCGTCCGGGACCACGTTCCACAGCAGCGTGGCGAACACCGCCAACGCCAGTTCGGCCAGCATGCCGGCGGCGCCGATCGCCAGCCGGTGGCGCTTGTCCTGCAGCTTCCAGGCTTCGTTGGTGTCGGTGTACAGCACCGGCAGCATCACCAGGAACGCCAGGCCCATGGTCGGCACCTTGCAGCCGTAGCGCTGGGCGGTGAACGCGTGGCCAAGTTCGTGCAGCACCTTGGCGAACGAGAGCGCCAGGCCGATGGTCAGCCAGCCGGAGAAGGTGTTGTAGGCGGAGAAGGTGTGGCGGAATTCATCCCACTGGCGTGAAACCAGGTACAGCGCGAATAGCGCCAGCATGCCGAGCGCCAGCCAGAAGCGCGGCTGGTAGGCCCAGCGCACGTAGCGCGCGCAACGGTCGAGGAAGGCGGCCGGGCGCACCAGCGGAATCCGGAAAAACAGGTAGTTGTGCAGCAGCCACTGCGCCTTGGTCAGCTTGCCCGCTTTCACTTCGGCCAGCATGCGCTCGGTGTCCGCGGCGGCGGGTGCGTCGATCAGGTGATGCCGGGCCAGGAACTGGAAGACCTGCAGCAGCGCGTCGTCGCCGGCGTCCAGGGTGGTTTCGCGCTTGACCGCTTCCAGGATCGCCTGTGGATCGCGCAGGTGCCAGCGCGACAGGATTTCGAACGCGGCCCAGCCGAGCCGGTAGAAGCGGTTTGCCGCCGGATCGTGCAAGGTCCAGGTCGGCGAGCCGTCTTCGGCGGCCGGGCCGGGATGCAGGCTCAGGTCCTGCCGCATCGCGGGTAGCATCATCTCACCACCCGAGGCGCTGCCGCAGCGCGGCCAACGGGCGGCGCAAGACATAGTAGAGCAGCGGCACCCGGCCGCCGTAGACCTTCGCGGTGCCCATCAATCCGATGCGCGGCGGCATGCCCTTTCCGGTGAACCTGGCCTTCAGGCGATACGCGAGCAGCCCGCCCGGTACCGGTTCGGCCCGATAGGCGGCGCTGCTCAGCACGGCATCGTAGGAGGTCAGGACCGAACCGTTCGGATAGAGGGTGATCGGCGCATCGGCGGGCAGCTCGATCGCATCGGCGACCGGCAGCGATACCGAGAGTTCCACCTGGGCCGGGTCGGCCAGCACCATCACCCGCTCCCCGATCGCCACCGCCTTGCCTTGCCAGTCGTTGACGTCGGCGAAGACGGCCACGCCGTCGCGGGACGCCTTCACCCGTACCCGGTCCAGCATGTCTTTCGAATAATCCAGTTCCAGCGCCTTCTCTTCCAGGTTTCCCTTCTTTGCGGCGATGTCGGCCTTGCTGCGCTCGTCGGTCACCGCCAGTTGCGCGGCCTGCCGGTATTCCTCCTGGGCGACTTCGTATGCCTTGCGGGCGATGCCGAAACGCGAGCGTTGCGAGGTGGTGTCGAGATCGAACAGCGCTTCGCCCTTTTTCACCGCCTGGTTCGGCAGCACGTGCAAGCGGTCGATCACGCCGTCCAGCGGAGCGCGCACCAGGAACGGCTTGGAAGGAACGACTTCGGCCGGCGCCAGCACCGTCAGGCGCACCGGGAACAGGCAGGCCAGGGCCAGCGCGGACAGCCAGCGCAGACGGTATTTGCGCGGCAGCAGCGCGGTGCGCAAGCGTTCGCGCAGCGGAACGGCAGGCGCATAGGCGGCAAGCGCATGCCCGTATGCATGCCCGAGTTCCGCCGCCATGCCCAACTCGTGTTCTTCCCACGCGGCGTCGCGCGCCAGCAGCAAATAGCTGAGGCGACGGCCGCCCGGTTTGCCGAGTGGCAGCACCAGCGCATGCTCCGGCAGCCAGGTGCTCCATTCCCTGGCAACGATCTCGGGCAGGTCGGCGGCGCGCACGCAGACTGGCGCTTCGCCCTCGACCTGTTTCGCCAATTGCGCGAACAAACGTCCCAGCCATTGCACATACGGCGCCTGCGGGTCGGGCTGCGGCAGGCCGGACACGGCCATCACGCCGTTCTCGAAAGGGATCTCGTGAAAACGCGGCTGCGCCAGCGCGGCCTGGCGGTAGTCGAACAATTGCCGGGTTTCGTTGACCATGACGAAGCCGAGCGCTTCCAGGCTGGCGGCTTCGCGGGCGCGGCGGCCGAGCTGGAGCAGGACGGCGAGGCCGCGGAGGGCGGGGTTGGGGGATGTCATGGGCTGGTGCGGTATGGGGAGAGCGGCGGCCGTCGCGGGAAACTCAGCGCAAGGGAGGAAGGCCCGGCGTTGCGATGCCGGCAAGCCGGACGATGGTCATTGATCCTTCAGCCTGGCCCAGCCGCTCATCCCCGCCAGCAATTCCGAATGCGGGCCCTGCACCTCGCCGACAATGGCAATGGTCTGGCTGACCGGGTCGATCCGCGCACCCAGCCGCACCACGTGCGCGCGATATTCCTTGCCGAGCTCATCGACCTTGACGGTGAAGCCGCTGCCCTTCTTCAGCCATGCCAGCCAGCGCGACGGCACGATCATCTGCAGTTCGAGGTGGCGCGTGTCGAGGATATCCATCAGCGGCTTGCCGGGTGAAACGAATTCGTGCGCGGCGACGTCGAGCTTGGCGACGCTGCCGGAGAACGGCGCGGCGAGCGTGCATTTGCCGACCGTGACGCGCATCGCCGCCACCTCCGCTTCCGCTTCCTTGACCTTGGCCGCCGCCTGTTCGACTTCCAGGTTGCCGATCGAGTTGAGTTCCGCCAGCCGCTTGTCGACCTTCAGGGTCTGCCGCGCCGCCTGTGCGCTGGCTTCGGCCTTCGACAGGCTGGCGCGATACAGCGCGCAGTCGAAGCTGATCAGCGTCTGGCCGGCGCGGAAGCTGTCGCCTTCGCGAAACGGCAGATGCGAGATATTGGCGGCGATCTCGCTCGACAGCGTGGCCTTGTCGTGCGCCACGAACTGGGCGCGGACGCGCCCGTCCTGGTCGGCATCCGCCTGGCCGCGCGGTACATTCTGCGCCGAGGCCGACGCGGTCGCGCCCAGGGCCGCGGCGAGCAGCAGCGCGCTTCGCAACGGGAGCGCGCGCTTCATCGTGAATAGCAGTTGTTTCATTCCAGTCTTCAGTGTTTGCCGGCGTCCTTCGGCAGCAGGGCGTCGACGCTGCGATGGCCGTCTTCGGCAGCGATCGACCTGGCCAGCGTTTCGACGTCATGCGCGGACACTGCCTGCGGCAGCGGATCGGCGCCGAGCGTAGTCAGCATGGTGCCATACGCGCCCTGGAGCGCGCCATAGCTCCGGTAGAAGCGCAGTTCCGAAAACAACGCGTTGACTTCGGCGCGGATCTCGGCCAGCTTGCCGAGCGCATTGCTGCGGGCGGCATTGCGGGTCTGGTCGAGGATCTGGCGGTCGAGGTCGTTCAGGTTTTCCGCCAGCTCGAACTGGCGCTTGCGGCCGGCGAAGTCCAGGTAGGCCACGTGCACCTGCGACAGCACCGCCATGCTGAGTGCGAGCCGCTGCATCTTCGCCACCTCTTCCTGCGCGGCGGCGCTGGCCTTGATCTGCGGCGCCGAGAAGACGTTGAGCAGGTTCCACGAAATGCGCAAGCCGGCTTCGCTCCACTGGTTGTCCACCAGGAAGCTGTTGCTGTCGTAATGGCTCATCAGGCTGACTTCCAGTCCGGGGAACAGTTTGGCGATCGCCTTCTTGGTTTCCAGCACGCCGATGCGCTCGTTGTAGCGCGCCTCCACCAATTCCGGGCGGTTCAGCAGCGCAGCCTTTTCCATCGCGCCCACGCTTCCGTCCAGCTTGGGTTCGGCCAGCGACGCGGGCTGGGCGAGGGTGAAGTCGCTACCCGGTTCCAGGTTCATCAGCGCCGCCAGCCGCGGCTTGGCCTGCGCCAGTTCGTCACGCACCGCTTCCAGCTGGCGCACGATATCCACCAGCTGGCGCCGGTAATTCAGCGTGTCGAGCGGCGCGCGCAGCTTTTCCTGCTCGATGCGGCGCGAATCCTCCAGCGCGCCTTCGACCTCCTTCAGCAGCGGCCCGATCTTTGCCTCCATCTGCTGCGCGCCGAGCGCGAACCAGTATGCCTGCCGCACCTGCTGCATCAGGCTGTGCACCACCTTGCGCCGGCGCTCCTTCATGATCAGCGTGCGGTCGGCCTGCTGCTGCGCCTGGAAATAGCTGACGCCGAAATCGAGGATGTTCCAGGTGAAGCCGAGGTCGGCGGTGCGCCGGTTCTTGTCCTGCGAAGTCGAAGGAGTCAGCGACTGCCGGCCGGTAAACACGTCGGTGGACGACGAGGCCGCATAGGAATCGCGGCCGTCGTAGCCGGCCGCGACCGTCAGCTTGGGCAGCAGGTCGAAGCTTGCCAGATCCAGCTGGCGTTGCGAGACCGCTTCTTCCAGCAGCTTGAGGCGGTTGTCCAGGTTGTACTTGACCGCGCGCGCCATCGCTTCGGACAGGGTCAGCGGTCCCTTCACCGGCTCCTGGTTGTGGTACATCGCCGCCTTGTCGCTGTCGAGCCCGGCGGCACGCTCGTTGAGCGTGATCGGATGCGGCGTCACTGCGCAGCCGCCCAGTATCAGCACGGCGGCGGCAACGGCGACGGTACCGCGCAGGCGGCGCGGCAGGTGGTTGGGGCGCGATTCTTGTCTGGTCTTCATGGGCGCTCTCTCTCGTTGGAAGTGATTTTCTGGGAACGGGCTGGAACAGGCTGCCGGACGCTGTGCATCCGGCAGCGGAACTTCATCTGCAACTTCAACTCGGTGCCCGCGTGCGGGCCAGCGATTCGGCATGCGCAATCAACGCATTCTGCTCGCGCAGACGGGCTGCCCCGCCATGGCGGGCGAACTGTTCGTCGAGCGCTGCCTTGGCGTGACGCGGCGCGTGCCGCTGGTGCAGCCAGGCGAGTGGATCCGCTGCCTTGCCGTGATCGCGGGCATCGCCCTGGATGTCGGACTGGCGACCGTGATCGGCGGGGGGCGGCGCATCCTGCGCGCCGTGCCGATCAAACTTCAAGCGCACGATCGTCACCGCCTGGTTTCCATGGTTGTCGCGTGCGACGACCTGCAGTTCGAGCGGTTGTGTCCAGCCGGCCGGCGGCTGCCCCTGGAAGGTGCCGGATCGCGCATCGAAGCGCAGCCAGGCGGGCAGCGGTGTGCCGTTTGCCAGGCGGGCTTGCACCGAGACGGTGGCGTGGGGCATCGTGTCGATGAACGTCTCGCGCGGCAAGGCGACCGAGATCCGTGCATCGGAGCCCACGGTGATCGTGCTGCTCGAAACGTTGGCGCGCAGGCCGGGAGCCGTGTCGAAGGCGCTTGACGATGGCGTTTGTATGACCACGAAGCTTGCCGGGCTGCCGAGCGGCGCCGTCTCTTGCGGGGCGCCAAGGTCGGAGGCGGCCGGCGGGCGGAAATACGCCGGAGGCGTCGAAACGCCCGGCGGAGTGGAATCCGCATGGCTGTCCGAGGGTAGAGCGCTGATCAGCGGTGTAGGTGAAGTCGCGCTGCCCGGGGTAAACGCGGACAGCACCGATGGCGGCAACGGCGCATCGGGTACGGGCGGCGAGGCCGGTGTGGTCGAAACGGGAGCCGGCGCGCTCGGCAGGGTCGGCACCAACGGTACCGGATTGACCGTAAGCGCGAACGTTGTCTGGGAAATATTGCCGCTTGCGCCATCCGAAACCGTGAATGCGAAACTGTCGCTGCCGGGGTTCTCGAGATTGCGATAAACCACGTTTCCGGCGGCGATATCGGCTTGCGTGAAGCTGTCGCCTACATGCAGTACGCTTCCGCCAAGCAGCACTTCGCCGCGCGTCGGAGTCGACTGCAAAGTGAAGCTGAGCTGGCCGGCACTGTTGTCCGCATCACTGGCCTGCAGCATCGCGGAGGTCAGCGTCACCAAGGTGCCGGAATCGAGCGTTGCCCCGGTATTGGCACTGAGTACAGGCGTGTCGTTGGTGCTGATGACGCTGACGGTCTTGGTGACGGCGCTGCTGCTGTCGGTGCCGTCGTTGACGGTGAAACTGATCGTGCGATTGCTCGTGTCCGGTGTCTCGGAGCTGTTGGTGTAGGTGACCGAGCGCAGCGCGGCCTGCCACTGGGCAGCGGTGGCGGAGGCGCCGGACGAAGTCAGCGTCAGCACACCGGTGCTGCTGTCGTGGCTGGCCGCGATATTGCCCATCGTGCCGCCATCGTTGGTGAAAGCCAGGATGTCTTCGTTGCCGTGGAAGTTGCCGGTGATGGAAACGGTGGCACTCGCAAACGTGCTGTTATCGGGATCGCCGATTGTGATTCCGCTATCCACCGCCACCGGCGTGCTGGCCACGTTGTTGCCTTCAGTGAAGGCCGTCGTACCGCCGGATGTGGCCGCGTTGGGGGTATCGTTGGTCGCGGTCACGCTGATGGTCTTGGTGGCGGCCGTGCTGCTGTCGGTGCCGTCGTTGACCGTGAAGCTGACCGTGCGGCTGCCGGTGTCCGGCGTGTCGGAACTGTTGGTGTAGGTGACCGAGCCCAGCGCGGCCTGCCATTGGGCGGTGGTGGCAGTGGCGCCGGACGAGGTCAGCGTCAGTACGCCGGTGGCGCTGTCGTAGCTGGCCGCGATGTTGCCCATCGTGGCACCGTCGTTCGTGAATGCCAGCACGTCTTCGCCGCTGTGGAAATTGCCGGTGACGGAAACCGTGGCGCTGGATAGCGCGCTGTTGTCGGCATCGGAAACCGTGATGCCGCCATCGATCACGACCGGGGTGCCGGTTGTGTTGTTGCCCTCGATGAACGCGCTTGTGCCGCCGGAGGTGGTGGCGACCGGCCCATCATTGGTCGCAGCGACGCTGACGGTCTTGGTGGCGGCGCTGCTGTCGGCACTGCCATCGTTGACCGTGAAGCTGATGGTGCGGCTGCCGGTGTTCGGCGTGTCGGAACTGTTGGTGTAGGTGACCGAGCGCAGCGCGGCCTGCCATTGGGCGTTGGTGGCGGTGGAACCGGACGAAGTCAGCGTCAGTACGCCGGTGCTGCTGTCGTAGCTGGCGCCGATGTTGCCCATCGTGCCGCCGTCGTTGGTGAATGCCAGCACATCTTCCGCGCCGTGGAAATTGCCGGTGATGGAAACCGCGGCGCTGGCCAGGGTGCCGTTGTCGGCATCATTGACCGTGATGCCGCTGTCGATTGCAACCGGCGTGCTGGCGACGTTGTTACCCTCGGTGAAGGCTGTCGTGCCGCCGGAGGTGGTGGCGATCGGCGTATCGTTGGTCGCGGCGACGCTGACGGTCTTGGTGGCGGCGCTGCTGTCGGCACTGCCGTCATTGACTGTGAAGCTGATCGTGCGGTTGCCGGTATTCGGCGTGTCCGAGCTGCTGGTATAGGTGACGGTGCGCAGTGCCGCCTGCCATTGTGCAGTGGTGGCGGTGGCGCCGGACGAGGTCAGCGTCAGCACGCCGGTGCTGCTGTCGTAGCTGGCGCCGATGTTGCCCATTGTGGCACCGTCATTCGTGAATGCCAGCACGTCTCCCGAACTCTGGAAGTTGCCGGTGATGGAGACCGTGGCGCTGGACAGGGTGCCGTTATCGATATCGGCTACCGTGATGCCGCTGTCGATGGCAACCGGTGTGCTGGTCACGTTGTTGCCTTCGACGAATGCGGCCGTGCCGCCGGAGGCGGTGGCGACCGGCGAGTCGTTGGTCGCGGTCACGCCGACGGTCTTGGTGGCGGCGCTGCTGTCGGCACTGCCGTCGTTGATCGTGAAGCTGACCGTGCGACTGCCGGTGTTCGGCGTGTCCGAGCTGTTGGTATAGGTAACGGTACGCAGTGCCGCCTGCCATTGGGCAGTGGTGGCGGTGGCGCCGGATGAGGTCAGCGTCAGCACGCCGGTAGTGCTGTTGTAGCTGGCGCTGATGTTGCCCATCGTGGCGCCGTCATTCGTGAATGCCAGTGCGTCTTCGCCACTCTGGAAATTGCCGGTGATGGCAACGGTGGCGCTGGACAGGGTGCCGTTGTCGGCGTCACTGACCGCGATGCCGCTATCGATCGCGACCGGGGTGCTGGTGACGTTGTTGCCTTCGATGAATGCGGTCGTACCGCCGGAAGTCGTCGCCACCGGGATATCGTTGGTCGCGGTCACGCTGATGGTCCTGGTGGCGGCGCTGCTGTCGGCACTGCCGTCATTGACCGTGAAGCTGACCGTGCGGCTGCTGGTGTTCGGCGTGTCCGAGCTGTTGGTGTAAGTGACGGTGCGCAGTGCCGCCTGCCATTGGGCGGTGGTGGCGGTGGCGCCGGACGAGGTCAGCGTCAGTATGCCGGTGCCGCTATTGTAGCTGGCCGCGATATTGCCCATCGTGCTGCCGTCGTTAGTGAACGCGAGCACATCTTCGCCGCTGTGGAAATTGCCGGTGATGGAAACCGTCGCGCTGGACAGGGTGCTGTTGTCGATATCGGAAACCGTGATGCCGGTATCGATCGCCACCGGCGTGCTGGCCACGTTGTTGCCTTCGGTGAAGGCAACCGTGCCGCCCGAGGTCGCCACCACCGATGCGTCGTTGACTGCCGTTACGCTTACGGTGGCGGCGATGGAAGGCGTCGTCGTGTCGCTGCCGCCGTTGCCGGTGCCGCCATTGTCCTGGATGCTGGTGATGGTGACGCCGCGATTGGTGGTCGAAGGATTGTCGCTGGTGTCCTGGTAGCTCAAACCATTGACCAGTGTCTGCGCCGCAGTCGTGCCGATACCGGCCGTCTTGCTGATCGTTACCGTGGCCGTGCCGCCGGCAACGCTTACCGACACGTCCATGCCATTGGTCGCGGTAGTGGCAGTGTTGCCGTTGGTCAGCGCGACGCTGGTGCCGTCGATGTTGAGGAGTTCGCTGCTGCCATCGCTGACATTGCTCACCGTTAGCGTCAATGACTTGATCGTCTGCCCGCTCTCGACGGTACTGATGCTCGTGCCGCTGAACAGGCTCACGGCGCTGCCGTTTTCGGTAAAGGTGGGTGTGGCGCCGGTGGCACTGATGGTCGGGGCGTCGTTGACTGCCGTGACGCCGACTGAAATATAGGAGTTCGTACTGGTTCCGCCGGAACCGTCATTGACCGTCACGCGCACGGTACGGGTGGCGACGCTCGGATCGGCGGTGTTGCTGTTGCTGTAGGTGAGGTCGCGTACCAGGGCTTGGGTCGCTGCCGGCGTGGCATTGCCGTTGAGCGTGATGACCAGGTCGCTGGTGCCGCTGCCGCCAGTGAAGGTGCCGATGGTGGTGCCGCTGTAGGTGACATTGCTGCCCGAGATGCCGATCTGCCCGGCGCCCGTGCCCTGGTTGACGACGCCGAGCACATCCTCGGTCGAGACCCGGTTGGCGATAATGGATACGGTGACATTGCCGCCGTTGAAATCGGCATTGTCGCTGTCGGTTACGGTTGCATCGCTGCCGGAATCGAGCAATGCCGCGCTGCCGTTCTCGGTGAAACTGACGCTGTCGCCGTTAAGTTGGGAAACGACCGGGCGAGCATCCACATTGCTTGCGGTAATCCCGTTGCCGGTAAGGTCGGCCACCGTCACCGCCGCATCGGCACCGGCCGCCCAGTCCTCGGCTGCGGCCAGGTTGTAGGTAGTGGCATCGGTCGAACTGGTGCCGTTCTTGTCGACGATCAGGTTGACCGCCGCCTTGTCGGTGGCACTTAGCGTGAGGGTGAAGCTGGTGCCGGACGTGATCTCGACATTGGCGGTGTCGGTCAGCGTGTAGGTGGTGCCGCCTTCACCGGTGAGCGTGAACTTGTTGGCGACAATGTCGTTGCTTGCGCCGGAAGCCGACAGGAAGCCGGTGCCGGTGACGATCAAGGTGCCGGCACTGGCGTTGTAGGTCGCGCTGGTGATGGTCGGCACGGCCACATTGCTGGCAGTGATGCCGTTGCCGGTGGTGTCGGCCACGACTACGGCCGCATCCGCGCCGGCAGCCCAGTCTTCAGCGGCTGCAATATTGTAAGTGGTGCCGCTGATGGAGCTGGTGCCGTTCTTGTTGACGATCTGGTTGATCGCGGCCTTGTCGGTGGCACTCAGGTTCAGCGTGAAGCTGGTCCCGGACGTGATCTCGACGTTCGAGGTGTCCGTCAGCGTGTAGGTCGATCCGCCTTCGCCAGTGAAAGTGAATTTGTTGGCAACGATATCGTTGGTCGCGCCCGAGGCCGACAGGAAACCGGTGCCGGTGATGGTCAATGCGCCGCTGTTGGCGTCATAGGTCACGCTGGTGATGGCCGGCACCGCGACATTGCTGACAGTGATGCCGTTGCCGACGGTGTCGGCGACAACCACGGCCGCATCGGCGCCAGCTGCCCAGTCCTCGGCGGCCGCAATATTGTAAGTCGTGCCGCCGGTGGAGTTGGTGCCGTTCTTGTTGAGCATCTTGTTGATGCCCGCCTTGTCGGTGGCGCTCAGACTCAGTGTAAAGCCGGTGCCGGAGGTGATCTCGACGTTGGACGTGTCGGTCAGCGTGTAGGTGCTGCCACCTTCACCGGTGAAGGTGAACTTGTTGGCAACGATATCGTTGGTTGCCCCATTCAAGGATAGGAAGCCGGTACCGGTGACGGTCAATGCGCCGCTGTTGGCGTCATAGGTGGCGCTGGTGATGCTTGGCACGGCCACATTGCTGACAGTGATGCCGTTGCCGGTGGTGTCGGCAACGATGACGGCGGCATCGGCACCAGCGTCCCAGTCCTCGGCCGCCGCCAGATTATAGGTGGTGCCACCGGTCGAGCTGGTGCCGTTCTTGTTGACGATCGCTTGGACGCCGACCTTGTCGGTCGCGCTGAGGTTCAGCGTGAAGCTGGTGCTGGAGATGATGTCGACGTTCGAGGTGTCGGTCAGCGTGTAGGTGCTGCCGCCTTCGCCAGTCAGCGTGAACTTGTTGGCGACGATGTCGTTGTTCGACCCGCTCAGCGCCAGCATGTGGGTACCGGTGACCGTTAGCGTGCCGGTGTTGACATCATAGGTCGCGCTGGTAATCGCCGGCACCTGCACGTTGCTCACCGTGATGCCGTTGCCGGTGGTGTCGGCGATCACGACGGCCGCATCGGCACCGGCGTTCCAGTCTTCGGCAGCAGCCAGGTTGTAAGTGGTGCCACTGGTGGAGCTGGTGCCGTTCTTGTTGGTGATCACGTTGACAGCCGCCTTGTCGGTCGCGCTCAGGTGCAGCGTGAAGCTGGTGCCGGAGGTGATCTCGACGTTCGAGGTGTCGGTGAATGTGTAAGTCGAACCGCCTTCGCCGGTCAGCGTGAACTTGTTGGCGACGATGTCATTCGTGGCGCCCGAGGCTGACAGGAAGCCGGTGCCGGTCACGACCAGCGTGCCGGCGGTCCGGTCGTAAGTGGCGCTGGTGATCGTCGGCACCGCGACATTGCTCACCGTGATGCCGTTGCCGGTGGTGTCGGCGACAACCACGGCAGCGTCAGCGCCCGCTGCCCAGTCTTCGGCGGCCGCAATGTTGTAGGTGGTGCCGCCGGTCGAGCTGATGCCGTTCTTGTTGAGCATCTTGTTGATGCCTGCCTTGTCGGTCGCGCTCAGGTTCAGCGTGAAGCTGGTGCCGGAAGTGATCTCGACGTTGCTGGTGTCGGTCAGCGTATAGGTCGAACTGCCTTCGCCGGTGAAGGTGAACTTGTTGGCAACGATGTCGTTGGTCGCGCCGTTCAACGACAGGAAACCGGTGCCGGTGACGATCAGCGCGCCGGTGCTGGCGTCGTAAGTGGCGCTGGTGATCGCGGGCACCGCGACATTGCTGACGGTGATGCCGTTGCCAGTGGTGTCGGCCACCACCACGGCCGCATCCGCGCCGGCCGCCCAGTCTTCGGCCGCCGCGATGTTGTAGGTGGTACCGCCGGTCGAGCTGGTGCCGTTCTTGTTGAAGATCGCCTGGAGGCCGGCCTTGTCGGTGGCGCTCAGGTTCAGGGTGAAGCTGGTGCCGGAGGTGATCTCGACGTTGCTGGTGTCGGTCAGCGTATAGGTCGCACCGCCTTCGCCCTTGAGAGTGAACTTGTTGGCGACGATGTCATTCGTTGCACCCGAGGCTGACAGGAAGCCGGTGCCGGTGACCGTCAGCGCGCCGATGTTGATATCGTAGGTCGCGCTGGTGATCGCCGGTACCGCCACGTTGCTCACCGTGATGCCATTGCCGGTGGTGTCGGCCACTACGACGGCCGCATCCGCGCCGGCCGCCCAGTCCTCGGCCGCCGCAATATTGTAAGTGGTGCCGCCGGTCGAGCTGGTGCCGTTCTTGTTGAGCATCTTGTTGATGCCCGCCTTGTCGGTCGCGCTCAGGTTCAAGGTGAAACTGGTGCTGGAGGTGATCTCGACATTGGCGGTGTCGGTCAGCGTGTAGGTGCTGCCGCCTTCGCCAGTGAGAGTGAACTTGTTGGCGACGATGTCATTGGTGGCGCCCGAGGCTGACAGGAAGCCGGTGCCGGTGACCGTCAGCGTACCGCCGTTGGCATCATAAGTCGCGCTGGTGATCGAGGGCACCGCGACATTGCTGACGGTCACGCCATTCGTGCTATCCGAGATATCGGTGTTGTTGATCACGCTATCCCAGTCGTCCGCCGCCGACAGGTTGTAGGTGGTGCCGCCGGTGGAGCTGGTACCGTTCTTGTTGAGCATCGTCTCTACCGTAGCCCGGTCGCTGGCATTCAGCGTGACGGAAAACGAGGTGGCGCTGGTGACCTCGACGTTCGAGGAAGTCAGCGCATAGGTGTTGCTGCCCTCGCCGGTAAGCGTGAGTTTCGATACGTTGATGTCGTTGCTGGCGCCAACCGTGCCGACGAATCCCGTGCCGGTGACGGTCAGCACGTGCGTGCTCTCATCGTAGGTGGCCGAGGTGATGGTCGGCGAGGTAACGTTGCTGACGGTGATGCCGTTGCCGGAGGTGTCGGCGGCAGCGCTGGCAGTAGAATCCCAGTTGGCGGCACCCGCGAGGTTGAAGGAGGTCGCATCGACTGCAGTGGTGCCGTTCTTGTTGAGCAGCCCATTGACGGCCAGCCGGTCGGCCGCGTTCAGCGTGATGGAAAAGGCAGTGCCGCTGCTGGCGGTCACATTGCTCGAGGTCAGCGTGTAGGTGTTGCCGCTTTGGCCGGTCAGCGTCAGTTTGCTGACGTCGATCGTGTCGCCGGCGGTCATGCTGGCGCCGGTCACGCTCAGCGTGCCGGTACTGGCATCGTAAGTGGCGCTGGTGATCGTGGCGGGCACGGGCGCGGTCCACGCCGAGTCGGTGGTGCCGCCGCTGCCGGTGGTCAGCCACTCGGTGCCGGTGTTGCTGCCGGCTCCAGCGGCGCCGGCACTATTGCCGTACTTCGTGTTGGCACCGCCGCCACCGCCTTTGCCGTAGTTGGTCGAATTGGAGACGGTGCCGCTTTCGTAATGGAGTGTGCCCTTGTTGTAGATACCGCCGATACCGTCGCCGCCCGAGCCGGCGTTGGCGGTGTGCGAACTGCCGGCACCACCGCCGCCCGCGCCGAGGTTGCCGGTGATGGAGGTCGACGACATATACACGGTAGCCCCCGTACCGATGTACATGGCGCCTGACGCGATGCCGCCGTTACCGACCGCCGACGCACCGTATGAACCGTAACCGCCACCGCCGCCGCCGATGGTCGAGCCGCTGCCGGCAGTACCGCCGGTGCCGCCGTTCGGGTTTGATGAACCATCCAACCCGCCCGCACCGCCAACGCTACTGCCGCCCTTGCCGGCAGGATTGGACGAGCCCCCGCCATTGCCGCCGATGCCGCTACCGCCCGTAACACCGGGCGTGCTGCTGTTGTAACTGCCGCCAATGCCGCCGCCCTTGCCGGCGAAGCCACCGCCGCCGCCGCCGCCATAGCCATAGCCTGAACCGCCGCCGTTGGCGCCGCCCGCCGCTGCTGCGTTGCCGGTGATGGAGGAGTGTTTGATGGTGAGGGTGCCGCCAGTGATATCGATGCCTGCGCCCAAAGCGTCCTTGCCGTTGAGGCTGTTGTAGTCGCCGCCGTTGCCGGAAACGAGCCCGTGCTCGATGATGAGACCGTCCAGCGTAACCGTGCCGGCGGTGATATTGATGACGCGGCTGTTGTAGTTGGCATCGATGGTGATGTCGGCCGTGCCGTTGCCGTCGGTGTCGCCTTCTATTGTGAGGTTCTTGGCAATACTGAGCTGCCCGGATGTCAGCGTGATCGTTCCTCCGCCCA
>CBIHOK010000045.1:0-23351 GCA_966211575.1 uncultured Noviherbaspirillum sp.
CGGCAAGACGCTGAAGCTGCCGCTCACGGATCGCGAAATCCCGCTCATCGCCGACGACTACGTGGACAAGGAATTCGGCACCGGTTGCGTGAAGATCACGCCGGCGCACGACTTCAACGACTATGCAGTCGGCCAGCGCCATCATCTGGCGCAGATCAGCATCCTGACGCTGGACGCGAAGATCAACGAGAACGGCCCGGCCAAATACCGGGGCATGGACCGCTATGATGCGCGCAAGCAGATCGTCGCCGACCTCGAGGGGCAAGGACTGCTGGAACTGGTGAAGCCGCACAAGCTGATGGTCCCGCGTGGCGACCGCACCGGCGCGGTGATCGAACCGATGCTGACCGACCAGTGGTTCGTCGCGATGAGCAAGCCGGCACCCGAAGGCACCTACTTTCCCGGCAAGTCGATCGCCGAAACGGCGCTCGAAAAAGTCGCAACCGGCGACATCAAATTCATCCCGGAAAACTGGACCACCACCTACAACCAGTGGCTGAACAACATACAGGACTGGTGCATCTCGCGCCAGTTGTGGTGGGGCCACCAGATTCCGGCCTGGTATGACGACGAGGGAAATATCTACGTCGCCCGCGACGAGGATGCCGCGAAAGCACAAGCAGGCGGCAAGTCCATCACGCGCGACAACGACGTGCTCGACACCTGGTTCTCGTCCGCGCTGGTGCCGTTCTCCACGCTCGGCTGGCCGCAGGAGACGCCGGACTACAAGATGTTCCTGCCGTCGTCGGTACTGGTGACCGGCTTCGACATCATCTTCTTCTGGGTCGCGCGGATGGTGATGATGACGACCCACTTCACCGGCAAGGTGCCGTTCGAGAAGGTCTACGTGCACGGCCTGGTGCGCGACGCCAGCGGCCAGAAGATGTCGAAGTCCAAGGGCAACACGCTCGACCCGATCGACCTGATCGACGGCATCGATGTCGAATCGCTGGTCGCGAAACGCACCACCGGCCTGATGAATCCGAAGCAGGCGGAAAGCATCGCGAAAGCCACCCGCAAGGAATTCCCGGACGGCATTCCCGCGTTCGGCACCGACGCGCTGCGCTTCACGATGGCCAGCTACGCCTCGCTCGGCCGCAACATCAACTTCGACCTGAACCGCTGCGAAGGCTATCGCAACTTCTGCAACAAGCTGTGGAACGCGACCCGCTTCGTGCTGATGAACACCGAAGGCAAGGATTGCGGATTTGATGCGGCGAGTTGCGGCGAAGGCGGCCGCGATTTCTCGCAGGCCGACCGCTGGATCGTGTCGCTGCTGCAGCGAACCGAAACCGAGGTGGAGAAAGGTTTCGCCGACTACCGCTTCGACAACATCGCGTCGGCGATCTACAAGTTCATCTGGGACGAATACTGCGACTGGTACCTGGAAGTCGCGAAGGTGCAGATCCAGAACGGCACCGAGGCGCAACAGCGCGCCACCCGCCGCACGCTGCTGCGCGTGCTCGAAACCGTGCTGCGGCTCGCGCATCCGGTAATCCCTTTCATCACCGAGCAGCTGTGGCAGACGATCGCGCCGATGACCGACCGCCGGCTCGACCCGGCCGGCGAAACCATCATGCTGCAGCCCTACCCGGTGCCGAACCAGGAAAAGATCGACGCGGCGGCGGAAGCCTGGATGGCGGAACTGAAAGCGATGACCGATGCCTGCCGCAACCTGCGCGGCGAGATGCAATTGTCGCCGGCGCAAAAAGTGCCGCTGGTGATCGAGGCCGGAGCGGATGACAAATCCCGCGTGCAATCGTTCGCCCGCTACCTGCAGGCCCTGGCCAAGCTGTCTGAGGTACAGGTGGTCGATACATTACCGGAATCCCCGGCGCCGGTGTCCATCGTCGGCAGCGTCAAGCTGATGCTGAAGGTCGAAATCGACGTCGCCGCCGAACGCGAACGGCTGTCGAAGGAAATCGCGCGAATCGAAGGCGAAATCGCAAAGGCGAACGCCAAGCTCGGCAACGAAAGCTTCGTCGCACGGGCGCCCGCCCAGGTCGTGGCGCAAGAGAAGGAGCGGCTGCTCAATTTCGGCGCAACGCTGGCGAAGCTGCGCGAACAGTTCGGGAAGCTGCCGGAAAACTGAGCCGCTTGAGCTGCTTTAAGCGTCCTGCACCATCCGGCGCAGGACGCTCAATACACTATCTACACGAAGGAAACAGTCAGGCCAGGCAGGCTGACTCCGGAAAACGCGGATGTCCAGGTCTCGCCCGGCGCAATCGGACAAACGTCGGTCCAGGTGCCAGTGGTGATGATTTCGCCGGCAGTAAGCGGCTCGAAACCGGGTTGCTCGCGCAGCGACTGGTGCAGATACCACAATGCGTGGATCGGGCTGTCGTAGACATCGCTGCCGAAACCGGCCGAGCGCAGCTCGTCGTTGCACGACAGAGAAAGACTGGCATTCGCCAATACCTGCGCCAGGTTGCGCCGGCTGGCGGCCGACAGCAACTTCGGCTCGCCGATGATCAGTGAACCGTGCAGCCCGAAGGCGGCAACCGAATCCGCCATTTCGAATTTCCATTCGGGGAACGGGCAAATCACGATCTCGAACGCATGCGCCATCCATTCGACACACTCGGCCAACTGTTCCAGGCTGGCGTCCGGACTCGGCGTCGTCCCCAGCTTGAACACCAGTTCCGGTCCTATGCGCGGCTGCAAGGCGCCCTGCAGGCTTTGGACGCCGCGGTTGTCTTCGGCATAACGTACCGTGGTATCGAACAGCGGAGTCCAGATCGGATTGCTGATCGGCGCCTCGACGCCGTAACGCGTCCAGATCTTCCGATTGGAAAAGCCGACCTTGCGGCCGACCAGGGTTTCTCCCTCGGCGATACGGATATCGATGGTGCTCTTGACGACCTCGTAGGCGTCGGTCAACGTCAGCGGCGACTGGGCGGATAACGGGGCAATCAGCTTCGCCTGCGCGCGCGCATCGAGCAGGTGGTGCGCAAAACGAGTGGCTTGAGTGGACAGGAGCATGGCGGAATTCGAGTGGAACGTGGACTGACTTCGGCACCACAATCGGCGCGACCGGCCGCCGGGCAGGCCGCAGCACCCGCACGGCCTCGCCAAAAAAGCTCGGTCGTGCGAAAAATGAATTATAGAGGCAATTGCCGGGCAGCTTTGTTAATTTGCTTCCGATACGTAGTATTACCAATGAAAAACTGGCAAGTTCTCCATCAAGGAAATCATTGGGAAGCAGAACGGAAGCATTTCGCCTGGATTGACTGGGTGCCCGGGCGAAAAGTTGCGAGAAAAGTAAAGAAATTCAATGGAAGAATGACATCTTCCGGTGGCGGTCCGCGCCTATTGTGTCGTCGGCCCGCCCGCCTCCCAGAGATCGCCGCTGGCTCCCGTCCGGGGAGCCGCCACACCGAAGTGGGCATAGGCGGTCGGCGTGGCGATCCGGCCGCGCGGCGTGCGCTGCAGGAAACCCTGCTGGATCAGGTACGGCTCCAGCACATCCTCGATGGTATCGCGCTCTTCGCCGATCGCTGCCGCCAGGTTGTCGAGCCCGACCGGCCCGCCGCTGAACTTGAACAGCACCGCCTCCAGCAGCTTGCGGTCCATCACGTCGAACCCCACCGGATCGACGTCCAGCATTTTCAGCGCCGCATCCGCCATCTCGCGCGTGATCTTGCCGCTGCCCTTGACTTCCGCATAGTCGCGCACGCGCCGCAGCAAGCGGTTGGCGATGCGCGGCGTGCCGCGGCTGCGGCGTGCAATCTCGAGCGCGCCCTCTTCGTCGATCGCCGCATTCAGCAACGCGGCACTGCGGCTGACGATCCGCGCCAGTTCTTGCGGCGTGTAAAACTCCAGCCGCGCGACGATGCCGAAACGGTCGCGCAACGGATTGGTCAGCATGCCGGCGCGGGTAGTCGCGCCGACCAGCGTGAACGGCTGCAGGTCGAGCCGCACCGAGCGCGCGGCCGGTCCCTCGCCGATCATGATGTCGATCTGGTAATCCTCCAGCGCCGGATACAGGATTTCCTCGACTACCGGGGATAACCGGTGGATTTCATCGATGAACAGAACATCGTTCGGCTCCAGGTTCGTCAACAGCGCGGCCAGATCGCCGGCGCGTTCCAGCACCGGACCGGAAGTCTGGCGCAGGTTGACTCCCATCTCGCGCGCGATGATATGCGCGAGCGTGGTCTTGCCCAGCCCCGGCGGTCCGAACAGCAGCGTGTGATCGAGCGCTTCGCGGCGCTGGCGGGCCGCCGCGATGAAGATGTCGAGCTGGCCGTGAATCTTTTCCTGTCCGACATATTCATCCAGGTGCTTGGGCCGCAGCGCGCGTTCAACCGCCTCTTCATTCGATGAAGCGGGGGTCGCAGCGATGATTCGCTGCTCGCTGAAATTGTCGGTCTGGATGCTCATCAAACGATTCCTTCAGTACACCGCGCAATCAGGCCTTGGATAGCGCTTTCAATGCCAGCTTGATGCCTTCGGACACGCCGGCTCCGGCCGGAACCTGCTTCAGCGCCAGCGCCGCTTCCTTTTCCGAGTAGCCGAGCGCCAGCAAGGCATTCAGGATATCCGCGCTCGCATCGCTATGCACGACGCCGGCGGCAGCTCCCAGGTCGGCACCGAATTTGCCTTTCAGTTCCAGCAGCAGGCGTTCCGCGGTTTTCTTGCCTATCCCCGGAATCCGCGTAAGCCGGCCCGCTTCCTGCAGTGTAACCGCCTGGGCCAGATCGGCAACCGACATCCCGGACAGAATCGCCAGCGCGGTACGCGCGCCGATGCCGGAAATGCGCAGCAGTTCCCGGAACAGGCCGCGCTCGTCGGCGGTGCCGAATCCGTACAGCAGGTGCGCGTCTTCGCGGACTGCGAGATGGGTCAGCAGCACGACTTTTTCGCCGACTGCCGGCAGGTTGTAAAAAGTCCCCATCGGCACATCGACTTCATAGCCGACACCATTGCAGTCGATCAGCAATTGCGGCGGATTTTTCTCAAGCAGGATTCCGGAAAGGCGACCTATCATGGAGTTAAACGCGATTGAAAGTTGGATATGTGCGCGGCACGATGGCATCGGTGAACGCCAGGAAACCAGAGCTGAAACCAGCGCTGTTTTCGGGGCCGATACTGACGCGCATGATACAGGACATTAGCAGCAAAAATGGGTACCCGTCTTCAACGCGCCCGCAGTGGCGCACATCACAAGAAGTCCGCGCGGCCGCCGCAGCTCTGGCTTGCCACCGTGCTCGGCATGATCTGGGCCTTGCCGCTGACGCTCGCCGGCCTGTTGTTCGCACTTCCGATCTTCGTTTGGCGCGGACGGATACAGCTGGTGTCGGGTCACACTCCGGCGCTGCTGGTGCGCGGACCACTGGCGGACTTTCTGCTCAGCCATCACCCGTTCGGCGCAATGAGCGCGATGGCACTCGGCCATGTCGTGATCGCCGAGCAGCAGGAGTTGTCGGCCCGGATACTCGTCCACGAACTGACGCATGTCAGGCAGGCAGCGCGCTGGGGCATCGTGTTTCCGTTCGCCTATCTCGCCTCCAGCGCGTGGGCGGCGCTGCGCGGGCGCGATCCCTATTGGCACAACCGCTTCGAGATCGCCGCACGCGACGCGGAAAGGCATGCGTAGCGCCTCGTTGCGATCGCCGTCTCTATCGTCTCTATCCGATCAAGCGCCCGCGCCGCACGCGCAAGCCTTTCTTCGCGAGTGTCGGCGCCAGGCCGCCCAGTGTGGCCAGCGCATCGCCGCTATGCGCGTGGCAGATCGCGACACCCAGCGCGTCGGCCGCGTCGGTGCTCGGCATGCCGGGCAACAGCAGCAGCCGCTGCACCATGTCCTGCACTTGCCGCTTCTGGGCCTTGCCGTGACCGGCCACCGCCTGCTTGATCTGCAGCGCGGTGTACTCGGCCACCGTCAGGTCGGCGCTGACCAGCGCGCAGATCGCCGCACCACGCGCCTGCCCCAGCAATAGCGTCGATTGCGGATTGACGTTGACGAACACCTTTTCGATGGCGGCGCAGTCGGGTGCATAGCTGCGGATGATTTCGGACACCCCGGCCAGGATGGTCTTGAGCCGCTCCGGCAACCCGGCATCCGGCGTCTTGATGGTGCCGGAAGCGATGTAACTGAGCGTATTGCCCTGCTTGCGGATCACGCCGAAACCGGTGGTGCGCAAACCAGGGTCGATGCCGAGGATTTTCATGGTGTGCTCGCTCCCGCCGGCGCGGGAGCATACTGCAAGCGCGAGCGGCGGAGATTAATGGCGGAAATGGCGCGTGCCGGTAAACAACATTACCACGCCGCGCTCGTCGGCCGCGTCGATCACTTCCTGGTCGCGCATCGAACCGCCCGGATGGATCACGCAGGTGGCGCCGGCATCGACTACCACGTCAAGCCCGTCGCGGAACGGGAAGAACGCATCCGAAGCGACCGCCGAACCAGCCAGCGACAGTCCGGCATTCTGGGCCTTGATCGACGCGATCCGCGCCGAATCGACCCGGCTCATCTGGCCGGCGCCGACGCCCAGCGTCATGCCGTTCGCACAGAACACGATCGCGTTCGACTTGACGAACTTGGCCACGCGCCAGGCGAACATCAGGTCCTGCAGCTGCTGCGGCGTCGGCTGCTTCTTCGTCACCACCTTCAGTTCGGCCGGCCCGACGTTCTTCGCGTCCGGCGACTGCAGCAACAGGCCGCCGCCGACGCGCTTGAAGTCGTATGCGTTCACGGCATGGGCCAATGGAATCTGCAGCAGCCGCACATTCTGCTTGGCGGCGAAAACCTGGCGCGCTTCGGCGGTGAACGCGGGCGCGATCAGCACTTCGACGAACTGCTTCGCCACCGCTTCGGCCGCCTTGCCGTCCAGCTCGCGATTGAATGCGATGATGCCGCCGAATGCGGAAGTCGGATCGGTCTGGAACGCCTTGCCATACGCTTCCAGCGGATCGACGCCAACTGCGACACCGCACGGATTCGCATGCTTGATGATCACGCAGGCCGCGCTCTTGTCGGAGACGTCGAAAGTCTTTACGCATTCCCACGCGGCATCCGCGTCGGCGATGTTGTTGTACGACAATTCCTTGCCCTGCAGTTGCGTATAGTTCGCCAGCGAACCGGGCAGCGGTACCAGGTCGCGGTAGAACGCGGCCGACTGGTGCGGATTTTCACCGTAGCGCATTTCCTGCACTTTCCCGAAATGCAGGTTCAGCGTCTGCGGATAGGCGCTGCGCGTCGCGTGCTGCTTGTCGGCGCCCAGCGACGTCAGGTAATTGGTGATGGCGCCGTCGTACTGCGCGGTATGCGCGAATACCTTGGTCGCCAGCGCGAACTTGGTGTCGTAGCCGACCTCGCCCTTGTTCGCCTTCATCTCGTCCAGCACCCGGTCGTAATCGGCCGGATCGCATACCACCACCACGTCCTTGTGGTTCTTCGCGGACGAGCGCAGCATGGTGGGGCCGCCGATGTCGATGTTCTCGATCGCGTCTTCCAGCAAGCACTGCTCCTTCGCCACCGTCTGCTGGAACGGATACAGGTTCACCACCACCATGTCGATGGTCGGAATGCCGTGCTGTTCCAGCGCGGCCACATGCTCGGGCAGGTCGCGCCGCGCCAGGATGCCTCCGTGTACCTTCGGATGCAAGGTCTTCACGCGGCCGTCCAGCATTTCCGGGAAACCCGTGTAGTCGGCGACTTCGGTCACCTTGACACCGTTGTCGGCCAGCAGTTTCGCGGTCCCGCCGGTGGACAGGATATTGACGCCCATGGCCGACAGGGCCTTGGCAAAGTCGAGGACGCCCGTCTTGTCGGAGACGGAAATAAGAGCTTGTTTGATCATGATGAACGAGCAGGAAGTGACAGATATCGGTACCGGCATGTGTATCGCGCCGGCCGCGCGCCCGCTGCCGCCGGCGCACAAATTCGGTTGCTACGGGTTACGGCCCGGCCGCGCTACAGCAAGCCGTGCTGCTGCAGTTTCTTGCGCAGCGTATTGCGATTGATGCCCAGTATTTCCGCTGCCAGCGACTGGTTGCCCTCGGCGCGTGCCATCACGGTTTCCAGTATCGGCCTTTCCACGGTGAACACGACCATTTCGTAGACGTTCGACGGTTGCTGCTCGCCCAGGTCCTTGAAATACTTTTCAAGGCTTTTCCTGACGACGTCCTGGATGTTGTCTTTGCTCATCGCGGTCGGTTTTTACTTTTGTGTGTCAATCAAGCAGCCAGCTTTTGCCCGGCAAGGCCGTATTGTAACCGCTCGCCGTGAGCAAGCTGCAACTCGAAGAAAGCGTCGACCGCCGCCAATTGCAGCTCGCAGCTTTCGATGCGGTTCATGCGCTGCCGGAAATTTTCGCCGCCCGGCAGGTCGCGCACATACCAGCCGATATGCTTGCGCGCGGTCCGCAAACCCATGAACTCGCCATAGAACGCATAATGCGCCTGCAGATGCTCACGCATTAGCGCCCGCACCTCGGCTACCATCGGCGCCTCCAGCTGCTCGCCGGTACGCAGAAAATGCTCGATCTCGCGGAAAATCCAGGGCCGGCCCTGGGCCGCGCGGCCGATCATCACCGCGTCGGCGCCGGTCGCCGCCAGCACCGCCTTCGCCTTGTGCGGCGACGTGATGTCGCCATTGGCAACCACCGGAATCGCCACCGCGGCCTTGACCGCCGCAATCGTCTCGTACTCGGCATCGCCGCCGTAGCCGTCGGCGCGGGTGCGCCCGTGCAGCGTCAGCATCGCAATGCCGCTGTCCTGCGCCCGCCTGGCGATCGCGAGCGCATTGCGATGCTCGCGGTTCCAGCCGGTACGGAATTTCAAGGTCACCGGGACGTCGACTGCGGCCACCACTGCATCGAGTATCCGGCCGACCAGCGCCTCGTCCTGCAGCAGCGCGGAGCCGCACCAGCTGTTGCAGACTTTCTTGACCGGGCACCCCATGTTGATATCGATGATCTGCGCGCCGCGCTCGACATTGAAGCGTGCGCAGGCAGCCAGCATGGCCGGGTCGGCGCCGGCGATCTGCACCGCCTTCGGCTCCATTTCACCGTCGTGATTGATACGGCGGGCGGTCTTTTCGCTGGCCCACAAGCGCGGATCGGACGCTGCCATCTCCGACACCGCATAACCGGCGCCCAGTTGCTTGCACAACTGGCGGAATGGCCGGTCCGTCACCCCGGCCATCGGAGCGACGAAGACGTTGTTGCGCAGCGTATACGGACCGAGGTTCACGGGGAAAACGGCGGGAACGGGGGAAAACCGTATTTTATCCTGATCGCAACGACCGCATGCGCGCCGCGAAGCTAGCGGTCGATCTCGTCGATCGCCGCCAGCTCAGCGTCCCGCAAATGCGCGGTATCGCCCCACTGCAGCAGGCGCAGCGCCGCGCCATCCCAGGCAAAACGGTTGATGCTCGCGTTGCGAATTTCGAAGTCGCGCGCCTGCTCGTATCCGATGCCCCTCACATGACGATAGACCGCTTCCAGTACGCCGCCGTGCGAGACCAGCGCCAGCCGGCGGTAATTTCCGGCGGCAAGCCGGGTAACCGCCGCCACCGCGCGCCGCGAGAATTCGCGCAGCGTTTCCGCAACGTGCGCGCCGGGCGGAAAGCGCACATCCAGCTCGCGCGCCTGCCAGGCGGCATGCGCGTCCGGAAAGCGCTCGCCGATCTCCGCGTACAGCATGCCCTCGAAACCGCCGTAGCAGCGCTCGCGCAAAGCCGGATCGATCTGCACCGTCATCCCGCGCGCCTCGGCGATCGCCTGCGCGGTACGATGGGCGCGCTGCAAATCGCTGGCAAAAATCGCCTCCAGCGGTTCGTCCCGCAATGCGCGGCCCAACGCTTGCGCCTGGCGTTCGCCTTCGGGATTGAGCGGAATATCGAGATAGCCCTGCAGCCGCCGGACCGCGTTCCAGGCGGTTTCGCCGTGGCGAATCAACAGGATTTCCGTCACTTGCTGCCCGGCTTCATCAGTTGCGGGTTCAGCGTGTAGATTCCGGTCAGCTCGGCCTGGGCCAGCACATGCCCGCGCATCGCGTCGCGCACCTGCTGGCCGGTGAATTTGCCTTCGACCGGCAGCTTTTCGATATCGAGCGCGAACAACGTGAACACGTAATGATGCAGCAGCGAATCATTCCACGGCGGGCAGGGTCCATCGTATCCGTAATAGTCGCCGGCCATGTCCGCGTCAGCGGCGAACCAGCCGGTGTAATCGTTGAGTCCGTGCCGCCCCGGACGGCCGCCTTCGATCGCCGGCCCGGACTTGCCGCGGGCCGTGATGCCGTCGCAGTACTGGCCGGCCGCGATGGAGTTCATGGTCGGCGGCAGGTCGATCAGGGTCCAGTGGAAAAAATCGACGCGCGGCAGATCGGCCGGCACTGTCCTGCCTTCCTGGTTGACGTCATCGCCACGCGAAGGAACATCCCGATCGTGACAGATCAGCGCAAGCGACCTGGTACCGGGCGGCACGTCGCTCCACGCGAAATGCGGATTGCGGTTGCTCGACATCGCGACGCGCGTGGCCGGATCGCTGACGCAAAACGCGAACTCGCCCGGAATATTGTCGCCGTCCTTGAATGAATCGCTCCAGAATTTCATCGTTGCCTCCTTTCGGAATCGGATGGATTGTCCAGGCCGCCGTCTCAGCCGGCGGTGCCGATGCGCGCCGGCTGTACCTGCAGCCAGAACGTCACCGGCCCGTCATTGACCAGGCTGACCTGCATGTGGGCGCCGAAGCGGCCGGTCTCGACCTGCGGATGGCGGGTGCGGGCACCGGCAACGAACAGCTCGAACAGGCGCCGCCCCTCGGCCGGCGCCGCGGCAGGCGTAAACGAAGGCCGGGTCCCGGATCGGGTATCGGCGGCGAGCGTAAATTGCGGCACCAGCAGCAAGCCGCCGTTGACGTCCGTCACGCTGCGATTCATCTTGCCTGCTTCGTCCGAGAATACGCGATACGACAGAAGTTTGCCGAGCAATGCGTCAAGCTCGCGCTCGGTATCGTTGCGCTCGGCACAGACCAGCACCAGCAAGCCATGTCCGATCGCGCCGACAGTAGCGCCTTCGACCTCGACACTGGCGCGTAGCACCCGCTGCAGAAGCGCGATCATCGCTGCATCGGCATGCCGCTCAGTCCAGCGTCACGCGCGCGAACTTGCGCTTGCCCACCTGCAGCACGAACGTGCCGGCCGCGACCTTCAAGCCCTTGTCGCTCACCGGCGCACCGTCGATACGGACGCCGCCCTGCTCGACCATGCGCAATGCCTCGGAGCTGGAGGCGCACAAATTGGCCTGTTTCAGCAACTGTCCGATACCGAGCGGCGCCCCCGACAGCGAAACTTCCGGGATGTCGTCGGGAATGCCGCCGCGGGCGCGGTTGTTGAAATCGGCGAGCGCCTCCTCGGCTGCCCGCGCCGAGTGAAACCGCGTGACGATCTCCTGGGCCAGCAGCACCTTGATGTCGCGCGGATTGCGGCCGGCCTCCACCTCGCTGCGGAAATTGGCAATCTCGGCCAGCGACCGGAACGACAGCAGTTCGTAATAGCGCCACATCATCGTGTCCGAAATGCTCATCAGCTTGCCGAACATGGTGTTCGCCGGTTCGGTGATGCCGACGTAGTTGCCCTTCGACTTGGACATCTTTTCGACGCCGTCCAGCCCTTCCAGCAAGGGCATGGTCAGAATGCACTGCGGCTCCTGGCCGTAATCCTTCTGCAGCTCGCGGCCGACCAGCAGGTTGAACTTCTGGTCGGTGCCGCCCAGCTCCAGGTCGGAGCGCAGCGCCACCGAGTCGTAGCCCTGCATCAGCGGATACAGCAGTTCGTGCACCGAGATCGGTGTGCCGGCCTTGAAGCGCTTGGTGAAATCCTCCCGCTCCAGGATCCGGGCCACCGTGTATTTGGCCGACAGCTGGATCATGCCGCGCGCGCCGAGCGGATCCGACCATTCGGAGTTGTAGCGGATTTCGGTACGCGCCGGATCCAGCACGAGGCTTGCCTGCGCGAAATACGTTTTCGCGTTTTCCTCTATCTGCTCGCGCGTCAGCGGCGGCCGGGTGATGTTGCGGCCGGACGGATCGCCGATCATCGAGGTGAAGTCGCCGATCAGGAAAATGACGGTATGGCCGAGATCCTGCAACTGGCGCATCTTGTTCAGCACCACGGTATGGCCGAGGTGCAGGTCCGGCGCGGTCGGATCGAGTCCGAGCTTGATACGCAACGGCTGGCCGCTCTTTTCCGAGCGCGCCAGCTTCTGGGCGAACTCGGTTTCGATCAGCAGCTCTTCGACCCCGCGCTTGGTGACCGCCAGCGCTTCCTGCACTGCGTCCGATAACGGCAAAGGCTTGTTGGCCTGTGCGTCGGCCTGGCTTGATTGATGACTTTTCAATTGCTGGGAGACGTCCATGAAATGAGAAAAATTAAGATGTAACGCTAATTAGCCAATACTATCTGTTGGTATAATCGCCGCTTGTTTTCAGGCTTGCATTGCGGAAATCGGCAGCAAGATGAACAATGGCGCCTGTCGCCGGCCGGCCTCCTGCAATGCCAGGAAAACCTGATGAACGCGTATTGCCAAACTCGGGCGCAGATCGGCGTGGCGCACAAGCTCCTCGATCAAAACAGCAAATTTTAACTGATTGCATGCTCACTAAAGACAAAATCCTGGGCTTGGCCTCGAGCGGCAAACTCCTGTTTGGTTCGTCACGCAAGACCCGCATCGTATCCGGAGTCGGCTTGTTCCTCGCGGTGTGCGCGTTTGGCGCTGCCGGCGTCGCGCCGATGGCCCCCGATCCCTCCGACCTCCCCGTCAAGACGGTTACCCGTGAACTGGCGATTCCAAGTCTGTCGGACCAGATCGCAAAACTGCAGACAGCGCCGCAATCCTACCTGCATGAAGGCAGAGTGCGGCCGGGCGATACGCTGGCCAGCCTGCTGGATCGCCTCGGCGTCGACGACTCCGCTGCCACCGCCTTCATCAAGTCCGATCCGACCGCGAGCGGCCTGCTACGCCTCAAGTCCGGTCGCCACGTGCTGGCCGCAACCGGCGAAGACGGCGAATTGCAGCGGCTGGTTGCCAGCATTACGGACGGCACCCCCGCCAAAAATATCGTCATCACCCGCGACGGCGATCACTTCGCCGCAACCGAAGCGGCCGGCGATCTCGAACGACGCATCGAAATGCATTCGGGCGACATCAAGTCCTCGCTGTTTGCCGCGACTGACGCTGCCGGGATTCCGGACAGCATCGCCATGCAGATGGTCGACATGTTCGCCACCAATATCAATTTCGCATCCGATCTGCGGCGCGGCGACCATTTCAACGTCATTTACGAAAGCTACTGGCAGAACGGCCATTTCGTCAGCACCGGCCGCGTACTGGCCGGCGAATTCATCAATGCCGGCCACAAGTACCAATCCGTATGGTTCGACACGCCCGACGACAAGCAGGGCGGCGGTTATTACACGTTCGACGGCAAATCGCTGAAAAAGGCATTCCTGCGTTCGCCTCTGAAGTTCACCCGTATCTCGTCCGGCTTCTCGCTGCGGCTGCACCCCATTCTCGGCATCTGGAAAAAACATGAAGGCGTCGATTTCGCGGCGCCGTCCGGCACGCCGATCCACGCGTCGGGCGACGGCACGGTCGAATTCGTCGGCGTGCAGCGCGGCTACGGCAACGTGGTCATCCTCAAGCACTGGAACAACTACTCGACCGTCTACGGCCATATGAGCCGTTTCGCCAGCGGCCTGCGGCGCGGCATGAAAGTCAGCCAGGGCGATGTGATCGGCTACGTCGGCATGACTGGCTGGGCGACCGGACCGCATTTGCATTACGAATTCCGGGTTAACAATCAACCGCGCGACCCGATGTCGATTGACATTCCCAACACGCAGGCGCTCACGGGCACGCAGCTGCGGCAGTTTCGCGCCGTTGCCGGCGACATGAAGCACAGGCTTGCGCTGCTGGACCCGCAGGAAAAGGAAGTGACGGTCGCTTCGAAGTAATCGGACCGGCCTTTTCCTTCGCACCGCAGATTCAGAAAGCCTGCAATCCGCGAACCGTTCAAGGGCTGTAAAATCAGCCGACTTGAACGGTTTTTTTATGCCTGCCCCGAAACGCTACTTCATCGGCCTCATGTCCGGCACCAGCCTCGACGGTGTCGACGGCGTGCTCGCTGAATTCCCCGCTCCCGATGGCAGCGGCCTGCGCATGGCCGCTGCCGCTTATGTGCCGTTTCCCGCCAGCCTGCGCGGCGATCTGATGGCGCTGCAAGCGCCGGGCGATAATGAAATCCACCGCGAAGCGCTGGCCGCCAATGCACTGGCGGTGTGCTACGCGGACTGCGTCGCACAGTTGCTGGACGAGGCGGGCGTTGCTGCCTCCGAAATCGAAGCGATCGGCGCGCATGGCCAGACGATTCGCCATCGCCCCGAGCTCGGTTATACCCGGCAAACCGGCAACCCGGCATTGCTCGCCGAGCTGGCCGGGATCGACGTCGTCGCGGATTTCCGCAGTCGCGCCGTGGCCGCCGGCGGCCAAGGCGCGCCGCTGGTGCCGGCCTTCCACGCGGCACTGTTCGGCAGTGATGGCGAAACCCGGGTGGTGGCGAACATTGGCGGCATTGGCAACATCAGCATATTAGGCGGGAGAAGGAAGGTGACCGGCTTCGACACCGGACCGGGAAACATGCTGATGGATACCTGGATCACCCGGCATCGGGGTCGGCCGTATGATGAATCGGGCGCCTGGGCTGCAAGCGGAACAGTGATACCTACCTTGCTTGAAGCGATGCTGGAAGAGCCGTTTTTCGCGCTCGCGCCGCCCAAGAGCACCGGACGCGACCTGTTCCACGCCGGCTGGCTGGATGCCAAACTTGCTCCATTTCCCACGCTGGCTCCAGCGGATGTCCAAGCCACGCTAGCCGCCTTCACCGCTCAGACCCTGGCGGATGCAATCCACACTCATGCCGCCGACGCACAAACTGTCTATATATGCGGCGGCGGAGCCTACAATGCGCATTTGATGCGTTTATTGCAACAAGCATTGGTCGCACATCGGCACCCGGCGCAAGTATGCTCGACCGACACAATCGGCATCTCCCCCAACCATGTGGAGGCGCTCGCCTTTGCTTGGCTCGCCCAGCGTCATTGCGCCGGTAGCCCTGGCAATCTCCCGGCAGTCACCGGTGCGGCCGGGCTGCGCATACTTGGGGCACGGTATCCGGCCTGAGGTCGTCGCATGCGCAACAGAAAAGTGCGAAAAAGAAACAAAAAAGCGCAGGAAATCCTGCGCTTTCGGCCGGAAGAAAATACCGTCAGGCGGAGAACGAAGATCCGCAACCGCAAGTCGTGCTCGCATTCGGATTCTTGATCACGAATTGCGCGCCTTCCAGATCATCCTTGTAGTCGATCTCCGCGCCCACCAGATACTGGTAGCTCATCGAGTCGATCAGCAATTGCACCCCGTTTTTCGTCATCGTGGTGTCGTCTTCATTGACGATTTCGTCGAACGTGAACCCGTATTGAAAACCCGAGCAGCCCCCGCCTTGCACGAACACGCGTAGTTTCAGATCGGGATTACCCTCTTCCTCGATCAGTTGGGCAACTTTCGTTGCGGCACTGTCCGTGAAGATGATCGGTGCGGGCATTTCGGTGACTGCATTCATTGATAGCTCCTGCTAGGCAAACGTCAGATTCGATTATAGACGCTCGCCCTGAATCCTGCTGCCGACCGAACTCCAGTCGGTGCTTATTGATTCGACAATGCCAGCTTGAGCACCGGTTCGTCGGTCTGGTCATGCGCCAGTTTGCCGGCCACCAGCGCGCCGCCGTGCATTTCGAGCGCCTTGTAGTGTACGTCTCCAGTTATGCGGGCTTTCGGCTGCAGTTCAAGAAGCTCGGACGAATAAACGGGGCCGACGATTTCTCCATTCACGACCAGATGGGCAACCCGGACTTCACCTTCCACTTTTGCAAACTCGGAAATGACCAGCATGCTCGGCTCTTCGACATCGGCAACCACGTTCCCTTTCACGTGACCATCGATGCGCAAGCCTCCCTTGAAATGCACGTTGCCCTCGATGTTGGTCGAAATACCAATCAGGCTGTCGATCGTGCTTTTTGTCTTGCGGCCCATCATGATGATCCTCCTCTAAAAGCTCGCGGATTGTTGCGCCCGAATCTGGCCGTTCTCAAGCACCCGCGTCTGGACCATCTTGACCGTTGCACCTTGCGGCAAGGCAAGCGTTCCCTCGACACGCTGGTAGTACCTGAAACTGAGTCTGAATTTTTCCTGGCCCGCCTCTGCTGCCACAGGCAAATTCATCATAACACTTTTGCCCCCCTGCAGAGTTGATACGACGAACTGCAGGTTGCCGACAAACGTATGGTCGCCCTTGCCGCCTTGTACGATCAGCAATCGATAGTGCAGCTGCCCCGGGTGCGGCAAATCGATCTTCATGCGCCGGATCGCGACTCCTTGCGGGCCGATGGTGTTCGGCAGCAAACTATCGAAAAAGGCAAGGTCTTCCTTCAGCGAATTATTTTCCGATTCCAGATTTTTTACCTGTACCACAAGTTGCTGCTGGGTCGCACGCTCGATGTTGATCTGGCTCTGCGCTGCGTCAACCCGCGCCGCGAGCCGGTCGCGCTCGCCCTTTAATTTCGCCAGATCCTCCTTGTATTGCGCCAATTGCTCCTTGGAATTTTCAGCCGCCGGCTCGGTCAAGCCATGCCCCAAATCATAGGTCCACATCGCAACCGCCGCGGCGAAACCCAGTACGGCAGCGCCAAGTACGAGCCGTACCGGCCAGGGTTGCTGCGCCTTGATGGTCACACGCGGCGAGGCAACCGACATGCGCCGCCGCCAGAGGCGAAACTTCATGCTGCTGAACAGGGACGAGGAATGCGTCATGGGGTCGCGGCTACAGATGTTTTACGGCAATACTGGAATGTGCATCAAGCCGCTCGTTTCATCAAGGCCGAACATGATATTCATGCACTGCACTCCCTGTCCGGCCGCGCCTTTCACCAGATTGTCCTCGACCACCAGGATCACCAGCAAATCCCCACCTCCCGGGCGATGTACCGCGATGCGCAATTTGTTGGAGGCCCGTACCGAGCGCGTCTCCGGATGACTGCCCGGAGGCATCACATCGACAAATTTTTCGCCTTTGAAGTGGCGCTCATACAACGACTGAAAATCGACATCGCGCGCTTCCGGCAAGATGTGGGCGTACAACGTCGAATGGATGCCGCGAATCATCGGCACCAGATGCGGAACGAAGGTCAAGCCGATCTTGCGCCCGGCGATTGCCTGCAAACCCTGAACGGTTTCCGGCAGGTGACGGTGACCTTTGACTCCGTACGCCTTGAAGTTGTCGGAGGCCTCGGCCAGCAAGGTATGGACCTCGGCTTTGCGGCCCGCCCCTGAAACGCCGGACTTGCAATCGGCAATCAGGTGCGACTCATCGACCAGCGGCCTACCTTGCGCAAGCAAAGGCGCATAGCCCAGCTGCATCGAAGTCGGATAGCAGCCGGGAAGTCCGATCAGGCGCGCTTTGGCAATCGCCTCCCGGTTGACTTCTGGCAAACCGTATACCGCCTCCCCCAGCAGGTCCGGGCAAGCATGCGGAATGCCGTACCATTTCTGAAACTCGGCAGTATCCTTGATCCGGAAATCCGCCGCCAGGTCGATTACCTTGACGCCGGCCTCCAGCAGCTCGCGCGCCTGCTCCATGGCCACTCCGTGCGGCGTTGCGAAAAATACCACGTCGCATCCGCGCAAATTGGCCTTGTCGGGAGCCGAAAAGGCGAGCGAAACGACGCCGCGCAACGAGGGAAACATATCGGCGACCGGCATGCCGTCTTCCTTGCGCGAAGTAATTGCGGTGAGTTCGACTTGCGGGTGCGCTGCCAGCAGGCGCAGCAATTCCACTCCCGTATAACCGGTGCCACCGACAATGCCAACCTTGATCATGTTTTTTCCTTGCTGAATAGGGTGAATCGGATTCCGAAATTTTAACAGCCGCCGGAAAACAAAAAGCCGCCGGATTTGCGCCCGGCGGCTTTTGGAAGTACGAAATTTGTACCGTTGAAGCTCTGGCCTTAGCGCTTGGAGAACTGCTTGGCGCGACGTGCTTTGCGCAAACCGACTTTCTTGCGCTCGACTTCACGCGCATCACGGGTGACGAAACCAGCCTTTGCCAGCTCCGGCTTGAGCGCTGCGTCATAATCGATCAGTGCACGGGTAATGCCATGGCGCACCGCACCGGCCTGACCCGATTCGCCACCGCCATGCACATTCACCAGGATGTCGAAACGCTCGACATTGCCGGTCAGTTCCAGCGGCTGACGGATTACCATCAGTCCGGTTTCACGCGAAAAATATTCAGCGGCCGGCTTGCCGTTGACCACGATCTGGCCGCTGCCGGATTTGATGAAAACACGAGCCACTGCACTCTTGCGACGGCCGGTTCCGTAGTTGTAGTTACCGATCATGTCCGTTCCTTAGAGTTCGAGTGCTTTGGGTTGCTGGGCCGCGTGCGGATGGCTGCCGTCCGCATACACTTTCAGCTTCTTGATCATAGCGTAGCCGAGCGGTCCCTTGGGCAGCATGCCCTTGACCGCCTTTTCCAGCGCACGCCCCGGAAAACGCTGCTGCATTTTCTGGAAATTGGTCTCGTAAATGCCGCCCGGATAGGTCGAATGGCGATAGTAGGTCTTGTCCAGCGCCTTGTTGCCGGTTACGCGCAACTTGCCGGCATTGATCACGACGATGAAGTCGCCGGTATCGACGTGCGGAGTGAATTCAGGCTTGTGCTTGCCGCGCAGTCGGAGTGCCACTTCGCTGGCGACACGCCCGAGGACCTTGTCCGTTGCGTCAATCACGAACCACTCGCGCTGCACCTCTTGAGGTTTCGCGGAAAAGGTTTTCATGTTGATGTCCTAGATAGATTAAACGCTCAAATTTGGCGGTTCCGCCCCAACGACGGCGGACTCATCCTTGTGATCTTTCCCCTGAGCGCACGGAAAGCCGGAAATTATAGCCTTTTCAAAGACTTGGCGTCAAATTGATTGCGAAGTACGGCAATGCAGAGGGAAAAAGACCCGAAGCGCGAACGCCTCGGGTGCAAATCCACACCAAAGGAGGAGGGTGGAGGAGACAAGACGCGATCAACAATCCAAAAAGAATTGTCAATTCGCAATCAAATTATAGCGGGATGGATGGTGCCTCACAAGAAAGATGCATCCCGACCAAGCCTCGCCGCCCTTCAAAACAGGAAAATTCCATTTAAATTCAATTGCTTACTATTTTTCACAATGTGGCTTTTTTGATCACTTTATGAATTTGAAATATTGCCAACTTTCGGTTTGCCCCAACTGCGCACCGACCTGATATCAAACCGTTACAATAAGTGCCCGACTTATCGAATGAAAAAAACCATGGAATGCACGGTGCGCTGGGCCGGTTTATCCGGCATGACTTTCCTGGCCGAAACTGGCTCGGGACATATTGTGACGATGGATGGTGCGCCGGAAGGCGGAGGACGCAACCTGGCGCCACGTCCGATGGAAGTAGTACTGGCCGGAACCGGCGGCTGTACTGCCTATGACGTCGTCCTTATCCTGCGCAAGAGCCAGCAGGACGTGCGGGGCTGCGACGTCACGCTGAAATCGGAGCGCGCCGAAAAAGATCCGAAGGTGTTCACCAAGATCCATTTCCATTTCGTGGTGCGGGGCCGGAACCTGAAACCCAACCTTGTGGAGCGGGCAATCAAGTTGTCGCATGAAAAGTACTGCTCTGCATCCATCATGCTGGAAAAGACGGCGGAAATGACGCACTCGTTCGAAATCGTCGACGACGGCGACGGTGCTCCGGCCACCTGATTATCGAAGACCCAATATTTGCAGTCGCCCGCGTGCGTCGCTGCCGCGTCAAAGGTAATAGGCGGAGGATGTCATCAATTTTGCGATCGCACGCATCGCCTGCCGCACCGGCAGTGGCACGCTAGCGGCACCCATCGACTGAGCCGCCTCGCCGTGGGCCATTTCGTCCACCCGCATCTGCTCGACGATCGCCCGCGATTTGCCATCCTGAGCCGGAAGCATCCGCAAATGACTCGCCAGATGCGCTTCCACCTGGCGCTCCGTCTCCACCACGAAGCCCAGGCTATAGGCGTCACCGAGGCGCGCGGCAATGCTACCCAGGGCGAACGATCCCGCATACCAGAACGGATTCAGCACGCTGGGCCGGGCGCCCAGTTCGCGCAGGCGCTCCGCGGTCCACGCCAGATGATCCTCTTCCTCCCGCCCCGAATCAGCGAGCCGGTTCTTTACCCCGCTATCCCGCGCGAACCGTCCTTGTGATTCATACAACGCCTGTGCGCATATCTCACCCACATGATTCACGCGCATCAAGCCGGCGCTATGGCGCCGCTCATCGGCGCTCAGCTCCGCCTCCGGCACACCATGTGCGGGGCTGGTACGCGATGCCGATGCGGTTCCCGACATGGTCCGCAAGGCACGATCCACCCTCGATATCCAGCGATCCACTCGCCCCATCCTCATTTCCTCCAGGACATCGCTCCGCGTCATCTGTTGTTGGAGCACCACATTATCCACACCAAACGCGGCAAAAACCCAAATTCTCTTTGCCCTGCATTCCGTAATTTGATGAAATCGCTATTAGCTTCTTGACCAAACCGTTTGGAAGTCTCGGTCCGGCGCGTTGCTAGCCGCCAAGCCGAATGCAAGGAAAAAAATTTTAGCACGCCAACCCTTGGAGATTTATTAATGAAAAAATCGCTTCTCGCACTGGCCGTTCTGGGTGCATTTGCCGCTTCCGCACAAGCGCAAACCAGCGTAACCGTCTACGGTTCGTTCGATGCTGGTGTTCGTCACCAGTCCAACGTTTCGACCGACGACAGCAAGACCACGATGAGCTCGAAAGGCACTTATCAATCCAACCGCATCGGCTTCAAAGGCGTTGAAGACCTGGGTGGCGGTTTGAACGCCCATTTCGACCTGGAAACTGGCTTCAATACCGGTACTGGTGAACAAGACGGCAACCTGTTCAAGCGAGCTGCTTATGTCGGCCTGGGCGGCGCCTGGGGCTCTCTGGACCTCGGCCATCAGTACTCGGTCAACTTCAAGACGATCGGCAAGTACGATCCGTTCAACTACAAGTACACCAGCATCATCCCGCTGGCTGGCCAAGGCGGCCTGACCCGTCTGGACAACGACATCCAGTACAGCGGCAAGTTCGGCCCGGTAGGCGTGATGGCTGAATACGCTCTGGGTGAGAAGACCAGCGGCACCAGCGATGCTTCGACCTACGCGATCGGCGGCAACTACTCCGGCGGCCCGTTCACCGTTGGCGCTGCTTACAGCAACCGCAACAATGATACAGGTTCGGCAGACCAGAAGGACTGGACCGTCGGTGGCGCCTATGCAACCGGCCCGTTCCGCGTTGCTCTCGGTTATGCCGACAACAAGTATGAAGCTGGTTACGTTGCCGGTGATGCAGAAAAACGCACCAAAGACGCATGGGTGGGTGGCAGCTACGCAGTGAGCCCGGCAGCTGCTGTTTCGGCCGCATACTATCAGACCAAGTACTCGGAAGGTGCTGCAGACGGCAAGCGCAAGATGTTCATCATCGGCGCTACCTATGCCCTGTCCAAGCGCACCAACTTCTATGCTGACATCGATACCCGTCGCTATGATGGCATCGCCGGCGCGAACCTGTCGAGCAACAAGGACAACGAGACCCAAAACGGTATCTCGGTTGGTATCAACCACCTGTTCTAATACAGGACGTATGGGCGCGTAAGCGCTCATACGCTGGTTGTACGCTTCGCGGCATTCCGTCCCGGTGTGCCGCGGATAAAAGAAACGGGCCCAAGCATGCTTGGGCCCGTTTCTTTTATGGCTTCATCAATCCGGGTATCCGTTGTCACCCGCATGGTCATGCCTTGCACTCCGCCCTGCATGCTCGCGATACAATGCGCGTCCCCCTCTATCTTGCCGGTTTCGGACGGAACACGTCCGTATCCGCATAAAAGGCGCCGTTCTGCTCGCCGCACCATCCTGGAATCCCCATGACCGGCAACGGCATGAAATGGCGCGTCGCGAGATTGTCATCGAACGCGCGCGCTGCCAATGCATCAATCCGTGCACGGCGCTCGGCACAAGGCAGCGCCAGTACCCGCGGCGCGACGATGAGCGGATAGACATGCGCGGTGATGGCCTTGTAGGGTGTGATCAGCTTTTCCAGCAACGCATGGCCAAATATCCACACCTTGCATTTCCCCGCAAACGGTTCGTGTGCTCCAAGGAAAAAGTCGGTCCAACGCCTTTCGCGCAGCGCCTCGATCCGCGCCGGATCGCTCGATAGCAGGAACGCGCCGTTTTCATCGAAAATGGTGGCCGCATCGCGCAATCGTCCGCGCCCGGCTGGAGCCGCAGCGCCGGCAACAGCAATTTCTGCCGCCTGCAGCGCATTCAGCCGTACCTTGGTCGCCGGGAAGGCGAGCCAGATCAGCGCATTGAAAAAATCATGCAGATTATCCCGGGTAGGGACGCAGCCACTATTGGCAATGAAAGCTTCGTATGCGACTCCGACAGGCAATTCTTCCTGTGGCACGAAGCGAAGCGCCCGTCCCGCGTGATTTTGCAGTCCCCGCTCGCTTGCAGCCCGGTTCAATGCATCGCGCCAGTCGTCCGCTTCCAGGATCGGTACCGCAAGCGGCAGCAGCGGAGCGCTCCAGGGTCGGCTCCAGTCTATGCTGCCGAGCCATTCGCCGCGACCGGGCATTTTCCCTCGCCTTCGGAAGCGCTCAGATCAGTCGCCAACCGAGCGTCTCTCCCGCATTCAGCGGAACAATGTTCGCATCGCCGAACGGAAGCTCCGCCGGCAGCGACCAGCGCTCCCTGACGAGCGTAATGGTGCCGCTGTTGGCAGGCAATCCATAAAAGGCAGGACCATTGAAGCTGGCAAACGACTCCAGCCTGTCGAGCGCTCCGGCCTGATCGAATGCCTCCGCATACAGTTCCATCGCATGCAACGCGGTATAGCAGCCGGCACAGCCGCAGCCATGCTCCTTCAGTCCCTTGGGATGGGGCGCCGAATCGGTACCGAGGAAGAATTTCCGGCTGCCCGATGTTGCCGCCTCCACCAGGGCGCGCCGATGCTCTTCCCGTTTGAGCACAGGCAGGCAGTAATAATGCGGTCTGATGCCGCCCTTGAAAATCTCGTTGCGGTTATAGAGCAGGTGATGCGCAGTGATGGTGGCGGCAGTGCGATCATCCGACTCGGCAACATACTGCGCCGCGTCCCTGGTCGTGATATGTTCGAATACGACCTTCAGCTCCGGCATGTCGCGCCGCAGCGG
>CBIHOK010000046.1:0-22550 GCA_966211575.1 uncultured Noviherbaspirillum sp.
CCACCTGTTCTACAACCGGATCTCGCCACGCTTCTACAAGTCGTTCATCGTGGACAGCTGCGCCTGCATTCCCAAACGCGGCACCTTGTATGCCACTCACCGCCTGGAGGCGAAGATCCGGAGCGCGTCCGAAAACTGGTCGAAGTCGGTCTGGTACCTGAAATGCGATCTGGCGAACTTCTTCGTCAGCATCGACAAATACGTGCTCTGGGAGCAGCTGCAGGCGCGCGTGCTGGAGCCGTGGTGGCGCTGGCTGACCTACACGATCCTGTTCCACGATCCGCGCGAAGACTTCGAATTCCGTGGCGCGCCGCGCTCGATCGAGAAGGTGCCCCCGCATAAGCGCCTGGTCAACCAGGCGCCCCACCTTGGACTGCCGATCGGTAACCTGTCGTCGCAATTCTTTGCGAACGTCCACCTTGATGCGCTCGACCAGTATGCGAAGCACCGGATCGGTGCGCGCCACTACGTCCGCTATGTGGATGACTTCGTGCTTCTGCACGAGTCACCGCAGTGGCTGAACACCGCGCTGGAGCGGATCAGCAGCTTCCTACCGGAGCAGCTGCATTCAAGGCTGAACCCGGCAAAGACGATCCTGCAGCCAGTGGAGCGCGGGGTCGACTTCGTTGGCCACGTCATCAAGCCGTGGCACACCAGGGCGCGCCGGCGCACCTTTCACGGGGCAGTCGACCGTATCCGCGAGGCTGCGCCGGCAAATCTGCAGCAGTCGGCCAATAGCTACTTCGGCCTGCTACGCCAGGCAAACGCCAGTCATTTCGACCGCGCCCGGCTCGCCAGGGAACTTCTGAAGCGCGGCCGCACCGTCAACAAGCAATTCACAAAGACATATCGACCACGGGAGGTCGCATGAAGCGAGACATTTTCACTCAATCCCTTGATCTCGGCCATGAACTGGCGATCGACAACTTCGCCGGCGGCGGTGGCGCGAGTACCGGCATCGCCATGGGCCTCGGCCGGGAGGTTGACGTGGCGATCAACCACGACGGCGAGGCGCTGGCCATGCATACCGCGAATCACCCGACGGCCGCGCACTACACGGAAGACGTGTTCGCCGTGCACCCGGGATTCGTAACGCGCCAGCTGCCGATCGGCCTCGCCTGGTTCTCCCCCGATTGCAAGCACTTCAGCAAGGCCAAGGGCAGCAAGCCGGTCGACAAGAAGATTCGCGGTCTTGCGTGGGTGACATTGAAGTGGGCGGCATTCCAGATGCCGCGGGTCATCATGCTGGAGAACGTCGAGGAGTTTCAGGACTGGGGCCCGGTGGGCGAGGACAACAAGCCGATCAAGGCCGAGAAAGGCCGCACGTTCCGGGCCTTCATTGCCGCGCTGACCACCGGTATCCCCATGGGGCATCCGGATCTTGAGGAGATTTTCACTGTGCTCGGGCATGACTTCCCGATTGAGCGCCTGCACGCCGGGCTTGGCTACCAGGTGGAATGGAAGGTGCTGCGCGCCTGCGACTATGGCACGCCGACGATCCGCAAGCGGCTGTTTGTGGTCGCGCGCCGAGACGGCCGTCCGATCGTCTGGCCGGCGCCGACGCATGGCGATCCGAAGACGGAAGCGGTCAAGAAGGGCAAGCTGAAGCCGTGGCGCACCGCCGCCGAGTGCATCGACTGGTCGATCCCCTGCCCGTCCATCTTCGAGCGCTCGCGGCCGCTGAAGGACGCGACCTGCCGGCGGATCGCCAAGGGCATCATGAAGTTCGTGGTGAACAGCGCGGATCCGTTCATCGTCGGCGCCGGCGGACCCGCTTATTCCGGCAAACCGGCGGCGGCCGACAAACCATTCGGCACGCTGACGACGGAAAATCATCGGGCAGTCGTACAGCCGATTCTCGCCCCAGTCTTCACCGAGCACGCCAACGCCTCGTCGCCACGGTGTATGCCGGCTGACGAACCGCTGCGGACCATCTGCGCGGAGGTCAAGGGCGGACACCATGCGCTCGTCGCCGCGACGCTCGTGCAGTCCGGCTACGGCGAGCGCGAGGGCCAGTCTCCGCGCGTTCCAGGCCTCGACAAGCCGCTCGGCACGGCGGTCGCCGGCGGCGTGAAACACGCGCTCGTCTCGGCTTTCCTCGCCAAGCATTACACCGGCGTGGTCGGCTCGGACGCCGATGCGCCGATCGGCACCGTCACGAGCGTCGACCATCACTCGCTGGTCACCGCTCAGCTTGTCGGCTGCGGCGGCCGCGCCGGCCAATCCCGCCCGCGTGATGCCGGCGAACCAGCGGCGACCGCTACCAGCAAGGCTGATACCGCTGTCGCGGTGTCGCACCTGGTGAAGCTGCGGAACAACCAGTTCGGGCAGGAGGCGCGTGAACCGGCCCCGACGCTTACGGCCGGCGGCGGCCATCTCGGCGAGGTCAGAGCGTTCCTGGTCAAGTATTACAGCGAGGGAGGCCAGTGGCAGGATCTGCGCGACCCGATGCACACGGTACCGACGAAGGACCGCCTCGGCCTGGTCACCATCAAGGGCGAGGACTACGCGATCGTCGATATCGGCATGCGGATGCTCACGCCCCGCGAGCTGGCGCGCGCTCAGGGATTCCCAGATGACTACATCCTCGACCCGGTCGTCAACGGCAAGCCGCTATCGAAATCGGCACAGGTTCGCATGATCGGAAATTCCGTCTGTCCGCCGATGGCCGCCGCCCTGGTGCGGGCGAACTTCGCTCACGAGCAGGAGATTGCGAGAGCCGCATGACATCCCAGCTAACTCTATTCGATGCCTCACCGGAACGAAGAATTGGCGGCGGACCGGCCAGCATGGACAGAACGTGGGCGCGTGCTCGGCAACCCGAAGTCAAGGCGGCCGTGCTTGAGATCGCAGCATCCAGGCCGCAGGAATGGCTGTCGTGGGAAGACTTCCGTCCAGTCATGGAGAAGCACGATATAAGCGCCTGTTTTGGGCATGTCCTTTTCGCCATGGTGCGCGACGGTTGCTTGGTCGAGCAGAAAATTTACATCGGCAAAGGTATTGGCGCGGAGACGCCAGGCTCAACGAACTATCAGGGCTATTACAGCAAATGGAGAATGGCATGAGAGAACACCCAATCCTTTTCAACGGCGCGATGGTGCGCGCCCTGCTCGACGGCACGAAGACGCAGACACGGCGGATCGTGAAGCCGAAATTTGCTCCCAATGCCGTTCCTGCGGAGATGTGTGCAGAGACCGCTGAAGGCTGGCAGACGACCGGGCATTCCGGGGTATGGTGGTGCGATGCTGGCGGGTGCGCCGACGATGCGATTCGTTGCCGCTACGGGATTCCTGGTGATCGCCTTTGGGTGCGGGAGACTTGGCGCTCAATTCCAACGCTTTGCCTGAATGACGGTAAAAGTTCGACCCGCATCGAGTACGCCGCAGGTAGAAAAGTCCTTCCCCTTGGCGGGGAACCAGCGGTATGGGATGTACCGGAGCGCGACAGCCAAAATTGGAAACCGTCGATCCATATGCCGCGCGCAGCCAGTCGCATCACGCTCGAAGTAACCGGCGTGCGCGTCGAGCGGCTGCAGGACTACAGCGAGCTAGACGCAGTTTGTGAAGGGTTGATGCGGTTTGGCGCCGGGTGGCGCGGTGCCGAACACCTGAAATGGAAAATATCACCGGTTGCGGCGTATCGCGAGCTGTGGCAGTCAATCAACTGCCCCGGCAGCTGGGACGCGAACCCATGGGTGTGGGTAGTTGAATTTCGCCGGATTGCCCAAGTTCGGAAAGTAGCGTGAGGGAGGATTCTGTGACCGATGACGGACTTTTGACCGCCGAACAGCTGAAATGCATCACCGGCAAGAAGCGGCCGCACTGCCAACAGGCATGGTTCCAGCGGGAGTTCGGGGTTACCCTGCCGCGCAATACCGAGCGCGTTATCATTTCTCGCCAGATTTTCGAAGGCCTTCAGGCCAAACGTGCCGGGCTGATCGCGTCCGATGCGGCCGCCGATCGACCGAAAATCCATTCGCTAAGGAAAGCAATGTGAACGCGCGGCGCCGCACCAAGACACCGAACACCCTTCCCGGCCGGGTCTATCCAAAGGATGGGTCCTGGTACTGGGTTCCCGTCGTGAACGGCAAGCTGAAATGGATCAAGCTGTGCCGGATCGACGAGGGGGAGCCGCGAATGCTGGTTCGGCTGGCCGAGGAGAAGAAGAAATTCGAATCGGGCATTTTCCTCGGCAACGTGCCGACGCACGTCGATGCCTACGTGAAGGAAAAGGCACCCAGCATTTCGAATACCTCGCGTGATGAATGGAAGCGCCAGGCCGACAACGTGAAGGCGGCGCTCAAGGACTGGAACGTCGACCAGGTCGATACCGCGGCCGTCTACGACTTCCTGATGGAGAACTGGGCCGATAAGCTGCATATGCAGCGCGTGATGCGCGCCTGGTTGTCCGGCTTCTTCGCATGGTGCATCCTGCGCCGGCTCGTAACGGCCAATCCCTGCAAAGAGCTGAAACTGAAGAAGCCGAAAGCGCGCAAGGTCTACATCACAGACGGCGACTTCCTGAAAATCCGGGCCGCGCTACTTATTGGCCGGGACGGCAAGAAGACCGCCACCGGCGACATGATGCAATGCTTCATCGACCTTTGTTACCTGACGGCGCAGCGGTCGACGGATGTTCGCGTCCTGAAATGGGCGGCAGTGGACGAAACCGCGAAGCTCATTCATTTCGAGCCTTCCAAGACTGAAGAGTCGTCAGGCGCTGCCGTGGACTGGCCCATCACGCGGGAAATCGCCGCCGCGCTCAAGCGCGCGAAGAAGCTGGAACCGATATGCGATTACGTGATACGCGACAAGAAGGGGAAGCCCAAAACGGCGGCTGCCGTACGCGACGCCTGGAAGGATGCCTGCGACCGTGCTGGCCTGGCGGAACGGAAGTACACAGTCAAGGATATCCGCGCAAAGGCCCTGACCGATGGCATGAAGGCTGGCCACAGCATGGAAGACTTGCGCGTCGCGGGTGCACACACGGATGTGGAAACGACGGCGATTTACATCAAGCAGCGGGAGGTTCCAGTCTCCAATGTGCGACTGAAAATCCCGAAGTTGAAGAAATAATATTAGAGAGGGATTAGAGGAATATTAGAGACGCGGGCAAATGTTAGTATGCACTATCATTAAAACCCGCGTCATTCCTGCATAATATGGTCGGGGCGAGACGATTCGAACGTCCGACCACCTGATCCCAAATCAGGTGCGCTACCAGGCTGCGCTACGCCCCGAGAGAACACGCATCATACCGGCCCAGGTGGGTACGGTCAATTTAAAAACGGAGCCGGACCGATGCTTCAGGACACGATCTTGTCGGCGATGCGGCGCGCCATTGCTGCGGCCAGTTCCGCGCTTTGTGCTTCCACCATCACCCGTATCAGGGGCTCGGTACCGGACGGACGAATCAGCACCCGCCCGGCATCGCCCAGCTCGGCTTCGACCACTTCCTTTTCCTCCATCAGCGGAAGACATTTTTGCCAATCGAAGCCCGATGTGACCTTTACGTTGACCAAGGTCTGGGGATACAGCACCAGGTCTGCGGTAGCTTCGGCGAGAGTGTTGCCGCTGCGCTTCAATGCGGAAAGCACTTGTAACGCCGAAACGATGCCGTCGCCGGTGGTATGTTTGTCGAGGAACAGCAGGTGGCCCGATCCTTCGCCGCCGACCAGCCAGCCGCGCTGCTGCAGGATTTCCAGCACGTAGCGGTCGCCCACCTTGGCACGCTCGAACCCCAATCCCATCTGCCGGAACGCGACTTCCAGCGCCATATTGGTCATCAGCGTGCCGACCACGCCTTCGATCGGCGCAGTCGCCATCCGGTCGCGCGCCATCACGTACAGCAATTCGTCGCCGTTGTAGATACGACCGTCGGCATCGACCATCAGCAAGCGGTCGGCATCGCCGTCGAGCGCAATGCCGAGGTCTGCGCCGTGTGCAGTCACTGCCGCAGCCAGTGCGGCGGGCGCGGTCGCACCCACACGCTCGTTGATGTTCAAGCCGTTCGGTTCATTCCCAATCGAGATCACCTCGGCGCCGAGTTCGTGGAAGACGTCGGGCGCGATGTGATAGGCAGCGCCATGCGCGCAATCGACCACGATCTTCAGGCCGCGCAAGTCGAGTTCATTCGGGAAGGTGCTCTTGCAGAATTCGATGTAGCGGCCTTGGGCATCGTCGAGGCGCTTGGCCTTGCCCAGGCTTTCGGAAGCAACGCATGCGATCGGCGCCTCGAGCGCCGCTTCGATGGCCGCCTCCACCGCGTCCGGCAGCTTGTTGCCGGACGCCGAAAAGAACTTGATTCCGTTGTCCTGGTACGGGTTGTGCGAAGCGGAGATCACCACACCCGCAGCCAGCCGCAACGCGCGCGTCAGGTAGGCGATGGCCGGCGTGGGCATCGGGCCCGCCAGCACCACATCGACCCCGGCTGCGGAAAAACCGGCTTCCAGCGCCGCTTCCAGCATGTAGCCGGAAATGCGCGTGTCCTTGCCGATCAGGACTGCCGGCTTGCTGCCGCCGTCGTCGGCCTGAGCGAGTACGCGGCCCGCCGCATAACCGAGTTTCATGATGAAGTCCGGCGTAATCGGTGCTGTTCCCACCCGGCCTCTTACGCCGTCGGTACCGAAATATTTTCTTGTCATGCTGCTGTTTCCTGTTTTGCTTGTGAAATCGCGCACCATACAGTGAGCGCATCGACGGTTTCCGCCACGTCGTGAACCCGGATGATGGCGGCGCCATTCTGCGCGGCCGCCAGTGCTGCGGCGATGCTGCCGGCCATGCGCCGTTCCACCGGTTTGCCGGTCAGCGCCCCCACCATCGACTTGCGCGACATGCCTGCCAGCAGCGGCAGGTCGAGATCGGCCGCAATCTTACCAAGATCGCGCAACAACGCAAGATTATGGCCGAGCGCCTTGCCGAAGCCGAAGCCGGGATCGATGCAGATCCGCTGCGGCACGATCCCCGCGCGCTCGGCATCGGCCACCCGGGCTTGCAGGAAGTCGATCACTTCTGCAGTGACGTCGCCGTACTCGGGATTGTGTTGCATGGTGGCCGGTTCGCCCAGCATATGCATGATGCACAAGCCGCAATCGCTATTGCTGACTGCGCTCAATGCTCCGTTCGCCCGGAATCCGTTTATGTCATTGATCATGTCGGCGCCAGCCGCTACCGCTTCACGCATGACTTCCGGCTTGTAGGTGTCGACCGATATCGGTTTGCCGCAATCGCGCAACGCGTATACCACCGGCAATACCCGCTCCAGTTCCTGCTGCAGCGGCAAGGCGGCTGCGCCGGGCCGGCTCGATTCGCCGCCGATATCGATGATGTCGACGCCGTCGGCGATCATGCGCTCCGCGTGCGACAGCGCCGCATCCAGCGCATTGAAGCGGCCGCCGTCCGAAAACGAGTCCGGAGTCACGTTGAGAATTCCCATTACCAGCGGCCGTGCCCCGGCTCCCCCGAGGGCGAGCCGGAAGCGGCCGCATTGCAGGTAACTGTCCATCTTTCAATCCCACAAACAAAAAGGGCGAGGATTTCTCCTCACCCTTGCTCACAAACAAAACCGGCTATCGCATTCCGGTCAGGCCGGTGCGGTTGCGTTCGGCGACATGCCACCGGAAGAATTGTCCGATGCCGAGCGCTTGGCCGGCAGTCCGGCTTTCGGTGGCCGCGGCTCGCGTCCGTCCATGATGTCGTTGATCTGGTCGGCATCCAGCGTTTCCCATTCGAGCAACGCGTTGGCCATCGTCTCGACCTTGTCGCGGTTCTCTTCGAGCAGGCGGCGCGACAATGCGTACTGGCCGTCGAGGATCAGGCGGATTTCATTGTCCACCTTCTGCTGGGTCGCTTCCGACACGGTCTTGGCAGTCATCCGGCCGAAGTACGCATCCTGTTCGCTGTCCTCGTACACCATGGTGCCCATGGTGGCCGACATGCCGTAGCGCGTGACCATCGCCCGCGCCAGCTTGGTCGCGCGTTCGAAGTCGTTGGAAGCGCCGGTCGACATCTGGTGCATGAAGATCTCTTCGGCGATGCGGCCGCCGAACAGGATCGCGATTTCCTCCAGCATCTTGTCCTTGTACATGTTCACGCGATCATGTTCGGGCAATTGCCAAGTCAGGCCGAGCGCATAACCGCGCGGCATGATCGTCACCTTGTGCACCGGGTCCGCCTTCGGCAGCAGCTTCGCCACCACCGCGTGGCCGGACTCGTGGAACGCGGTATTGCGGCGCTCTTCTTCGCGCATCACGGCCGACTTGCGCTCCGGGCCCATCACGATCTTGTCCTTCGCATCCTCGAAGTCCTGCATTTCCACCAGCCGCTTGCTGCGGCGGGCGGCAAACAGCGCCGCCTCGTTGACCAGGTTGGCCAAGTCGGCGCCCGAGAATCCGGGCGTGCCGCGGGCCAGGATATCGGCCTTCACGTCGGGCGCGATCGGCACCTTGCGCATATGGACATACAGGATCTGCTCGCGGCCGCGGATGTCGGGCAGGCCGACCATCACCTGGCGGTCGAAGCGGCCCGGCCGCAGCAAGGCCTTGTCGAGCACGTCGGCACGGTTGGTGGCGGCGATCACGATCACGCCGGAATTGGCCTCGAAGCCGTCCATTTCCACCAGCAACTGGTTCAGCGTCTGCTCGCGTTCGTCGTTGCCGCCGCCCATGCCGGCGCCCCGATGGCGGCCGACCGCATCGATTTCGTCGATGAACACGATGCAGGGCGAATGCTTCTTCGCGTTCTCGAACATGTCGCGCACGCGCGACGCGCCGACGCCGACGAACATTTCGACGAAGTCGGAACCGGAAATGGTGAAGAACGGCACCTTCGCTTCGCCGGCGATCGCACGCGCCAGCAGGGTTTTACCGGTACCCGGAGGCCCAACCATCAGCACGCCGCGCGGGATGCGGCCACCGAGTTTCTGGAACTTGGTAGGATCGCGCAGGAAGTCGACCAGCTCCTGGACTTCCTCCTTCGCTTCGTCGCAGCCGGCGACGTCGGCGAAGGTCACGGTATTGCTCGCTTCATCCAGCATGCGCGCCTTCGAGCGGCCGAACGAGAATGCCCCGCCCTTGCCGCCCCCCTGCATCTGGCGCATGAAGAAGATCCAGACGCCGATCAGAAGCAGCATCGGGAACCAGGAAATGAAGACTTGCGACAGGAAAGACTGCTCTTCCGGCTGCTTGACGTCGAACTTGATGCCGTTGTTGATCAGGTCGCCGATCAGGCCACGGTCCAGGTAGGTGACCGCGGTCTTGATTTTCTTGCCGTCGGTGGTGGTAGCCACGATCTGACGGTCTTCGATGATCGCTTCCCGGATATGCTTGGAGTGGATCTGGTCGAGGAAATCCGAATAGGCAACCGGGGTGGCGCCGCTCGCCAGCGTGTGACCATCGAACTGCTTGAATACCGTGAAAAGTACCAAGGCGATGACCACCCAGATGGCGGCTTTGGAAAACATGTTGTTCACTGGAACTCCTTAGACGCCCTCGCGCCTATTTACAATACTTGTAAGTTTGATTCTACCTGCAATATCTGGCGCCTGCCAGAAAGCATGTGCGGCTAAGCCCCTGAAAATCAAGGCTTATCAAGCAATCAATTCAGTGCTGGACCGGATTTTTCAATACTTTTCCCAGCAAAAAGACTTCGGATGACTTGTCCCTGCTGGCCTTGGGTTTCTTCTGGACGACAGTTTTGAATTCCTGCCTGAATTTTTCCACGAGCTGCGTGTAACCGGTCGAATTGAAACATTTGACGAGCAGTGCTCCCGAAGGTTTCATGTGAGCCTGCGCAAATTCGATCGCCAGTTCGATGATATGCTCGACCCGCGCGGCGTCCGTTACCGCCACACCGGACAGGTTGGGCGCCATGTCGGACAAGACCAGGTCGACCTTGCGCCCGGCCACCACCCGTTCCAGCTGCTCCAGCACTTCCTGTTCGCGAAAGTCGCCCTGGATGAAGTGGACGTCGGCAATCGGCTCCATCGGCAGCATGTCCAGCCCGATGATGGTGCCGTTGATGCCGCCGCCGGCCTGCCCGGCCAGCTTGTTGCGTACATACTGCGACCAGCTCCCCGGCGTGCAGCCGAGGTCGACGATGATCTGCCCCGGCTTCACCAGCTTCTCGTCTTCGTCGATTTCCTTCAGCTTGTAGGCGGCGCGTGCGCGGTAGCCTTCCTTCTGCGCCAGTCGGACGTAAGGATCGTTGATATGGTCGTGCAGCCAGTTTTTGTTGAATTTGTTCTTTGCCATTCGCGTAGAATACCGGGTTTCCGAGCCTGATTCGCCAGGAAAACGGCTCCTCAAGGACTAAAAATCATGTTGAAACTCACACCGGCCGAACGCAGCGCACTGCGCGCCGACGCCCACGCGCTGCACCCGGTCGTCATCGTCGGCGAAGCGGGACTGACGCCTTCGGTACTGAAGGAAATCGATAGCAGCCTGAACGCGCACGGCCTGATCAAGGTACGCGTATTCGGCGACGACCGCGACGCCCGCATCCAGATGTACGAAACCATATGCGAGAAACTGGATGCGGCCCCGATCCAGCATATCGGCAAGCTGCTCGTGCTGTACCGTCCGAAAAAGGAAGAACGCAAGGAACGCAGCGAAAAGCGCGGCAAGGGATTGCGCGAGGTAACGATCGTCAAGCCCAGTCCGAGCGGCACCAAGCGTCCAACCGTGAGCAAGGTCGTTCTCAAAGGCAACGAACGCGTGACCGCGGGCGGCAATATCAAGCGAGCCAAACCGCGCCAGACCAGCACCAAGAAATCCGCCCTGGGGCGCGGCTGAAGGCCTCTCCCGCCGCGGCGGGATCAGCGCGTACGCAGTAAAAGCAGCACCCCGAGCAGGCTTTCGGCCAGATAGAATACGGAAGACAGGCCGTGCAGGATGCCGAAACGGGTACGCGCGGCCGACTGCATCACTCCCCCCAGCCCCGCTCCCTCGCGTAACGCGGCCATGAACGGCTCGATAGCGAAGTAACCGACCAGCGTGCAGACCAGCATCGCAATGATCAACCCCTGCAGCGGGCGCCGCGCAACGGCACCGGTTTCGGGCTTGTCGAGCCTGTTCAGCAGCAACAACGCCAGCCCGCAGCCGACCGATACCCACGCCTCCACCCGGAAAATATTGCCGGCGACGGTACCAGCAAGCACTCGGTCGCCCAGGGTCGCGAACAGGGTCGGCGCCACCAGGTAGCCGACCGTCCACAGGCTCCCCACCCAGAATGCGGTGACCAGGAAGCGGGCACGGGCGGCAATCATCGGCGTCAGACGTAACGGACTTCGAGGACTTCGTATTCGCGCACGCCCGACGGCGCGTTCACCTCGACCACGTCGCCCGCGTATTTGCCGATCATCGCGCGCGCGATTGGCGAGGTCACCGAGACTTTCAATTCCTTCAGGTCGGCCTCATCCTCGCCCACGATCTGGTAAGTGACCTTCTGCCCCGATTCCAGGTCTTCCAGGTCGACCGTCGACGCGAACACGACGCGGCCGTCGGCATCCAGGGTAGCCGGATCGATGATCTGAGCGGCGCTCAGCTTGCCTTCCAGTTCGGCGATACGACCCTCGATGAAGCTCTGGCGCTCCTTTGCCGCGTCGTATTCGGCGTTTTCCGACAGGTCGCCCTGGGCGCGCGCTTCCGCGATCGCATTGATGACGGCCGGCCTATCCTTGCTCTTCAGGCGCTGCAACTCCTCCTTCAGGAGCTCGGCGCCGCGCTTGGTGATGGGAACAGTACTCATGATTTCCAATCGATAAAATGAAAACCACAGAGGTCACAAATAATCCCGAACATGTCGGGATCGTCTGTGACCTCTGTGGCTGAAGTCGTGATTTACGGTCTAGTGTAAGGTTTTATGCAGACCTTGTAAATCGTAGACATGCAGCTCGTCAAGATGACGCATGCCTTCGACCGCCGCTTCGGCGCCGGCAATGGTGGTGTAGGTGGTCACGCGAGCCAGCAGCGCCGAGGTCCGGATCGCACGCGAATCGGCAATCGCGCTGCGTTTTTCCTCGACGGTGTTGATGACCAGCGCAATTTCATTGTTCTTGATCATGTCGACCACATGCGGCCGCCCTTCGACCACCTTGTTGACGGTTCCCACCGGAATGCCGGCGGCCTCGATCGCCGCCGCGGTTCCCTTGGTGGCCACCCCCGAGAATCCCAGCTTGACCTGGTCGCGCGCGACCTGCACCGCCTGCGGCTTGTCGCTGTTCTTCACGCTCAGGAACACCTTGCCCGAAGTCGGCAGGCGTACGCCGGCACCGAGTTGCGACTTGACGAAGGCTTCGCCGAAGGTCTTGCCCACGCCCATCACCTCGCCGGTCGATTTCATTTCCGGGCCGAGGATGGTATCGACGCCGGGGAACTTCACGAACGGGAACACCGCTTCCTTCACGCTGTAATACGGCGGCACCACTTCCTCGCCTATGCCCTGGCTGTCGAGCGACTGGCCGACCATGCAGCGCGCGGCGATCTTCGCCAGCTGCAGCCCGGTTGCCTTCGACACGTAGGGCACGGTGCGCGAGGCGCGCGGATTCACTTCCAGCACGTAGACGATGTCCTGCATGCGGCCGTCGATTTCCTGCTGCTGGATCGCGAACTGCACGTTCATCAGGCCCACCACGTTCAGGCCCTTCGCCATCAGCGCGGTCTGGCGCTTCAGCTCGGCGATCGTGTCCTGCGACAGCGAGTACGGCGGCAGCGAGCAGGCCGAGTCGCCGGAGTGGACGCCGGCCTGTTCGATGTGTTCCATCACGCCGCCGATGAAGGTGCGGGCACCGTCGGACAGGCAGTCGACGTCGACTTCGATCGCATCGTTCAGGAAGCGGTCGAGCAGCACCGGCGAATCGTTCGACACCTTGACCGCTTCGCGCATGTAGCGCTCCAGGTCGCGCTGTTCATGCACGATTTCCATCGCGCGGCCGCCCAGCACGTAGGACGGGCGCACCACCAGCGGGTAGCCGATTTCCTGCGCCAGCCGCAGCGCCTCTTCCTCGGTACGCGCGGTACGGTTCGGCGGCTGGCGCAGGTTCAGGTCCTGCAGCAGCTTCTGGAAGCGCTCGCGGTCTTCGGCCGCGTCGATCATGTCGGGCGACGTGCCGACGATGGGCACGCCGTTCGCCTCGAGGTCGAGCGCCAGCTTCAGCGGCGTCTGGCCGCCGTACTGCACGATCACGCCGTAGGGCTTTTCCTTGTCGACGATCTCGAGCACGTCTTCCAGCGTCAGCGGTTCGAAATACAGGCGGTCGGAAGTATCGTAGTCGGTCGACACGGTTTCCGGGTTGCAGTTGACCATGATGGTTTCATAGCCGTCCTCGCGCATCGCCAGCGCCGCGTGCACGCAGCAGTAGTCGAATTCGATGCCCTGCCCGATCCGGTTCGGGCCGCCGCCCAGCACCATGATCTTCTTGTTGCCGGTCGGCTGCGATTCGCACTCTTCCTCGTAGGTCGAGTACATGTAGGCGGTGCGGGTGGCGAACTCGGCCGCGCAGGTATCGACCCGCTTGTAGACCGGGCGCACGCCCAGTTCGCGGCGGCGTTCGCGCACCGCGGCATCGGTCGTCTTCAGCAGCTTGGCCAGCCGGCGGTCGGCGAAACCCTTCTGCTTGAGCTTGAACAGCAGCGCCTTGTCGAGCTGCTCCAGCGACTGCTGCTCGAGCCACAATTCGATGTCGACGATTTCCTTGATCTGCACCAGGAACCACGGATCGATGTGGGTCAGCTGGTGCACTTCTTCCAGCGAGAAGCCCTGCGCGAACGCGTCGCCGACGTACCAGATCCGTTCCGGACCCGGCTCGCCGAGTTCTTCCTCGATGGTTTCGCGATCGGTGGTCTTCTCGTTCATGCCGTCGACGCCGACTTCGAGGCCGCGCAGTGCCTTCTGGAACGATTCCTGGAAGGTGCGGCCGATCGCCATCACCTCGCCCACCGACTTCATCTGGGTGGTCAGGTGGCTGTCGGCAGCCGGGAATTTCTCGAACGCGAAACGCGGCACCTTGGTGACCACGTAGTCGATGCTCGGCTCGAACGAGGCCGGGGTGGCGCCGCCGGTGATCTCGTTGCGCAGTTCGTCGAGCGTGAAGCCGACCGCCAGCTTGGCGGCCACCTTCGCGATCGGGAAGCCGGTTGCCTTCGAAGCCAGCGCCGACGAACGCGACACGCGCGGGTTCATCTCGATCACGATCATGCGTCCATCCTTCGGATTGACTGCGAACTGCACGTTGGAACCGCCGGTGTCGACGCCGATCTCGCGCAGCACCGCGAGCGACGCATTGCGCATGATCTGGTATTCCTTGTCGGTCAGCGTCTGCGCCGGCGCCACGGTGATCGAGTCGCCGGTGTGCACGCCCATCGGGTCCAGGTTCTCGATCGAGCAGACGATGATGCAGTTGTCCTTCCTGTCGCGCACCACTTCCATCTCGAACTCTTTCCAGCCGATCAGCGATTCCTCGATCAGCAGTTCGGAGGTCGGCGAGGCTTCCAGCCCGCGCTTGCAGATGGTTTCGAACTCTTCCGGGTTGTACGCGATGCCGCCGCCGGTACCGCCCATCGTGAACGACGGCCGGATGATGACCGGGAAGCCGAGTTCCTTCTGCACCGCCCAGGATTCATCCATCGAATGGGCGATGCCGGAGCGCGCCGAGCCGAGGCCGATCTTGGTCATCGCATTCTTGAACTTCTGCCGGTCCTCCGCCTTGTCGATTGCTTCAGGCGTGGCGCCGATCAGTTCGCACTTGTACTTGTCGAGCACGCCGTTGCGCCACAGGTCCAGCGCGCAGTTGAGCGCGGTCTGGCCGCCCATGGTCGGCAGGATCGCGTCCGGCCGCTCCTTGTCGATGATGCGCTCGAGCACCTGCCAGGTGATCGGCTCGATATAGGTGACGTCCGCCATTTCCGGATCGGTCATGATGGTCGCCGGATTGCTGTTGACCAGGATGACCCGATAACCCTCTTCGCGCAGCGCCTTGCAGGCCTGGGCGCCCGAGTAGTCGAATTCGCAGGCCTGGCCGATGATGATCGGACCGGCGCCGATGATCAGGATGCTCTTGATGTCTGAACGCTTAGGCATTGCTGATTTTCTCCGTCTTCGCCTGCTTGTCTGCCTGCGCCATGAGATCGATGAATCGGTCGAACAGCGGGGCGATGTCGTGCGGCCCCGGTGATGCTTCCGGGTGTCCCTGGAAGCAGAATGCCGGCCGGTCGGTGCGCTCGAAGCCCTGCAGCGAACCGTCGAACAGCGATACGTGGGTGACGCGGCAGTTGGCCGGCAGCGTCGCCTGGTCGACCGCGAAACCGTGGTTCTGCGAGGTGATCATCACCTGCTTCGTATCGAGATCCTGCACCGGGTGGTTGGCGCCGTGGTGGCCGAATTTCATTTTCAGCGTCTTCGCGCCGGAAGCCAGCGCCATGATCTGGTGTCCGAGGCAGATGCCGAAGGTCGGGATTCCACGCTCGATCAATTCCTTCGTGGCGGCGATCGCATAGTCGCACGGTTCCGGGTCGCCCGGACCGTTGGACAGGAAGATGCCGTCCGGGTTGAGCGCCAGCGCCTCGGCCGCGCTCGCCTGTGCCGGCAGCACCGTCACCTTGCAGCCGCGCTCGGCCAGCATGCGCAGGATGTTGTACTTGACGCCGTAATCGAACGCGACCACGTGATACTTCGGCTGTTCCTGCTTGCCGTAGCCGGCGCCGAGCCGCCATTCGGACTGGGTCCAGACGTAGCTGCTGGGCGTCGACACCACCTTCGCCAGGTCCATGCCGGACAGCCCCGGGAACGATTTTGCCAGCGCCAGCGCCTTTTCGACGTTGGCTTCGCCGGCCAGGATCGCGCCGTTCTGCGCTCCTTTCTCGCGCAGGATGCGGGTCAGCTTGCGGGTGTCGATGCCGGCGATGCCGACCACGTTTTCCGACTTCAGGTAATCGGAAAGACTCTGCTGCGAGCGGAAATTGGAAGTCAGCAGCGGCAGGTCCTTGATGATCAGGCCGGCGGCGTGGATCTTGCCGGCCTCGACGTCTTCTTCATTGACGCCGACGTTGCCGATGTGAGGATAGGTCAGGGTGACGATCTGGCGGCTGTAGCTGGGGTCGGTCAGGATTTCCTGGTAGCCGGTCATCGCCGTGTTGAACACGACTTCGCCGATCGTATGACCGGAAGCTCCGATGGAAAAACCCTGAAAAATGGACCCGTCTGCAAGCGCAAGTATGGCCGGAACTGATTGGCCAGAAAAAAATGGCAGCAAGGGTAACTCCTAGATGGTTACCGCCGCTGCGCCGCGCCAGAACGACCGTCGACCAAACGCCTTGCGCTTTCGGTTCGAAGTCTTTTTGGGACGAAATGATAGGGGGTAAGCGCTACGGCGGATTAATTTGGCTAAACCCTACGATTATAGCCGGAAACCGGTTTTGCGGCAATGCCGCAAACATCGATTCCATGTCGCTCCGCCCCTTTCCGCCTGCCGCCGGCATGCCGCGTGGAGGGCATGCCGGCGCTATCCGCTTGTTCAGATACCGAGCGCGGCAATTCCTGCCTTGGCGATTTGCACGTCCTCGCTCGACTTGACGCCGGATACGCCGACCGCGCCGACGCACTGGCCGCCGACCATGACCGGGACGCCGCCTTCGAGCATGCCCTCAAGCACCGGCGCGCTCATGAAAGAGAAACGGCCGTGGTTGATCATGTCTTCGTAGATCTTGGTTTCGCGGCAACCGAGCGCTGCCGTCTTTGCCTTGGCCGGCGCGATGCTGGCCGAAATCGGCGCTGCGCCGTCCAGCCGTTGCAGCCATAACAGATGGCCGCCGTCGTCCACGATGGAAATCGTCACTGCCCACTTGTTCGCACGCGCTTCGGCTTCCGCGGCGGCGGCGATCTTCTTGACATCGTCAAGGGTCAGGATTTGTTTCGATTGCATGGGTCCTCCCTGTGAATGAAGGCAGGATTGTACGATAGCCTCGATCCCGCCGCAGGCGGATCCGTCAGCTCTTCCCATGCTGCAACACCAAATCAACCAGCGGCCGCAGCTCCGCGGCAAACTTGCCGATATGCGGCAGCACTTCGTCGCGCCGCCCTTCCTTGATCCACTGCAGCAACGTGGCGAGTTCGGGGACGCCATCCTCGCCCGCTTCCGTTCCCCTGCGCGGCGTTTCTTCGTTGGCGTGCCAGCCGCCGTCCTGCTGGAGCAGGGTTTCCTCTTCCTTCCCTACCACGCCGGTAATGGCGTGTTTCAGGCCGAGCCGGGAACGCCTCTGTGCAATTTCGCACAGTTTTTCCAGCTTCGGCTTCAATACGGGCGATGCGTCTTCGCTCAATGCCGCCAGTCCGCAACTCGCCACCAGCGCCAGGCGCTCATCGGGAACAAGGTTGGCGCTCACGATCGCCCGGCAAACCCGCTCCGCGAAGATCCTGGCGGCGTCAAAATTGATGCTGCCCGTTGCGACCGCGAATTCGGCCTCCCCGGTACGGGCGACATAGTCGCTCTCGCGCACGGTGGCTTGCAGCAGGCGCGCGATGGCTTCCGCCACCGCTGCCGGCGGCACCGTCGCCGCGCCTTCGGAATCGGCCTGGCGGACGCCGACCCGGACGTTCAGCAACACGAAATTGCGGCCGTTCTTCACTGCCGCCGCCAGCACCGCCGCCGCCTGCTCGCGATACGACTGCAGCGGCTCCAGTTCGCATTCCGGCGCGGCCGGGGCCTTGCGCGCCAGCGCTTCCAGGCTGCGCTCGAAATCGCGCTGGGTGGTGACCAGGCGCGACAGGATGTCGAGCCGGGACAGCAACTGGGCGGTCCCGATACCCTTGGTGATCAGGTCGGTGGCGCCTGCCTCCCTTGCCCGGCGGCGCTCCTGCTCCTCGTCGCTGCCGGAAACGACCACGACCGGGATATCGCGGATGCGGGAAACCTTGGAATTGCGGATGCGCCGCAACAATCCATAACCGTCCAGCTTGGGCATGGTCAGATCGGTGATGACCACGCGGATTCCGGGGTCGAGCAGCAGCATTTCCCACGCCTGCTCGCCATCCAGCGCTTCGCGAAACTCGAACATGCCTTCGATGTGCTTGATCAGCGTCGCGCGCACGATGCGCGAATCGTCCGCAATCAAGACCCGCGGCTTGACGGATATATCGGTCAGTGTCTGTATGGTCATGTTAAACCGTCAATCAATGTTTCTTGCGCAAGCATAACGCGATGTCCTGGATTTTGACAGCATTCACGGCTTCGCTTACATTGCAGGCGTCGTGCAGCATAAAATAAATACACGAAATGGCACTCTCCCATCAATTCTCCCGCGCCCGGTTTTGCCTGGCGGCCTGTTGCGCAATCGCCGCAGCAGCGCTCGTGGCCGTCCCCAGCCGGGGCGCGGAGCCGCCGCCGGCGCCCTCCTCCACCGCGCTGGCCCGGCTGCACGCGTTGTCGTCGCGCACATCGGAACTGGTGATACGGGCAATTGGCCTGATCGGCATCCGTTACCGCTACGGCGGCGACGCGCCGGAAAGCGGCCTCGACTGCAGCGGCCTGGTGCGTTATCTGTACAAGGCGGTGTGGGGAACCGACCTGCCGCGCACCGCGCAGGAAATCAGCCGGATCGGGGAAAAAGTGGATATTCGCGACTTGAAGCCCGGCGACCTGGTGTTTTATGACACGCTGCGGCGCCGTTTCTCGCATGTCGGCATTTATCTTGGCGACGACAAATTCATCCACGCGCCCTCCACGGGTGGCGAAGTCCGTATCGAGAGCATGGATATCGCTTACTGGAAGCGGCGCTTCAATGGCGCGCGCCGGATCGTGGAGCCGCGCGACCAGTAAGGCGCCGCCCCCGCCCAGCGGTTCAGCGTTCCCGCATCGCTTCCAGCTTGCGCTTGAGCTCCGGCATGACGGCTGCCGCCGCCTGTTCACCGGCCAGGATCGCCTTGCTGCGCCCCTGAAAATCGTTGCCTTTCATGCCATCGAGCTGCGGCTGGATTACGATGTCGGCATCCTTCAGCGCGTAGCGATTGACGGTCTGTCCCATGATCGCGAAGGTTTGCAGCAGGATATCGAGGGTTCCGTAGGACGGCTGGGGATCCGGCTGGGAAGATATATTGACGGCAATCACGAAATCGGCGCCCATCTCGCGCGCGAATCGTACCGGGACCGGTGCCACCAGTCCGCCGTCGACATAGACGTGTCCACCGATCGTGACCGGCTGGAACACGCCGGGCACGGCGGACGAAGCGCGCACCGCGATCCCGGTATCGCCGCGCCGGAACAGGATGGGCTGGCCGCTGCCGAGATCCGTGGCCACCGCGCCGAATGGGATCTTCAGCTTTTCGAGCGGCACGCCGTGCACCGCGCGGTCCACGTAGTGCTGCAGCGCATCCCCCTTGATCACGCCGCTGGCCCTTGCGAACAGCGGCACCGACCAGTCGGAAATTGCTGCTTCGTCCATTTGCAGCGCCAACTTATTGAGCGCAAAACCGTTGTTCCCGGCCGCATATAACGCACCGACCAGGCTGCCGGCGCTGGTGCCGACCACGATATCCGGCACGATGCCCTGCGCCTCCAGTTCCTTGATCACGCCGACATGAGCGAAACCGCGCGCCGCGCCGCCGCCCAGCGCCAGCCCGATCCTGATCGGCCGCGGCGGCCTGGCGGCAACCTCGGCCGGCGCTGGAGAAGGTGTTTGAACCGGCGGCGGGGTGACGCAGGCGGCGAGCGCGAACACGATCGGCAGCAGGAAATGGGCGGGCTTGAGCAGGCGGATATGGAAAATACGGAACATCGGACAGCGAGCAGGTTCGGGAGCGCCCGGTGCTCCATGGAAATGGAATGCCGGAGCGAAACACAGGCATTGTAGCGGAAGCCGGCCCGCCTCAGTCCGGTTCGCAAACCGCCCTGGCGGGGAAGCGTACGGTAAAGGTGCTGCCCTTGTCCGGTACCGAATCGATCAGCAGCGACGCATCATGCCGCAGCAGCACGTGCTTGACGATGGCCAATCCCAGGCCGGTGCCACGCGTTTCGCGCGAACGGCTCTTGTCGACCCGGTAGAAACGTTCGGTCAGGCGTGAAATGTGTTCGGGGAGAATGCCGATCCCGGTGTCCTCGACGCTGAATTGCGGGCTGCCTTCGGCCAGTTTCCAGCTCAGCCGGATACTGCCGTGTTCCGGCGTGTAGCGCACTGCGTTGGAGGCCAGGTTGCCGAACGCGCTGCGCAGTTCGTCGGCGCTGCCCTTGATGTCCGGGCCGTCGACTTCGAGCGAAATCCGATGACGACCACCCGACAGCGCGCGTGCTTCCTGCAGGATCTGTTCCAGCAGCAACCGGATGTTCACGTGCTCCGGGCGCAGCGGATATTCGACCGATTCCAGCCGGGTCAGCGTCAGCATGTCTTCCACCAGGTTCTGCATGCGCTGCCCCTGCTCGGCCATCAGCTTCAGGTGGTTCATCCGGGTCTGCAGGTCGAGGTTGGGCTGGCTGCCGGCGATTTCGAGGAAACCGTTGATCACGGTCAGCGGGGTGCGCAATTCGTGCGATGCGTTCGCGATGAAGTCGCGCCGCATCATTTCGATCCGCTCCGCCTCGGTGGCGTCGTGGGTAACCAGGATCTGGCGCCGGTTTTCGAACGGGATGATATGCACGATCAGCTTGCGGTCGCGCAGACCGAGCGTGAGCGGCTGGTCGTAGCGGCCAAGGATGATGTAATCAATGAAGGCCGGGCTGCGAACCAGGTTGGTCACGCGCCGGCCCTTGTCGCGGTCGAGGCGCAGGCCAAGATGCGCTTCGGCGGCCTGGTTGCACCATTCCAGGAACAGCACGTCGTCCATGATGGCCACACCGTCCGGCAGCATGCTCATCGCCTGCCGGAAGCGGGTCAGCCATTCGGCCAGTTCGGCCCGGCTTTTTTCATCCTCGCGCCGCAGTTTGTAGAGGCGCGAAAAAATGTCGGTCCATGATCCCCAGCCGTCGGGCAGGCGCCCGCTTTCCGGGTGGTCGAGCCAGTCGGACAACTGGTAAAGATAACCGAGTTGCACGACCAGCAAGGCGATAACGCCCAGCAGCGCTGCTACCAGGCCTGACAAAAGGCCGAAGAAATGCCAGACCACCGCCCCGCCGAGCAGGATCAGTACCAGGCGCAGTACCGCCGGAACCCAGAATAGCAGGCGCGGGCTCATCAACTCATTTTTCCGACAGCATGTAGCCGACGCTGCGCACGGTGCGGATCAGCGATTCCGCATCCTTGAGCGCCTTGCGCAGCCGCAGCACGTGCACGTCCACCGTGCGTTCCTCGATCACCACGTGGTCGCCCCATACCTTGTCGAGCAATTGGCTGCGCGAAAACACGCGCTCCGGGTGTGCCAGGAAGAATTTCAGCAGTTTGAATTCGGCATGGCCGATATCGATCTTCTGATCGTGCAGCGTGACCGAGCAGCTGACGGGATCCAGCGCGACCGGGCCCGCCTTCATCAGGTTCTGCGCATGCTCCGGACTCTTGCGCCGCAGCAGCGCCTTGATGCGGGCGGTCAGCTCGCGCGGTGAAAACGGCTTGGTGATGTAGTCGTCGGCGCCGTTGTCGAGTCCCGCGATCTTGTCTTCTTCCATGCTCTTCGCGGTCAGCATGATCACCGGCAACTCGTTCAACTGGCGATCCGCGCGTATCCGGGACAGCAGCCGCAAGCCGCTCTGGTCGGGCAGCATCCAGTCGAGCAGCACCAGTTGCGGCGGCCGCCGCTGGATGAATTCCCAGGCTTCGCCGGCGCTGTTGACCGCATAGGTGTTCCAGCCCGATTCGCGCAGCGTGAAGGTGAGCAGTTCGGCGATCGAAGGCTCGTCTTCGACAATCAGGATGTTGGTCTTGTCTACCGCCATGGTCAGCTTGCGTTGTCGTGCTTGCTGTAAACGTAATCGGTGTGCCGGATATCCTTGCCCTTGACCACGTAGATCACATACTCGGCGATGTTCTTGGTATGGTCGCCGATGCGTTCGATCGCCTTTGCCACCCACAGCGTATCGAGCGCGGTGGAAATGGTGCGCGGATCTTCCATCATGAACGTGATCATCGTGCGCAATACCGAACGGAATTCATGGTCGATTTCCGCATCCTCGGTGATGATCTTGATCGCCTGCTCCGCGTCCAGCCGCGCGAACGCGTCCAGCGCATCGTGCAACAGGTTGGCCGAACGGTTCGCGATCACCCGGATCGATTCGTAATGGTTGAGCACGCCGACGGTGCCGCGTTCGTGCAGGCTCTTCGCGGTACGCGCGATCTTGGTCGCCTCGTCGCCGATGCGTTCCAGGTCGGTAATCACTTTCAGCGTCGCCATCACGGTACGCAGATCGTTGGCGGCCGGCTGGCGCCGCACGATCAGGTGGCTGCATTCGTCGTCGAGCGAGACTTCCAGCCGGTTGACGTTGTCGTCCGCCTTGATCACCTCTTCGGCGCGCGCGACATCGCCATTGCGGAAGCATTCGACCGCATCGTTGAACTGGCTTTCCACCAGTCCGCCCATCATCAGCACCTTGGAGCGGATCGTCTCCAGGTCCATGTCATATTGTTTGGAAGAATGATCTCC
>CBIHOK010000047.1:0-22376 GCA_966211575.1 uncultured Noviherbaspirillum sp.
TCTCTCCCCCCTCTCCCAACCTCTCCCCCTGCAAGGGGGAGAGGAGCGCCGCTGGGCTGGGGTAACCATCCTCGAACTCTCTACCCCCTCTCCCAACCTCTCCCCCTGCAAGGGGGAGAGGAGCGGACGGTCTTCCGCTGCGCGGAAGATAGGGGTGGTGGGGGGAGGATGGGCGGGGTGTGCGGCGGCGGTGGAATTGTCGCGCAACGGCTGCGATGTCACCTTGTTCGAGGCGGCGCGCACGCTCGGCGGGCGGGCCCGGCGGGTCGACCTCAACGGCCTGTCGCTCGACAACGGCCAGCACATCCTGCTCGGTGCCTACGCCGAAACGCTGCGCCTGCTTCGCCTGCTGGATATTGCGGCGGACGACGCGCTGCTGCGCCTGCCGCTGCAGATGCGCTATCCCGGCGCCGCCGGCATGGATTTCGTCGCGCCCCGGCTTCCGGCTCCGCTGCACATGCTGGCCGCCCTGCTTCGCGCGCGCGGACTGGATTACCAGGACAAGTTGTCGCTCGCCCGCTTTTCCACCACTGCACGCTGGATGGACTGGCTGCTGCATGCCGACTGCAGCGTTACCGAGTTGCTGCAACGTTTCGACCAGACCGAGCGCCTGGTGCGCCTGATGTGGCGCCCGCTTTGCATCGCCGCGCTCAACACGCCGCCGGAACGGGCATCGGCGCAGATATTCCTGAACGTATTGCGCGACAGCCTGGGCGCGCGTCGCAGCGCTTCCGACATGTTGCTGCCCAGGATCGACCTCAGTGCCCTGCTGCCGCAGCGCGCGGCCACCTTTATCGAGGCGCACGGAGGAAGCGTACGGCTCGGAACCGTGGTACGCGCGGTACGCACGATCGGCGACGATACGGGAAGCTGGCAGGTCGACACGGGAACCTGGCAGCGCTTCGATGCACTGGTGATCGCGACCCATCCAACGCAGGCGGTCGGCCTGCTGGACGGGATTACGGATACCGCCGGGCTGGCGGCGCTGACTTACGAACCGATCAGCACCTGCTACCTGCAATACGACAGCACGTTCCGGCTGGCGGCGCCGTTTTTCGCGTTGCAGGACGACGCTTCATGCCGACACTGGGGGCAGTTCGTATTCGACCGCGGCTGGCTCGATCCGCGACAGGCCGGTCTGCTGGCAGTCGTGATCAGCGCATCGAGCGCCGCGATCGAAGCCGGCAACGCTGCACTGACCGGGGAAATAACGATGCAGCTGGCGCATGAATTGCAGATGCCGGCGCTCGCGACACCGCGCTGGAGCCGGCTGATCACCGAAAAGCGCGCCACCTTTTCCTGCACGCCGCGATTGCAGCGCCCGACCAACGAAACCGCGCGCGACGGACTGGTGCTGGCCGGCGACTACACCGCGTGCGACTACCCTGCCACGCTGGAGTCCGCGGTGCGCAGCGGCTTGCAGGCGGCGCAACTGCTGCTTGCCACGTCTTAATCCTGCTCGCGCGCGCGCGTCAACGCTTCGTCGATCCGCTCCACCGCGATAATCGTCAAGCCTTCGATTTTCTGCTTGGGCGCATTGGCCTTCGGGATCAGCGCGGTCGAAAAACCCAGTTTCGCCGCTTCCCGCAGCCGTTCCTGGCCGCGCGGCGCGGGCCGGATTTCTCCTGCCAGGCCGACTTCGCCGAACACCACCAGTCCGCGCGGCAGCGCCTTGTTGCGCATCGAAGAGTGAATCGCGAGCAATACCGCGAGGTCGGCCGCCGGTTCGGTGATCTTGACGCCGCCCACCGCATTGATGAACACGTCCTGGTCGAAAGCGGCGATCGCCGCATGCCGGTGCAGCACCGCCAGCAGCATCGCCAGCCGGTTCTGTTCGAGGCCGACCGACAGCCGCCGGGCGTTCGGCACGTGCGAGGTATCGACCAGCGCCTGCACTTCCACCAGCAGCGGCCGAGTCCCCTCCTGCGTCACCATCACGCACGAACCCGGGACCTGGTTGTCGTGCTGCGACAGGAACAGCGCGGACGGATTGGACACGCCTTTCAATCCCTTTTCCGTCATCGCGAACACGCCCAGCTCGTTGACCGCGCCGAAGCGGTTCTTGAACGCGCGCACCAGCCGGAAGCTGGAATGCGTGTCGCCTTCGAAATACAGCACGGTATCGACGATATGTTCGAGCACGCGCGGACCGGCCAGCGCGCCCTCCTTGGTGACATGGCCGACCATGATGATGGTGATGCCGGACTGCTTCGCGACCCGCGTCAACTGGGCCGCGCACTCGCGCACTTGCGCGACCGAGCCGGGCGCCGACGTCAAGGCATCCGAATACAGCGTCTGGATCGAATCGATGACCGCGACTTCCGGTTTCTGCTCGGCCAGCGTATTGAGGATCTTTTCCAGCTGGATTTCCGCCTGCAGCAGCAGTTCCTTCGCGTCCACCGCCAGCCGCTTCGCGCGCAGTGCGATCTGGGCGCCGGATTCCTCGCCGCTGACATACAACGCCTTTTTCTGGCGCGCCATGTTGGCCAGCGCCTGCAGCAGCAGCGTCGACTTGCCGATGCCCGGATCGCCGCCGATCAGCACCACGCCGCCGGGCACGAGGCCGCCGCCCAGCACCCGGTCGAATTCCTCGATGCCGGTGCCGAAGCGCGGCACATCGATCGCTTCGATGTCGGCCAGGCTCAGCACCGGCGCGGTTTGCGCAAGGGCCTGATGCTGGCCGGAAAAACGGTTGCCGCCGCTTTCCACCAGCGTTTCGACCAGCGTGTTCCACTGTCCGCAACCGGCGCACTGCCCGGCCCATTTGCCGGACACGCTGCCGCATTCGGTACAGGTGTAATTGGTTTTCTGTTTGGCCATGAAGAATTCAGTTCAGGAAGGCGGCGCTCAGTCCGCCACCACGCGCACGCGCGGCGCCAGCGCGCACATCAGTTCATAGCCGATGGTACCGGCCGCGTTGGCCACCTCGTCGATCGGCAAGCCGTTTCCCCACAAGGTCACGCTGCTGCCGATCGCCGCGTCCGCTATGCCGGTCAGGTCGACCGCCATCATATCCATCGACACCCGTCCCACCAGGCCGGTCCTGCAACCATTCACCAGCACCGGCGTACCGTCCGGCGCATGGCGCGGATAGCCGTCCGCATAGCCGCAAGCGACCACCCCGATCGTCATCGGCCGCGACGCGACGAAACGACTGCCGTAGCCGACCGCATCGCCGGCCTCGATATGCTGGATGCCGATGATCTCGCTGCTCAGCGTCATTCCCGGCCGGAGTCCGAACGTCTCCGCGCTGGCCCCCCCCGGTGATCCGCCATACAGCATGATGCCGGGACGCACCCAGTCGGCCGCAAATTCCGGGTGCGACAGCACCGCCGCCGAATTCGACAGGCAGCGCGATCCGGCCAGACCTTCGGCGGCAGCCGCAAAACGATGCGCCTGTTCGGCCAACGGCAGTCCAGGATTGTCCGGATCGTCGGCGTTCGCAAAATGTGTCATCAAGGTAATGCTGCGCACTGCCGGAATCCGCTGCAATCTTGCATACGCGCCATGGTAGGCGGCGGGCTTGAAGCCGAGGCGGTTCATGCCGCTGTTCATTTTCAGGTGGACATCGACCGGATTCGGCAACTGTGCGCGTTCCAGCATGTCAATCTGCTCGGTGCAGTGCACGGCAAGCTGCACGTCCCGGCTCGCCGCGAGCGGCAAGTCGGCGGCCTGAAAAATGCCTTCGAGCAACAGGATCGGTTTTTGCCAGCCCATTTCACGCAGCGCGACCGCTGCGTCCAGCTCAATCAGCGCCAGGCCGTCGGCTGCCGAAAATGCATACACCGCCCGCTGCAAACCGTGCCCGTAGGCATTTGCCTTGACGACTGCCCAGACCCGGGCGGAAGCCGCGCATTTTGCCGCAACGGCAAGGTTGTGCCGCAACGCGGCGGCATGAATGGTGGCGACGAGCGGTCTTGGCATGGAGATGGTCGCGCGAGTCAGGCGCGGATGAAAAACAGCAAGCCTGCATTTTACCGGAGCAAGGACCGGTGCCGGGAATCAAACGCCGGGCTGGACGACCTTTCATGGTATAAAGCAAGCCGGAGCGAGCGGAGAGAGATTGGTAATTCATAAAATGCGGATGAATCGCGGTTTTTACACCATCATGGCGGCACAGTTTTTTTCGTCGCTTGCCGATAACGCACTCCTGATCGCGGCCATCGAATTACTTGCAGTGATGAAATCCCCGGCATGGATGACGCCGCTGCTGAAACTGTTCTTCGTTCTTTCCTACGTCCTGCTCGCCGCCTTCGTCGGCGCGTTCGCCGATTCCCTGCCCAAGGGCCGGGTCATGCTGTTGACCAACATGATCAAGATCGTCGGCTGCGGCATGATGTTCTTTCATGTCCATCCGCTGATCGCGTATGCGGTGGTCGGCTTCGGCGCCGCAGCCTATTCGCCGGCCAAATACGGCATCCTTACCGAGCTGCTGCCGCCGGAAAAGCTGGTTGCCGCGAACGGCTGGATCGAGGGGTTGACCGTGGTTTCCATCATCCTGGGCACTGTCCTCGGCGGCGCCCTGGTCAATCCGCGCATCGTGTCCGCGATCATGCAGGTCGATCTTCAGATGATCCATGTGGGAGCGGCGTCGCCGGCACAGGCGTCGCTGACCGTCATCATGGGAATCTACCTGATCGCGATGCTGTTCAATATCAGGATTCCCGATACCGGCGCCCACTACCGCCACCAGGAACACAATCCTTTCAAGCTGATTACCGATTTCTCCCGCTGTTTTTCGACCCTGTGGAAAGACCGGCTGGGCCAGATCTCGCTGGCCGTCACCACCCTGTTCTGGGGGGCAGGCGCGACCTTGCAGTTCATCGTGCTGAAGTGGGCCGAGAAATCCCTGCGTATGCCGCTCGACCGCGCCGCGGTGCTGCAAGGCATTTTCGCGCTCGGGGTCGCGGTCGGCGCCGGCGCGGCCGCACGCTTCGTGCCGTTGCGGCGGTCGCTGACGGTGATGCCTCTGGGCGTTGCGATGGGCATGCTGGTGATGATGATGACGCTGGTGCACACGGTATGGCTCGCTTATGCGCTGCTGATCCTGGTCGGCGCGCTGTCCGGCTATTTCGTGGTGCCGATGAATGCGCTGCTGCAACATCGCGGGCATGTGCTGATGAGTGCCGGCCATTCGATCGCAGTACAGAATTTCAATGAAAACCTGTCGGTCCTGACGATGTTGATGCTGTATGCATTGATGGTCAGGCTGAACCTGAATGTGAATCTCGTGATCATCATGTTCGGCCTGTTCGTGTCCGGTACCATGATGCTGGCCATGCGGCGGCACGCGACCAACCAGCGCGACCACGATTCGATGTCGCTGATCGGCGAGCACAAGCACTGAGTTGCCGGCGAGGAATGCCGGACGGGCAGCGGCTTACTTCGTGCCAGCCTCGGCCGTGCGCCGGCCGGCACGACCCCGCCAGTCGTTCGGCACCACGAAGCCGCGGTCGATTTCCACCATCCATCCATCGTGCGGTGCCAATAACGCCACCAGTTGCGGCATGCGGTCGCCGGCAAAGCGGGCGTCGAGCTGCTCTGCCAGCACATCGCGCGGACTTCCCGCTGGATCCGGCAACCTGGCCGGGGCCAGCCAGTCGAGCCGGGGCAATATCGCAGCCGTCAGCTCGGGCCCGGCCCGCAATTCATCGAGAGTGCACCAGAATCCGCGGCAATGGGCTCCGCTCACCCCACTCGGCGGCGGGGGAGTGGCGCCATGATAAAAGAGCCAGCCCTTGACCAGCGCCTGCGCGGCTGCGACCGGCTCCGGAAGAACCGCCTGCGCCGCCGGATGCGTGGACAGCGCCAACTGCCGGTCCATGATCTTGCCGATTTTTGCGCCGAGGGTGTCCGCCAGATTGGGGCCGACGAAATAATCGGCGTGGCGGCCGTCGCCGTTCGGCTCCAGCAGATAGAGCTTGGTCGCGAATTCCCAGTGCACCAGCGCCATGCCGTCGCGCAGCAGAAAATCGAATTCGCCTATCGTGGTGCCGGCGCCTACCCTTACCTGCAAGCCGTGCGCCACCAGGCGCCCCTGTCGATGCAGGTAGAACGCCAGCAGCTTTTCCGCGTAGCGGCCGAGGCGGGTAAAGGGCGGAATGCCGGACGGCGGAATATCGAGGAATGCGTGCAATTCCGCCGGCGCCCGATCGAGCGCCGCCAGCCAGTCCGCGGTGGCGGCGGACAGCGGGCCGATGCTGGCGATACGCCCCTGCCAGCAGGGCGCCGCCGCGTCGAGCAGGTCGGGTGCATCCAGCAGCCAGGCGAGCGTCCGTACATGCGGATCATGCAGATGCCCCCAGCGCTGCCGGAATTGCAACTGGAAACCGGCGCTTTCAGGCGGCGCCGGCATCGACGGACAGCGCCAGGCACAGGTCGGCCCATGTCTTCTTCTTGTCGGCCAGGTTGCGCAACAAGTACGCCGGATGATAGGTGACAATCAGCGGCCGTTCCGCATAGCGGTGCACGGTGCCGCGCAGGCGCGACACTGGGGTGTCGGGATCGAGACCCAGCAACGACAGCGCCGCCGTCTTGCCCAGCGCCACGATGACCGCGGGCTGGATCAACGCGATCTGGCGTTCCAGGTAAGGCAGGCAGGCCGCGGTTTCCTCGGCGGTCGGCGGCCGGTCGCGGCCGCTCTCGTTGGTAGGGCGGCATTTGACGATATTGGCGATGTACGCGTTATTGCCACGTTTCAGGCCCATCGCCAGCAACATATTGTCCAGCAGCTTGCCGGCCTGCCCCACGAACGGTTCGCCGCGCAAATCTTCATGGCGGCCCGGCCCCTCGCCCACGAACAGCCAACGCGCACGTTCGTCGCCGACTCCGAACACGGTATTGGTGCGGCCGCGGCACAAATCGCAGCGAGTACAGCCGGCGACAGCCTGCTTGAGCTGGGGCCAGTCCATCCCGGCAATCGGTACGGCGGCCGCTGTCGGCGCGGCCGCCACGGGCGGTGCCGGCTGCTCGGCAACCATTGGTTCGGGCACCTGCTCACCAACTGCCGGCGCCATACCATCCCGCCGCAACCACAGCGGGCCAATGCCCATCTCTTGCAGGAACAGGCTGCGGCGATCGGTCGCACTCATGCCTTGCACCTCATCACCAGCGCATCCTCGCGCCTGTCGCCGCCGGCCGGATAATACCCCTTGCGCAGGCCGATCTGCCGGAATCCGTAGCGCAGGTAGATATCGAGCGCGCGCCGGTTGGACGGTCTGACTTCCAGCAATATCGATCCCATCCCTTTTTCCCGGCTGAGCGCCGCGACCTTGTCCAGCAGCAGCCGCCCCACGCCGCGCCCCTGCAGATCGCGGCGGACGCTGATATTCAGCAGATGGGCTTCGTCCACCGCCGGCATCAGCAGGAAATAGCCGGCCAATGCCCCGTCGGCTTCACGCAAGGTCCAGGTTTCGTAACCGCTGTAGAGCGAATCGAGAAAATTGCCGCGCGTCCAGGGATAGGGATAGACGTCGTTTTCTATTTGCAGCACTTCAGGAAGATCGTTCGCCTGCATCCGGCCGAAACGCAGGCTCGCCAGCCAGGCATCGGGTGTCGATTCGGGCGTCGATTCTCTCACTGCGCTCATCCGGCCACCCTCGCCTCGCGTTCGGCCTCGCGCTCAGCGGTTGTCAGCGCGACCTTGTTGCGCAGGTAGAGCGGCTGCGCCTCATGCGCTTCGACTGCCATCCCTGCGCGCAGTCCGAGCTGCCCCAGACGAGCGACCTCGCGCGCATGCGGCACGATGTCCGGCCGGCGGTCGGTCAATGCGATGGCATCGAATGCCGTCGCGTAGGCAGTCAGGCCGTTGCCGCAAGCAACCGGCGCGCCCACCGCTTGCACCTGTGCTGCTCCCGACAAGGCCGGCGGAGATACCGGCAGCCATTCGCTGCATCCGTTGTCATAACGATATTGTGCCCAGTACACCTCCTCCATCCGTGCATCGAGCAGCACCAGGACGTCAGTGGCGCCGCAAGCGGTGCGGCAGGCTTCGGCCATCGCCTGCAAGCTCACAACGGGAATCAGCGGCAAGCCGGCACCGAACGCCAACCCCTGAGCAACGCCGCATGCGGTGCGCACCCCGGTAAACGAACCGGGACCAGCACCGAACGCGATCGCCGCACAATCGCCGAGCGTAATCCCGGCCTGCGCCAGCACCGCTTGAACCATAGGCAAAACCGTCTGGGAATGTGTCTGGACCCCGCTGTTTTCCTGGGAAAAGAGACGATCTTCGTGCGACAGTGCGACCGACGCCAGTTCGGACGAGGTGTCGATGGCAAGAATGGTATGCATGGCTTCTATTTTACCGTGCCGCCTGGACGGGGGCGACGCACAGGCAGGATTGCCCGTGATTTTTCCGGATGCTGTGCGCTTCCGCCCTGTGCAGCGAGCTTCCATGGCAGCGCAGGCAAGGGTTCAGCCGTTACAATACGCAGCGGCGCAGTTGCGCGCCGCTCCCCAGCATTTGCCTTAGCGTTTGCCATGCCGATTGCCAGCCTCACCCTCGAACAAGACAACCTCGATCAACTCGCCGCCTGGCTGGATGGGGAAGCCTGGGTCATTGCCTGTCTTTGCGCGGCCTGGTGCGATACCTGCAATGCCTACCGGCAAGCATTCGACGCGCTCGCGGCACGCCACCCGGACAAGCATTTCGTCTGGATCGATATCGAGGACCGGGCCGACCTGGTTGGCGACATCGATGTCGAAAATTTTCCCACTTTGCTGATCCAGCGGCGCGACCAGGTGCGCTTCTTCGGGACCGTGTTGCCGGACGCGGGGCTGGCCGACCGGCTGATCCAGACCCAAGTGGAGAGCGCGGTGTGCCCGGCGGACAACATAACTGCGGCGGCCGGCGCCGCCCCGGTCTACAACCTGCGCGCGCGATTGGCGGATTTGCACATATAAATCCGATAAATCGATTTAAAACATATAGTTAAATAATTTTCTTAAAGAAATTTCTTGAATCGAATCCGATTTTCCGGCACGGCGAAGGCAGCATAGTGATTACAGATGCTGGCGTATCCAGTTCGCCAGCGCCGCCTCGCTGAGCGTGCGCGCTTCCATTTGCTGCATCGTTGCCATCACTTCCTCGCGGCTGGCCTCAAGCTCCCAGCCGTTCAGGCTGAGAAACAACTCCAGCGCCAATAGCGCCGCTCCCGTATTTCCCTCTGAAAAAGGCCGGAAGCTCAACATTCCGGCAGCGTAGGCGGCCGCGATCGTCGCCACGTCCACCGCGCCGGCAGTCGCGCGCGTCAACGGGTAGGCCAGTGCCGCATCCAGCTTGGGCGCGTCGTGCACGGCCGGCTTGCCGCCCTGCCCGGTTACGCTTTCCTGGTACAGCAACAACAAGGCATCGGGATCAATCGAATGGAGGTTCATGGATTCGGGTTTACAGCAATCGACCCTCTATTATCCACAAGAACATGCTGGCGCAAGACGGAAAAAACCGGCCGAAGCCGGTTTTCCGGGTGCCGAAACACACCGGCAGCTTAGCGGGCCGCCGCCTTTACCCGCAGTCGCCAGGCGTGCAGCAAGGGTTCGGTATAACCGCTCGGCTGCGCGATCCCCTTCAACACCAGGTCGCGTGCCGCGCGGAATGCGAATGAATTCTCGAAGTCGGGCGCCATCGGCCGGTAGAGCGGATCACCGGCATTCTGCGTGTCCACCACCCGTGCCATGCGCTGCAAGGTTTCCAGCACCTGCGCTTCGGTCACCACCCCGTGCAGCAGCCAGTTCGCGATGTGCTGGCTGGAGATGCGCAGCGTCGCGCGGTCTTCCATCAGGCCGATGTTGTGAATATCCGGCACCTTCGAGCAGCCGACGCCCTGGTCGACCCAGCGCACCACGTAGCCGAGGATGCCTTGCGCATTGTTGTCCAGTTCCTGCTGGATTTCGGCAGCCGACCATTGCGGCGCGGCGACCACCGGGATTTCCAGCAGGCCGTCGAGCAGCCGGTCGATCTCGGCATTGGTCGCCGCTTTTTCCAGCTCCTGCTGCACTGCGGCGACATCGACTTGGTGGTAATGCAGCGCATGCAGCGTGGCCGCGGTCGGCGACGGCACCCAGGCGGTGTTCGCGCCTGCTTTCGGATGCCCCACCTTCTGTTCCAGCATGGCCGCCATCAGGTCGGGCATCGCCCACATGCCCTTGCCGATCTGCGCATGGCCGCGCAGGCCGCAGGACAGGCCGACCAGCACGTTGCTGCGCTCGTATGAAGTCAGCCAGGTGCTGGTTTTCATGTCGCCCTTGCGCACCACCGGACCGGCCTGCATGTCGGTGTGGATCTCGTCGCCGGTACGGTCGAGGAAGCCGGTATTGATGAATGCCACGCGCGCCTCCGCCTCGTTGATGCAGGCCTTCAGGTTGACGCTGGTGCGGCGCTCCTCGTCCATGATGCCGAGCTTGACGGTGTTGGCCGGCAGCCCGAGCAGCGCTTCGACGCGGCCGAACAGTTCGCTGGCGAACGCCACCTCGGCCGGGCCGTGCATCTTCGGCTTTACGATATAGACCGAGCCGGTGCGCGAGTTGCGAATGTCGCCCTTGCCACCCTGCTTGCGATCGAGGTCGCGCAGCGCGATCGCGACGGTCACCACGGCATCAAGTATGCCTTCCGGGATTTCCTTGCCGTCGCCGTACAGGATCGCCGGATTCGTCATCAGGTGACCGACGTTGCGCAGGAACAGCAGCGAGCGGCCATGCAGCGTGACCACGCCATCCTTGGCGTCGGTGGCGCCGACGCCGGCGGTATAGCGGCGGTCCGGGTTCAGGCTGCGGGTGAAGCTCTTGCCGTTCTTGGTGACGGTCTCGACCAGCGTACCGTCCAGGATGCCCAGCCAGTTCGAGTAGGCCAGCACCTTGTCGTCGGCGTCGACGGCGGCGATCGAATCCTCCAGGTCGAGGATGGTCGACAGCGCGGCTTCGATCACGAGGTCGGCGACGCCGGCCGGGTCGCTGCGGCCGATCGGGGTGTTGCGGTCGATGCGGATATCGACGTGCAGGCCGTTGTTCTGCAACAGCACCGACGACGGCGCTTCTGCCTGGCCCTGGTAGCCGATGAATTTCCTTTCATCCACGAGGCCGGTACTGCCGCCGTCCTTGAGCGCGACCACCAGCTTGCCGCCGGCCACGCTGTAGCCGGTCGCATCGCGATGCGAGCCTTTGGCCAGAGGGGCTGCCTGGTCGAGGAAATTGCGGGCGAACGCGATCACCTTCTCGCCGCGCACCGGATTGTAGCCCTCGCCGGCCGGGCCGGCGCGGGTGGCGCCATCGGTCTCCGGAATCGCATCGGTGCCGTACAGCGCATCGTACAGCGAGCCCCAGCGCGCATTGGCGGCGTTCAGCGCATAGCGCGCATTCAGGATCGGCACCACCAGTTGCGGTCCGGCCTGCAGTGCGAGTTCGGCATCGACGTTCGCGGTGGTGACTTTCACCTCTTTCGGCGACGGCACCAGGTAGCCGATCGATTGCAGGAATTCCCGGTAAGCGGCCTTGTTCGCGATCGGCCCGGGATGGGCGCGGTACCACTTGTCCAGCTCGGCCTGCAGGCGATCGCGCTCTGCCAGCAGCGCCACATTTTTCGGCGCCAGGTCGTGGACGATCGCGTCGAAACCTTTCCAGAATGTTGCGCTGTCGATGCCGGCACCCGGCAATACCTTGTCTTCGATGAAGCGATACAGGTTGGTGGCGACCTGAAGTCCGTGGCAGGTGGTGCGTGCAGTCATGATGAAGTTCCCTAGAATGAGAGGCTTTTACAAGGTCTTGTAGAAATAGAAAACGGTCAGCAGGAAACCGACCCCGATGATGAAACGGCGCAGCCATTGCGCAGGAATCTTGCGGGCGACGCTGGCACCCCAGTAGCCGCCCAGCGTTGCCGTCGCCAGCATGATGAGGGTGTACGGCCAGCTTACCGCACCGGCAATCACGAAAGTCACCACGGTCACGCTGTAGATGACTGCCGACAGCAGGTTCTTGATCGCGTTGATTTCCTGGACGTCGTCATGTCCGGCCATCGCCAGGCTGGCGAGCATCATGATGCCCATGCCAGCGCCGAAAAACCCGCCATACACCGATACCACCGCCTGCCCGGCCAGCGCGCCCGGCGAATTGCCGGGCTGCGCCTGGCGGCCACCGCGCAGCCGTGCCGAAATCCGCCCGGAAAACGCGAACAGCAAGGTGGCGAACAGCAGCAGCCACGGAATCAGTTTCGAAAAGGTTGCGTCCTTGGTCGCCAGCAGCAACAGGCCGCCGCCGATGCCGCCGACCAGCGACACGATGCCCATCGGGAGCAGGTAACGCTTGTAACGCGCCAGTTCGGTGCGGTAGGCCCAGGCGCCGGACAGGCTGGCCGGCCACAGCGCGACCGAATTGCTGGCATTCGCGACCACCGGCGGCACGCCGGCGGCCAGCAGCGCCGGAAACGAAAAGAAGGTGCCGCCGCCGGCCACCGAATTCATCGCGCCGGCACAGAATGCGGCGAAACCGACCAATGCAACCTGCCACAGCGTCATGCCGCCTCCGTCGCGCTTTGCACGAAGCCCAGCAGCGCCCGCATGTCGGGACCGGTGGCATTCGGCGCCACTCCCAGCTCTTCCAGCGGGGCACCGGCCCGGTTGACCCAGAACGTGGTGTAGCCGAACCAGGTTGCGCCGCATACATCCCAGCAATTGCTGGAAACGAACAGGATGTTGCGGGGAGACAGTCCGAACACGTCCGGCCCGAGCTGGTAGGCTTCCGGCGCGGTCTTGAATTTCTTTACCGCATCCACCGACAACAGATGATTGAAAACGCCCTGCATGCCGGCTGCCTGCACCGCGGATTCGAGCATCTGAGGGTTGCCGTTCGACAGGATCGCGAGCTTCAGCCCCATCGCCTTCAGCTGCTGCAGCACCGGCAGATTTTCCGGGAATGCCTGCAGTTTGGCGTACTGCCCCATCAGCATGTTCTGCGCGTCGAGCGACAGGTCCAGTCCCAGCTTGCGACAGGAAAACACCAGCGCGTCCTGCGTCACTTCCCAGAACGGCTTGTACATCGAGCACATCGAGCGCAGCCGCGTGTATTCGATCTGCTTGTCGCGCCACAGTTCGGCGAGCGCGGCACCGCGCCCGGGAAACAGCTTTTCGGTCAGCGCGCCGATCGAGTACACATCGAACAGTGTGCCGTAGGCATCGAAGGCTATCGCTTGTATGGTCATGTGGCAATGAATGCGTGAAGGAATGCAAGATATATGGACTAGAGTATATTCAATATAATTTCCTATGAAATAAACGATTAATCACTTTATTATTGCGTTTTAGTATCAAGTAACCTTCCTTCATGGATCAGTTCAAGCAGATATCGACGTTTGTCGAAGTGGTCGCCAAGGGCAGCCTGTCGGCGGCCGCGCGCACCGAAGGGATCGCGCCGGCAATGATCGGGCGCCGCCTCGACGCGCTGGAGGAAAGGCTGGGAGTGAAACTGCTGCAGCGGACCACGCGCAAGATCGCACTGACCAATGAAGGGATCAGTTTTCTCGAGGATTGCCAGCGCATCCTGGCCGATCTGGAAAACGCCGAATCCGCGGTGTCGGAGCGCAGTGCGCGCGCCAAGGGCCATCTGCTGATTTCCGCGCCGGCCGGTTTCGGTCGGCAGCATGTGGCGCCGCTGATTCCATCCTTCCTTTCTCAGCACCGCGATGTCAGCGTGACGCTGAACCTGAACGACCGCGTGGTCGACCTGATCGGCGAAGGCATCGACGTGGCGATCCGGATCGCCGCGCTGTCCGATTCCAGCCTGATTGGCGTCAAGCTGGCCGACAACAAGCGCGTGGTGGTGGCGGCACCTTCCTATCTCAAGCGCTTCGGAGCGCCGCGCTCGCTGGACGACCTGGCGAAACACAATTGCCTCGCGATCAGTAGCGAGGGCAGCCAGCGCGGCTGGACCTTCCGCCAGAACGGCAAGAACGTGACCCTGCGGCTGAGCGGCAACATGGTCTGCAACGACGGCGCCGTGCTGCACGACTGGGCGCTGTCCGGCAAGGGGCTGGCATGGCGTTCGATGTGGGAAGTCGGCAGCGCGCTCGAATCGGGCGACCTGGTGACCGTGCTCGACGAATTCGCCGCGCCCGGCAACGACATCTACGCGGTGTTCGCGCAGCGGCGCCATTTGCCGCTGCGAATCCGGGCCTTCGTCGATTTCCTGCGGCATGCGTATGCGCAACCGGATTACTGGCGCCGGCGTTGACGATCTTCAAACAAAGCGCGCCAGTCCGGCGTAGCGTTATGCTTATCCCGCCAAACCGCAATCCGTGACAACGTTTCCCCGATGTCCAGTGTCCCCACCGCCTCCGACGGCACCATGCAGGCGATGCTGCTCGATCGCCCGCGGCAGCCGTTGCGCAGCGTCCGCATCCCGATCCCGTTTCCCTCCGAATTCGACATCCTGATCCGGGTCGGCGCCTGCGGCGTCTGCCGCACCGACTTGCATATCGTCGACGGCGAGTTGACGCCGCACAGGCAACCGTTGATTCCCGGCCATGAAGTGGTCGGGATCGTGGTGCACCTGGGCGAACTGGTGGGCCAGTTCGCGGTCGGCGACCGGGTCGGCGTTCCCTGGCTGGGCGGCAGTTGCCGGCACTGCGGATTTTGCATCGGGCGCCGCGAAAACCTGTGCGACCACGCGCTGTTCACCGGCTACGACCGTGACGGCGGCTACGCGGAATACGCGGTGGCCGATGCGCGCTATTGTTTCGCGCTGCCGTCACGCTACGACGACCTGCATGCAGCGCCGCTGCTGTGCGCCGGCCTGATCGGCTATCGCGCCTATGCGATGACCGGCGATGCGCGCCGCCTCGGCTTGTATGGTTTCGGTGCGGCGGCCCACATCATTGCCCAGGTCGCAGTGGCGCAAGGACGGGAAGTCTATGCGTTCACGCGTCCCGGCGACACCCGTTCGCAGGAATTCGCCCGCTCGCTGGGCGCTGCCTGGGCCGGCGATTCGACTACCACGCCACCGGCGGAACTGGACGCCGCCATCCTGTTCGCGCCGCTCGGGGCGCTGGTGCCGCTCGCACTGCGCGCATCGGCCAAGGGTGCGACCATCGTTTGCGCCGGCATCCACATGAGCGACATCCCGGCATTTCCCTATTCGCTGTTATGGGGCGAACGCAGCGTGCGTTCGGTGGCCAATCTTACGCGCGCCGACGGCGAGGCGTTCTTCGCGCTAGCGCAGCAAATCGAAATCCGCACCTCGCCGGTTCCGTTTTCGCTGCAGGACGCCAATGCTGCGCTGGCGGCGTTGCGAGCCGGAGAATTCGACGGCGCCGCAGTACTGCTGCCGCCTCGATGAATTGCATCGCCTCATAAAAAAAATCCCCGGCATGCCGGGGATTTTTCATTGCGCCTGGATCAGCTTACAGCGGCTGGATCGCGGAAGCCTGCTTGCCCTTCGGGCCGGTCGTGACTTCGAACGAGACGCGCTGGTTTTCTTTCAGCGACTTGAAGCCGGAGCTCTGGATCGCGGAGAAGTGCGCGAACAGATCTTCGCCGCCTTCGTCCGGAGTGATGAAACCAAAACCCTTTGCATCGTTGAACCACTTCACAATACCTGTTGCCATTGCATTTCCTATTTCAGTTAATTTGGGCTTGCGCCCGATCGATCCTTTGAAGCAAGAAGGAATGACAGACAAATACTGCACACTGCTCAACTTCAATCGGTCGCGCATTATACGACTAAACCAGAATGCGTGCGCAAATAATGCCGCTGCGCGCGAAAGCCGCTTGGCACGATTGCTGCATCGCCGGGTGCCCGCTCCCGCCACCGCGATCACGTCCCATGCCCGCCGTCCAGCAAGAGAAGCAAGATTCGAAGCCAAATCCGGCACCTTCCGTCCACCCTGCCGCAGCCGAAACCGCCGATGACGAGCAGATGCTGCAGCAGGCGTTCGGCATCGAACAGTTGCGCCCGACGCAACAGGCCGTCATAGACAGCGTGCTGCAGCACCGGGATACGCTGGCGATCATGCCATCGGGCGCCGGAAAATCGCTGTGCTACCAGCTGGCAGCCCTGAAGATGCCCGGCATCACCGTGATCGTGTCGCCCTTGATTGCATTGATGAAAGACCAGGCGGAGCGCCTGCAGGGCGCGGGAGTAGGCGCCACCGCCGTCAACAGCACGCTCAATGCGCACGAGGAAACATCAGCCTTGCGCGACATCGAACAAGCCGATAGCGAATTCGTGTTTACCACGCCCGAGCGCCTGACCGATCCCGAATTTCTCGAAGCGGCACGGCACGGGGTTGTCAGCCTGTTCGTGATCGACGAAGCGCACTGCATTTCGCACTGGGGACACGATTTCCGGCCAGCCTACCTGCAGCTCGGCGCCACCATCGACGCGCTCGGCAACCCAACCGTGCTGGCTCTCACCGCGACCGCGACCGAGCGCGTGATCGAGGATATCGGCAAGCAGTTGGACCGCCCCGACCTGCACGTGATCAACACCGGCATTTACCGGTCCAACCTGCATTACGCGGTGCAAGCGGTGACCGACGAAGCGGAAAAACTTGCCGAACTGGAGAAACTGTTACACGCGTCGTCCGGGTCCGGCATTATTTATGCGGCAACCGTAAAGGCGGTGGAAGAATTGCATCACAGCCTGCATGCAGCCGGTGTCAGCGTCACCTGCTATCACGGACAGATGGCGGCCAGGCAGCGCGCCGCGAACCAGGATAGTTTCATGAACGGCGACAGCCGCGTGATGGTGGCGACCAATGCATTCGGCATGGGAATAGACAAGCCCGATATCCGCTTCGTGGTCCATTACCAGATTCCCGCCAGCCTGGAAGCCTATTACCAGGAATCCGGGCGCGCCGGCCGCGACCGCGCCGAAGCCGACTGCACACTGCTCTACTATCCGAAAGACCGGCAGGTGCAACAGTTCTTCCTGGCACGCCGCTATCCCGGCACCGAAGACCTGGAAGCGATCCATGCGGCGATGAAGAAGCTGGCGAGCGAGCAGCCGGTGCTCGCGTTCGCTCGGCTGCACGAAGAACTGGGCGGTGTCCCGGCCAACCGGCTGCAGGTGGGGCTCAAGCTGTTGAAGGACGGCGGCTTGATCGAACAGGACGAGAATCTCGACTACCGGCTGGCCGACGGCGACATCAATCCGGCGAAACTGGCGCAACTGCTCGGCAGCTACCGCGACAAGAATGCGCGCGACCACGCGGCGCTGGAACACATGGTGTTCTATGCGCAGACCGGCTTCTGCCGCTGGAAGGTGATGCTCGAATACTTCGGCGAGCATGTCGAATGGTCGCATTGCGGCGTGTGCGACAACTGCCGGCAGCCGCCGGAACAGACACTCAGTCCGGTTCACCGCAGCGATGGCGAGACTGGCGGCCACGAAACGCACGGCGACAAGCCGATACTGCACGTGGGCGACGGCGTGCGGCTGGCACGCTTCGGCGAAGGACGGGTGGCGTCGGTCGCGGGCGACAAGGTGAGCGTCGCCTTCCCCGACGGCAGCAGCCGCACCTTCCTGCGCGATTACGTGAAATTGATCTAGATTCTAAGCGCGCCGCTCGGCCTTGCGCATCCGCTTGGTATCGAACATGCGCTGGTCGGCAATCTTCAGCAACGCGTCGACATCTTCGCCGTCTTCCGGAAACAGCGCCCAGCCGATCGAGACCCCGACGCATGCGATGCCGTGATCAAGCTTGACCGGTTCTTCCACGATCTCGCGGATCTTGCACTCGGTGGCGATGATGTCGTCGACATCGCGCACACCCTTGAGCAGCACCACGAATTCATCGCCGCCATAACGGGCGACCACGTCAGTCACGCGCACCGATTCCTTCAGCCGGGTCGCCACCGTGACCAGCACCCTGTCGCCGGCGCCATGCCCGTACTGGTCGTTGATCGTCTTGAAGTGATCCAGGTCGATGAACAGCAGTGCAAAGCTGGGCTTGTCGGCGGGATTCTGCGCCAATTGGCGGCGCAGAAAGCCGATCTGCGCAATCAGCGATGCACGGTTGAATACCGCGGTCAGCTTGTCGATGCGCAGGTTGTGCTCCATTTCGCTGAAGCGCATCGCCAGCTGGCCGATCTCGTCGCGCCGGCGGATATTCAGCGACGGCAGCGGTTCGCCGTCGCCGATCCGCCTGGCGGCATCGGTCAGCTTGCGCAGGTCCTTCAGCACCCGGTTCAGCAGCAGCAGGCCGGTCACCAGGGCCAGCAGGACGCACAGCACGGCGATCACCACACCCTGCACGAGACTGCGCGTTGCACCCGCCATGAAATCGGTACGCGGCACCGCCACCACCGTGATCCAGTCGACGCCATAGCGGCGACCGGATTGGCCGGCCGCGATGCCCACATCGCCGGCATTTCCTGTCCACTGCGAGGAGCGGCCCCCTGCAGGTACAGCGCCGGCAGAAGCGCTCCGCCACGCCTGCAGTTGGCGCCAGGCGGTACGAACCAGCGGATCGCGCATGTCCTCGGCCCGCTTGCGCCGAGGAACGCCATCCACCAGCGTGAATGCCGCCTCCTTGCCGGAGTTTGCAATCATGCGGCCGTCGCCGTCGATCACGAACGCCACGCCATGCTCGCCGACGCTCCCGGCACGCAGGGAATCGGTCAATGCCTTCAGCGTGACATCGGTAGCCAGCACGCCCGCGATGCCCCGATCAGCCCGATATACCGGCTCGGCCAGGGTGATGGTGGGCTGCATCGAGCTGAAGTCGCTGTAGACCGGTGACCAGCCGGCGCCGCCGCGTTTCAGGGCTGCCCGATACCACGGACGCGTGCGCGGATCGTAGCGATCGTTGCGCAGCAGCCGGCTGTGATCGCCCGGCGTCGCTGCTGCATATACCCGGCGCGGCGCTGCGCCCGGCTGGCGCAGGGAGAGTTCGGCCAGATTCCTGCCGACTCGCTTGACACCGATGAAACGGCCATCTTCGCCGCCGAAATAGATGTAATTATTGACATCCTTGAAGAGGCCGCTGGCTGCCCAGAGGCGACGCTCCAGTTCGGAGGGATCGTCCGGGAGCGACGGAGGCGACGTTACGCCGACGGCATCGGGAACCACTGCATGCAACGCAATCAGCGCATCCGACAAATGCCGCTCCATCGCGGTACCAACCCGGTGCAGGCTATCGGCAAGCACACGCCGTTCGAGCGCTTCGACCGCATTCACGCCGGTGCGATAAGACACCCAGCCGATCGCGCTGGAGACGAATATCACCAGCACTACGTACGGCAGGACAAGTTGGCGACGCAGAGAAGATCGATTCATGCTCCCCCCGAAAAGACACAAGGCCATCCGGCTGGCCTTGTTCTTGTGCTTTTTGCTTGTTTTTGTATGGGCGCTTGATTATAGAGTGCTTTCAGCCTGACCGGCTCGATGATGCCGGGCGCCTTGCATCCGGCACTGCCTTGTGATTCCTTGGCTCCTTGTCATGGCCCCGCCATGCCGCGTCCATCCTCTCCCTCATTCCCTCTCCACTTGGTGGAGAGGGACGCTATTTGCTCCCTTCTCCCGCTTGCGGGGCGAGGCAGGATTTCGCGAACCCCAGGTTCGCGCTGCCGCAGCCGATACGGCCTGCATGCCGTAGCGTGGGGCGCGGAGCGAGGGTCGGGGAAGAGGGTAGGCGCCGTGTTCCGAACGCAATCCACCTCGGCCTCCTCTGATCCGGCCAGGCTGAAAGTACTCTTGCGGCCGATACCGCAAATTACCCCGCGCCAAGCTTTTATTTTCTCCCCCAAGGTTACTTGCAATGTCCGTCAATAAAAAACTCGGGAAGATACTGATATTTATCAATATTTCAAAAGGCACTTAAGCTCGCCAGTGCTCCTCCAATAAGCCAAGTACTTATCAACAAGTATATTTTCTTGAGAGGAATGGACATGAAAAAATATTCAGTCTTGCTTGCGGCCATGGTAGCCACCCTTGCGCTGGCCGGATGTGGCAAAAAGGAAGCCGGAACCCCTGACACGACCGGCAGTTCCAGCACTTCGGGCACCACTGCGAGTCCGAGCTCTACTCCCAGCACTCCACCGGCTTCCGGTTCCAGCAGCGGCGAGGCGCCAGGCGCCACCGGCAGCGCTGGCGGTAGCGGCAGCAGCGCGACCGGTGGCACCAGTGGAGCCGAAAGCGGCAGCAGCGGAGCCGCAAGTGGTAGCAGCGCCGGTGGCAGTTCGGCTGCGCCAAGCGCTTCCCCGGATACTACGCCGTCGCCCTCGGGAAGCAGCGGTAGCAGCGACACCAGCGGCAGCGCAACCGGCGGCAGCAGCGGTTCGAGCGGCGCTACGGGTTCCAGCACCGGTGGATCTACCGGTGGCATGAGCAGCGGAACGAGCGGTACCGGAGGTACGGACAACAGCTCCTCGTCCGGCAGCACCCAGCAAAAGTAAGCGTCTTCGTCAAACGCCCATCACTGGACGGGGCAACGGCCGCAAGGCCGTTGCCCCGCAACGTTTTCGGACGTCGTCAACCCACTTCTCCCGCAGCAGCCCTCACCATGCTACCGGTTCGATGCGCAACTCGCCGCCCACCAACGGCCTGACCAGAATCTTGTAGGTATCGACGTCGAAACTGCGCCGGACCGGACTCGCCCTCCCGGATGTGGGAGCCGGCGCATCCGGAGCATGGTCGATCGAGCCAAGGTAGAACCAATGGTCGACCACGTGCGTCTGGCGCCAGCCATCGCACTCTTCCACGATTCCCATCGGACCGGCATAAGGCCAGACGACGATACGCATGTCTTCCAGCGCGCTGCGCAGGCGCCGGTAATGCTCGGCAGCCGGCTCGGCCCCGATGCAGGCGCCGCGGCAGCGCCCGAGCTGGCGCGCGAAGCAGGGACGGCCGCGCGCAGGCTTTTCCAGGCCAGTCAGCGCCGGACACAGCCGCTCCGTTTCCACGATCGTGCGCAGCCGTTCCAGCGCAGCCTTGCGCGTGGCGAACAGACCGAACAGATCGGCGGTTTTCGCAAAGTCGTGGTCGCGCGCATAAACGATCTCCGGCTGCGCCTGCGGACCGGCTCCCAGCCGCAGCGTGCACATCTCGCGGGTGCGGCGCAGCTTCTTGTTGTGCAGCGGTTGCATCTCCTTGATCAGGCGCGACTCCAGCAGCAGCGCGCCGATGTCGCCGGCGGTGCGCCGGAATTCCACGTAGCGGCTCTGCTGCAGCATGCGCGCTTCTTCCGGCGTGCGCAGATGCGCCAGCACCCGGCTGCGCAGGTTGATGCTCTTGCCGATGTAAAGCGGACGATCCTGCTGGTCCCGGAAAATATAGATGCCGGGCTTGGACGGCAATGCATCCAGGCTGGCGCGGTCGATGTGATCCGGATAGGCGAAGAGGTCGGCCGGATCCTGCTGGATGACGAGGCCGACCGAAGTGATACGGGCTTGCATGAAAGGCAAAAAGAAGTGTGAAGGGATATAAGGACAGCGTGCTCACATAATTAATCTGGCTAATTCCCTCTTTCATTTTACTGTACATTTATACAGTGTATTTGATTGAGCATTCTTGCCGGAATCGTGATGAACCATGCACTCACTTCAAACAACAAAATTCGGGATATCGTTCCGCTGCCGCAGGCGGTATGGCGCGCGAGCGAGATGGGATCGTATCAGAGCGCGATCGTTCCCAGCGGCTATCCTCCACTCGATGACGAATTGCCAAACGGCGGCTGGCCGAGCGCGGCGCTGATCGAGCTGCTGCCGCAGCAGGCCGGGATCGGCGAACTGCGCCTGCTGCGCCCGGCGCTGCGCAGTCTCGCCCGCCAGGGCCGCATCGCGCTGCTGCAGCCCCCTCACCTGCCGCAGATCGCGGCCTGGAGCGCGTGGGGTCTGCCGACCGAAAAATTGCTGTGGGTTAGACCGGAACGCAAGGCCGATGCCCTGTGGAGCGCCGAACAGATACTGCGCAACGGCAGTTGCGGCGCCCTGCTGTTCTGGCAATCGCGGGTACGCACCGAGTCGCTGCGGCGACTGCACCTGGCCGCCCAGGACAGCAGGATGACGTTCTGGATGCTGCGTCCGCTGGACGAAGCAGTGCAGGCGTCGCCGGCGCCGTTGCGCCTGGCGCTGCGCGCGGCCGGCGGCGGCCTTGCGATCGATATCATCAAGCGCCGCGGCCCGCACCACGATCGCCCGCTGCGGCTGATGCTGGACGATGCACCGTCCGTCTCCGCTTCCCACTCCGCTTTCGTCCATGCGTACCTGGATCGCCATCCATCTGCCGCTGCTGCCACTCGAAACCATCCGGCCGCGCTGGTGTGAAGCGGGCTGCGATGTCGTCGTCGATCAGAGGCAAGTAGTGGCGGCAAGCGCAGCCGCCGCGGCTGCCGGGATCCGCATCGGCATGCGCCGCGCCGGCGCCCAGGCACTCTGCCCGGAAGCCGCGCT
>CBIHOK010000048.1:0-22162 GCA_966211575.1 uncultured Noviherbaspirillum sp.
GGCACCGGCACCCGGTCGTTGCGGTCGACGCTGTCGCGGTCGGCCGAGCCGCTGCCGTGCGCGATCCAGGTTCCCGAACAGGCGCGCATCACCGGTTCGACTGCCGTCACCAGGCCGCTGGCCGGACGCTGCACCTCGACGCCGTTGGCGGTGCGGACATGCAGATAGGGTTCGCGATTCGACACCACCAGCACTTCGTCGCCGGCCAGTTCCTCGTGCAGCAGCATGCGCAGCTTTTCCGGCGTCCACAAATGGGTAGGATCGTCGCGCCGCATGCGTTCGACGTTGTATTCGAACAGCAGCGCGCGCAGGTCGCTCTCCAGCGGCCGGATTTCGGCCGGCGTCTCCTGGTTGACGCCCGCGCCCGCGTCCATTTTCCCGCGCAGCACGCCGCGCATCGCGGCGATCCAGCCGCGCCAGCTCAGGTGCGCAACCAGCACCATGATCAGCGACAGGGCCACTCCCAGCAACGCAAACAGGATGATGATGTAGCGCTTGGTATCGGCGCTGCGATGCTCGATGAAACTCATGTCGTGCACCAGCACCAGGCGGCCCAAATACTGGTTGTCGACCTCGACCGGGCTTTCGGATACATGCACCGGCCCCTGAGGCAAATGCACCAGCGCCTTGGTATTTCCGTTCTTGGCTTGCGGCAGCTTGCAGCCGATCGAGCGCGGGTAGTCGGAAGTGCTGTAGAGCAGCTTTCCGCTGGGATCGCAGAACGCGATCGCATGCAGGCGCTCGTCTTTCATCGCCCGATCGAACAGCTGCGCTATTTTGTGCTGAGCGTGCACAGGCACGTACTCGCCCAGCGGCTCCTGCAGCGCGTTCGCCAGCGATTGCGAGCGGGTGTCGAGGTCGCGCACGAACCAGCGCAGCGTAAGGTCGTCCACCAGCGGCACCACCGCATATGCCGAAAGGCCGAGCACCACGATCAGCGGCAGTACGAAACGCAATGACAGGCGAATCAATCGAAACGGCATGGTTCCTTCCGTAAATATTCCGCGCGCGCGCCCTCCGCTGCGGCAATGGCAGGCGGCAACATGAAAACTGGCGACACGGGCGGTTGCGCGTTGGCGCGCGAGATGAGCATCAAATAATCCGACGGCGGTGAAAAGCAAGCGGCAAGTTGTACAGCGGCATCCATGGAATGAGGTATCACCGCATTGTTGTTCTAACTATTTGTTACAGATCATGAAATGCGTCAATAGTTCCACTGGTATCCGCGATGCGGTCCAGGCCGGCTCCTGCCCAGTCTCCGTAGCGGGCCCGCAGCAGGCCCTCCATCATCGCTTCCGTTTCCATTACCGGGTCGCCATCGTTCCTGTGCTCGAACACGACCGTGTGATGCGACGCATCGTTCGACATGTTCTTGCTGTCCTTCACCGAAATGACGGCCAGCAAGCGATCAGCCTGCACTACGTCGACGCGCGCCTCGGCGCGCCAGTTACCGATGCGGTAACACATCATTTGCATCTGCGATCTCCCAATTGGAATTCATTGCCGCCCATCGCAGTCGGCGATTGCAACGCGTGAAGGAAGTATTGAACCGCGATCGGAGAAAAGGCTTAATGACGCCGGTCAATGGCGGTGACCGGCGCCCCATGCGAGGCCCCATGCGGCGCCCGACATGCAACGTCCCGCCGGGCGGCGGGACGGGTATCCAGGAGACAGGCGGGAGGGCCCGTTGGAGGATGTCGGCTGGAAGCCGTTACTTGGAGGAGTTGTCCGAGGAGGAACTGCCGGAGCCGTACTTGGTGCCCGGCATCGTGCTGCTGGATCCGCTCGAACTGCTTCCGCTGCCGGTACCCGTGGTGCTCTCGGTAGTGCTCGGGCTGCTCGGAGACATGCTGCCGCTGGTACCCGATGCACCCGAACTGGTATCGGGGCTGCTGGGCGAAGTGGTGCTTCCCGACGTGCTTCCACCGCTTCCCATGTCGCTCTGGCTGCCGCTGCCCGACATGCTGCCCGAAGTACCCGATGCCCCGGAACCGGATGAAGTGTCCGGGCTTGGCGAAGTCATGCTGCCGGGGGTAGTAGTGGAAGAACTGCCGCTGGTGCCGCTAGTGCCGCTAGTGCCGCTGCTACTGTTATCGCAGTTGGCGCTGGACCCGGAGGTGCCGCTGCTGCCGCTCGAACCCGGAGGGCAGTCTGCGGAACTGCCGCTGGTGCCGGTGGTGGCGGAAGAACCGCTGCTGCCGGTATCGCTGCTGCCGGACGTTCCGCTGGCGCCCGAGCTGCTACTGCCGCTGGTTCCGCTGGCGCCGCTGCTATCGCTACCCATGCTGCTGCCGCTTCCGCCGGTGCCCGATGGGCTTGCCGTCGCGCCACTGGAACCGTAGGAACCGCTCGTGCCGCTCGATGGCGAGGTGCTGCTTTGTGCCAGGGCAAGCCCCGCGCAGCTGAACAGGGTGACGAGCAGGGTCGAATGCAATTTCTTCATACTGCCTCCTTATGCTGGGTAAATGAATGCTTCAACAGAATGCTGAAGTTATGTCATTAGACCGGTAGATGGCGGACGGTTCTCTTCAAATTGAAACCGCGGTTTTCCCGGCGTGACCACCCGGCGCAGGCAACTATTGCGGCCTATTGAAACCGCCTGTTCTCGCGCAACAGCACCGCCAGTTCCTCGATCGGCAGCGGGCGGCTGAACAGGTAACCCTGGATTTCATCGCAGCCGTTCTCGCGCAGGAACGCAAGCTGTTCGCGGCTGGAAACACCCTCCGCGACCACGCACATGCCGAGGCTGTGCCCGAGTGAAATGACGGCGCGCGCAATGATCGCATCGTTGGGATCGGCCCCGATGTCGCGCACGAAAGACTGATCGATCTTCAAGCGGTCGACTGGAAAACGCTGCAGGTAGCTGAGGCTGGAATAGCCGGTGCCGAAATCGTCGATTGCCAGTCTCAGGCCCATGCCTTTGAGGCCGTGCAACACGTTCACGACTTCTTCCGGGTTCTTCATCACCAGGCTCTCGGTCAGCTCCAGTTCGAGATATTCGGATGGCAGACCCGAATTGCGCAGTACGTCGCGCACCAGCAAGGTGAGCAGCTGCGGTTCGACGAACTGGCGCGCGGAAATATTGACCGCCATTCGCATCGGACCAAGTCCGGCATCCTGCAGCATCCTGTTGTCGGCGCATGCGGTCCGTAATACCCATTCGCCGATCGAAACGATCAGGCCGGTTTCTTCGGCCAGCGGGATGAACGCAGCCGGCGGCACCATTTCGCTGGCCTTGGGATGCCAGCGCAACAATGCTTCCACGCCCACCATGCGACCGCTGCGCAAGTCGACTTTCGGCTGGTAATGCAGCACGAATTCGTCATTGGCGAGCGCCTGCCGCAAGCGCGCTTCCAGCGACAATCTTTCCGTTACCCGCAGGTTCATCGCCGGCGTAAAGAACTGGAAATTATTGCGCCCGGCTTCTTTCGCCCGATACATCGCGGCATCGGCATCGCGCAGCAGCGTATCGGCGTCGAGTGCATCCTTCGGATAGAAACTGATCCCGATGCTGCAGCTGACGAACAGCTGGTGGCCATCGATGTTGAATGGCCGGTCGACTGTCTTCAGGATGCGCTCCATCAATACCGCCACCGTGCCCTCGTCCCTTTGCCCGGTCAGCACGAACGCGAACTCGTCGCCGCCGTAGCGCGCGATCATGTCATGCTCGCGGATGCAGGCGGACAGCCGCTCGGCCACCCGCTTGAGCAGCTTGTCGCCGATATTGTGGCCGAGGCTGTCGTTGATGAACTTGAAATTGTCCAGATCCATGAACCCGACGGTCACCATGCCGCCGGTACGCTGGGCGGTGGCGATCACCTGCCGGATGCGCTCCTTGAGCGCGCTGCGGCTGGCCAGTTCGGTCAATGCGTCGACATTTTCCTGGCGGGCGAGACGCGCCTCGTAGTTCTTGATGGCGCTGATGTCGTTGAGGACGCCGACGAAATGCGAAATGCCGCCGTCCGGATCCGGCACCGGCGCAATATGCAGATCGTTCCAGAACAGGCGGCCGTCCTTGCGATAATTGCGCAGCAGCGCCGAAGCTTCGATGCGGTCGCGGATCGCGTTACGGATCATCGTGACGCCAGCCTGTTCCCGGTCGTCGTTCTGCAGGAAGCGGCAGTTCCGGCCGATCACTTCTTCCCTGCGGTAGCCTGTGATCTTTTCGAACGCCGGATTCGCATATTCGATATTGCCTTCGAGATCGGTGATGATGATCGCATTCACGCTCGCCTGCAGCGCCCGGTCGCGCAGCCGCAGCCTCGACTCCGAACGGCGCCGCGCGCTGATATCGATGCCCATGCCCGATACGCAGGAACGTCCGTCGACTTCGATTCGCACACCGCTGAAATAATAGGCCTTCCGGCTGCCGTTCCTGGCGATCAGATCGCTTTCGACTTCCGCCTTCCCTTCGCTCAGCACGCGCCGGATGGCCGCTGCAACCAGCTCCTTGTTGGCAGGGTCGCCGAAATAATCCAGCGGATGGGCGTGCGCCACTTCGTCATGCGTGCTGCCGGTGGCGTGCTCGAAATTCCGGTTCCAGCGCAGAAACTTTCCGTTGGCATCGAACACGTAAAAAATGCCGGGCAAGCTGTCGATCAGCGCCTGCAATTCATTCGCTTCCCGTTCACGCTGCGCGAACTGTTCCCGCAACGAGGCATTGGCGGCATTCAGGGCGGCGGTCCTTTCCTCGACCCGCCGCTCCAGCTCACGATGCGAAAGACGCAGATGCCGCTCGTAGCGGTCGCGGCGCCGCACTGCTTCCGCCAGTTCAGCCAGGCTCTTGCGCAACTCTATCCATGCCATCACCGCCCGGCTCAGGATGCGCAACGCATGCTTTTGCCCCTCCTCAAGCTCGCGCGGTACATAATCCATCACATTGAGGGTGCCGAGTGCCAATCCGTCGCGCGTCAGCAGCGGCGCGCCGGCATAAAAGCGCAAGTGGGGCTCGCCAACGACCATCGGGTTGTTGCGGAAGCGCGAATCGGTGCGCAAATCGGGAATGACCAGCAATTCGCGACCTTCGATGGTGGCTGCGCAAAATGCGAATTGGCGCGGAATATCCCCGACTGGCAAACCTATTCTTGCCTTGAACCATTGCCGCTTTTCATCCATCAGCGTGACGCCGGCAATCGGCGTGCCGCAGATCTGGGCGGCCAGCGAAGCGATATCGTCGAACTGGGATTCGGGTGCGGTATCGAGAATCTTGTATTCAGCCAATACATCGAGCCGCTTGCGCTCCTGGCTGCTCAGGCCCGAGCAATCATCGGTTTTTTCACTCAATCGGGTCATGAGTATCGGTGTATTCAAACGCGGCGGCCCCGATGGGGCAAACGAACGGCATGGGGCCGCAGGCGCCCCGATGTATCCGTATGACGCAGCACCGCTCCATTCGTTCTCGTTGCCGCCGGCATGCGGATTGCTCGCTCCACGGCCGGAAAAGCGGCAAAATAGGTGAACGCAAAACAAATACCAACGGAAACGGACAACATGGAACACGAAGTCGTCGATGCACAAATTTCGCCCGAAGGGCGCCTGGACATTCTTTCCAAGTCGGAAGTCGCCAAGCTGCTCGATACCAGCCATGGCGGCCTGTACGACATCTTTCGCAGCTGCTCGCTGGCCGTGCTCAATTGCGGCAGCGCGCTCGACGACGGCAAGGAACTGCTGGAACGCTATGCCTCGTTCGACATCAGCATCATCCAGCGCGAACGCGGCATCAAGCTCGACATCCGGGGTGCGCCGGCGCGCGCCTTTGTCGACGGCAAGATGATCAAGGGGATACACGAACACCTGTTCGCGGTGCTGCGCGACGTGGTCTATGTCAGCGACGAAATCAGCGGCAATCCGAAGTTCGACCTGTCCTCCCCGGAAGGCGTCACCGATTCGGTATTTCACATCCTGCGCAATGCCGACGTATTGCATCCGATGACGAACCCCAACCTGGTGGTGTGCTGGGGCGGCCATTCGATCTCGCGCACCGAGTACGATTATTCGAAAACAGTCGGCTACGAACTCGGCCTGCGCGGCCTCGATATCTGCACCGGCTGCGGCCCGGGGGCGATGAAAGGACCGATGAAGGGAGCGACGATCGCGCATGCGAAGCAGCGCATCGGCAACGGCCGCTACCTCGGGCTGTCCGAACCCGGCATCATCGCCGCCGAATCACCGAACCCGATCGTCAACGACCTGGTCATCATGCCGGACATTGAAAAGCGCCTGGAAGCCTTCGTCCGCACCGGCCACGGAATCGTGGTGTTCCCGGGCGGCGCCGGCACCGCCGAAGAGATCCTGTACATCCTCGGCATCCTGCTGCACCCGGACAATGCGGCGCTGCCGTTCCCGCTGGTATTCACGGGCCCGGAAGGCTCGCGCAACTATTTCCGCCAGATCGACCGCTTCATTGCGCAGACGCTGGGGGCGGCGGCGCAGCAACGCTACCGGATCATCATCGACGACCCGGTCGAAGTCGCGCGCGAAATGCAGAACGGCATCAAGCAGGTCAGGGAATTCCGCAAGGAACGCGGCGACGCCTACTATTTCAATTGGCTGATGAAGATCGACCACGAATTCCAGGTGCCGTTCGACCCCACGCATGAGAACATGCGCGCGCTGCATCTGCACAAGAACCAGGACGCTCACCTGCTTGCCGCCCAGCTGCGCCGGGCATTCTCGGGCGTGGTCGCGGGCAACGTGAAAAACCGGGGAATCCGCGCGATCGAGCAGCACGGGCCGTTCGAGATCCACGGCGACCGCGACATCATGGGACCGATGGATACGCTGCTGACCTCGTTCGTCGCCGAACACCGGATGAAACTGCCGGGCAAGAAGTACAACCCGTGCTACCGCATAGTCAGCTGAATCGGCTGAATCAGGCGTCCCCGGCCTTCTGGGCGCCGGACAGCAGCGATTCGACTGCCCGTTCGAACACCGGCGCGTATTCGAGCGGCACCATTTCCCCGCCGTTGAGCGCATCCAACAGCGAGCCGCAGGTATACACCTGCAGCGCATTGCCGCGCTCTTCCCGGAACAGGTACAGCGAACGGTGGGTGCTGATCCAGATCAGCTGGGCCGGCAACAGGCCGTCTTCGCCGCCGTCGCGCAATTCGACCCGGGTTCCGACCAGGTAGGTCTGCCCCAGGAACTCGCGGTCGGCCGCTCCCGGCGCCGCTCCTTCCACATCGAGATGCAGAACGGCGTCGAGCGCGCGCCGCGCGAATACTTCTTCGACCAGGTCGGCACGCACCTGCGGCGGTTCCGGCAGGCTCCAGGAAATCCTGTCCCAGTTCACCGTCAGGCGGGCGAAGTCGCGCCGCAGCTCTTCCAGCGACTGCCCGGGATCGGCCGCGGCGCCGGGGCCGCTGCGCAACACGCGGGTATGCAAGGTCATCAGCAAGTCGAGGATTTCCTTGCGTTCGTCGTCCGGCAGCTGGATCAGATGCATGCCGCGGTTGATCCGCCGCACCAGCTCGGGCAGCAGCTTGACCAGGCGGCTGCGCTGGGCCGCGTCCTGCTTGCCCTGCACGCTCCACAGCAGCTCCGGCAGCACGTCGCGGCACTGCAGGAACAGCGCGTCGACGGAATCAGGCGGGGTGCCGCCTTCCAGGTCGTTCCATGCCGCATGCACCAGCACGTGCGGCCAGACGTGGATCAGGAAATCGGAAATGCGCTTGTCGGTGTCCTGCCGCCGCATCAGCTCGCACAATGCATTGGTGACATTGGTGAGCAGCACGCTGATCTTTTCGGCCAGTTCGATCGCCTCGATCACCGGCACGCTGCCTGGATCTCCGGTCTGTGCGTTGTCGTCCAGGAAGGCTTCGAACTGCGCCAGGCTTTCCGAAAACAGCGCCGGGTCGGCATCGTAGTCGGCCTGCAGGCGGCGCGTGATGCGCGCGATTTCGGCGTCGAGCGCCCGCGCGCGCTCGCTGTCCGGATCGGCCGCCGCCGCAGCCGAACTGAGCCGGTTCAGCAGCTGCCGCGCCGGATGCCGGTCTTCGTGCAGCAGGTCGGGGTCCTGTAGCGCAGCCTTCAAGACCGGAATCTGCAGCCGCGCGATGTGCTCGCGGGTAGCCGCGGGTATCTGCCGGTCTTCCAGGATGAACTCGAACAGCATCGCGACCACATCCACCGTCACCCGTTCCATTCCGCCGGCGCCATCGAACTCGAGGCGCTCGCGCAGCATGCTCAAGCGGTTGCCGGCCGTAGCCGCGCCAGACGTGCCATCGGACGCGTCGCCGCTTGTTTCCGCCGCCGTCTCTTGCTGGATGCGTCCGAGCTGGTCCAGCAGATCCTGCACCGGCGAAGGGCGCGGCGCCCCATCCGCTGCCTGTCCGGGATGCGGAGGCGAACCGCTGAACATCCGGCGCACCAGTTCGTGCACGCTGCCGGCCGGATTGCCCGCATCGCCGGTGGCGGCTGCGACCTGCTGCAGCGTGTCGAGCAGGCGCTCCAGCCGCGGTGCAACTTGCGCTTCAAAGCCGGGCGGCAGTTCGCGCGGAGCAGCGTGTACTCCGAAATAGCGCTGGTGCCGGACGTTCCGGGACGGTTGTGCGACGAACTTGCCGTGCAGGCCGGACGCCTCGAACACTTCGCGGATCGCGCTGTAAAAACCGGGAAGACTGGCGATCAATGCGTTCGACAAATGCTCGAACAGGAGTTTCGCCTTGGTTTCGTCGCTGACCGACTCGCGGATCGCCTCGTACAGCGCGCGCGCCAGCAAGTACGGCCGAAACGGATTCTCGCGCTCGCGCGCGTCGCGCTCGCCGTGCAGGCGGGCGATGATGACGTTCAGGCGCCCGATGCTTTCCTCGTTCGCATCGCGCATGCGCTCGGCCAGGCGTCCCACTTCGATCTGGCGGTTGACCACCTCGTCGTCCAGCAGCGTCAACTGGTCGATCGACACCTGGCGCATGCCGGGCCGCAGGTCCACGTACATGGTCTGCAGCGCCCGCTCCAGGTAGCCGCGGTACAGCGCATCGATCCTTCGCAGGAAGACGTTTCCGTCCTGGCGCAGGAAGTGGCGCAATGCGTTCAACTCCGATTGTTCGAAATTGGAACGCGCTTCCGACAAGCGCTGCACCACAAGCTTGTCGGCATCCTGCATGGCTCGCTGGACCAGCGCCATGAATCCGAAAATCGCGCGTTCCCGGGCAGTTTCGATCAGATTCTTGTATTCGGTATCTTGCATGTGGTGATGGCGCCTGTTGGTGTTGCCGGGATCCGAATCAGCGGGTTCCGGCGTCCTCCCCGGACCAGGGCGGCAAGCCGCACTATATTACGCGCGGGCTCCTCCAGGATGCAAACCGGATCAATCGGGAACCAGCAGCGCCAGTTGCTCGTCGTCCAGGTAGCACCATTCGCCCTCTTCCAGTTCCAGCGCATCCAGCCGCAGCCGCCCGATCGCGGTGCGCTGCAGCGCGGTGCAATGGTTGCCGGCCGCGGCCAGCATGCGCTTGACCTGGTGATACTTGCCCTGCTCCAGCACGATTTCGATCCGGCGTTCGTCGATCCGGCGGCACGACAGCGCGGCCAGCGGCGCCGGTTCGTCGTGCAACTGCACGCCGGAGAGAAGGTGCTCGACCAGGTCGGCACTCACCGGTTCGGCGGTGGTGGCGACATACAGCTTCGGTATATGGCGCTTCGGCGACGATTGCCCATGAATGAAGGCGCCGTCGTCGGACAACAGCAGCAATCCGGTGGTGTCGTGATCCAGCCGCCCCACCGGCTGCACGTCGCGCCAGCCGAACTGCTCGGGAAGCAGCGTCAGGATGCCCGGATGGTGGCTGGGCTTGCGCGAGCACTCGATATTGCCCGGCTTGTTGATGGCTGCATACACATGTTCGCGGAATTCCCAGGTTTCGCCGAATACCGAAAAGACGAGGCCCGCAGTTTCCGGCGTAGCCCGATAGTCCGTGACAATCGTACCGGCGACCGCGACCTCGCCATCGGCGATCAGTTGGCGGCACCACTTGCGGCTGCCGAAGCCTTGCGACTGCAGAATGCGGTCCAGTGTCAATTTGCTCATCGCGGCACTGTACCAGAAGAACGAGCGGCCATCTCCGATCAAAGACGCCGGTTCCGCGCCGCCTGCTCTCGCCCTCCGCTTCCTGACCGCAGCCCCGAATATGGCCGAATGGCAACAAGCGATTGCCATATCCATGCTCCGCAAATTATAATCATTCTCATTTGTGTTAATAATAGATTTCGCATTGCCGCCACATCCGGCGCATTGCCCACCCGCGTAGCCGCCCTCTGATGAACGCCCAGCCGCAGATTATCCATTCCGCCCGCCCCTCGCACTCCCGCCCTGCCTGGCAAGCCGCTGTCGGCGCCCTGTTCCTGTCTGCCGGGATGCTGGCCGGCTGCGGCGGCGGGGGCGGCGCCGACGAAAGCACTGCGTCTACCGCCTCCGACGGCGCGCTGAGTCCGGCCGCCGCACTGGGCGAAAAGATTTTCAGCGACGTGAGCCTGTCCGCGTCGGGCCGCCAGTCGTGCGCGAGCTGCCATGATCCGGCGCATGCCCACGCCCAGGGCAACACGCTGGCGGTGCAGTTGGGCGGCGCCAATCTCGACCAGCCCGGTTTCCGGGCGGTGCCTTCGCTGCGCTACCTGGAACGCACCCCGGCCTTCAACTTCGATGCCGAAGGCACGCCGAATGGCGGCTTCAATCGCGACGGCCGTGCGCAGACGCTGGCGGAGCAGGCGCAGCGCCCGTTCCTGGCGCCGCATGAAATGGCCAATGCGAGCAAGGCCGATGTGGTCGCCAAGCTGCAGCGCACCAGCTATGCGGAACAGTTCCGCGCGGTGTTCGGCAGTGGGATATTCGATCAGCCCGAGCAGGCCTTCGACCGCATGCTGCTGGCCTTGCAGAAGTTTGAAACCGAGGACCCGTCCTTCCATCCGTACGATTCCAAGTACGACCTGTTCCTGCAGGGCAAAGCCAGCCTGGATACCGCGGAACTGCGCGGGCTGGCGCTGTTCAACAATCCGCAAAAAGGCAATTGCGCGGCCTGCCATCCGAGCGGCAAGGCGGCGGACGGCAGCCTTCCGCTGTTTACCGATTTCAGCTACGACAACCTGGGCGTGCCGCGCAATCCGGCGATCCCCGCCACCGCCGATCCCGCCTATTTCGACCTCGGCCTGTGCGGACCGGACCGCACCGACCTGGCCAGCCGTACCGATCTGTGCGGCGCATTCAAGGTGCCGACGCTGCGCAACGTCGCCACCCGCAAGGTGTTCTTCCACAACGGCGCCTTCACCAGCCTGCGCGACGCACTGCGCTTTTACGTGCGGCGCGACACCAACCCGGAACTGTTCTACCCGGTCGCCGGCGATGGCACCGTCCAGAAATTCAACGATTTGCCGCCCGCCTATCGCGCCAACGTGAACACCAGCGAGGCGCCCTACAACCGGGCGCTCGGCATGGAACCGGCGCTGAGCGATGCGGAAATCGACGACCTGATCCGGTTCCTGAACACGCTGACCGACGGCTACCAGCCGCAATGATTCCACTTTGACCCTGAGAAAGCTCCCGTGATGAAAAAGACCGCCCTCGCCCTCGCCGTTCTCTCCACCTTCGCGTTTGCCAGCGCTCCCGCCACCGCCGGCGAAGCGGAGCTGGCGCAGCGCATCGACCAGCTCGCCAACGAGCTGCAACAGCTGAAGGCGGAACTCGCCGCCGAGCGCAAGAAGACTGCGGCGGTCGAGCAGCGCCAGGAAACGCTGGCGGCCAGCCAAAGTCAGAGCCAGCCCCAGGCCGAGCCGCGTCCGGCAAGCGAGCGCCAGACCGTGCTGACCGGCTACGGCGAACTCAACTACACCCGTCCGACCCACGATGCCAGCAAGGCGCAGGCCGACGTTGCGCGCGCGGTGATCGGCATCGAGCACCGCTTCGACGACAAGACTCACCTGGTCACCGAGTTCGAGTGGGAGCACGCGGTCGCCTCCAAGGACGACGAGGGCGAAGTCGAAGTCGAGCAAATGTATGTGGAGCGCGAATTCGGCAGCGGGCTGCGCGCCAAGGCCGGCCTGTTCCTGATTCCGTCCGGCCTGCTCAACACCAATCATGAGCCGACCGCGTACTACGGCGTCCAGCGCAATTTCGTTGAAACCGCGATCATTCCGTCGACCTGGCGCGAAGCCGGCCTCGGCGTGTCGAAGACGCTGGACAACGGGCTGACCGTCGATGCCGGCGTGACCACCGGCTTCGACCTGACCAAATGGGATTTCAGTGCCGATTCCGAAGCGCCCGAGTCGACGCTCGGCAGCATCCACCAGGAAGGCCAGCTCGCCAAATCGCGCAACCTGGCGCTGCACGGCGCATTGAACTGGCGCGGCGTGCCGGGCCTGCTGCTGGGCGGTTCGGTGTTCACCGGCAAGGCCGGCCATGCCACCGAGGGCTTCGCCGCCAATGACGCCCGCGTCACGCTTTGGGAAATGCACGCCCGCTACAACCCGGGCCGCTGGGACCTGTCCGCGCTGGCCGCACGCGGCACCATCAGCAATACCGCCGCCCTCAATCTCGCCAATGCCGGCAACCCGACCCCGGTACCGTCCGCGTTCCAGGGCTGGTATGCGCAGGCCGCGTACCAGTTGTGGCAGTCCGGCGACTACACGCTGTCGCCGTTCGTGCGCTATGAACAATTCAATACCGCCAAGACCTACGAGTCGCAGCCGGCCGGCTTGGGAACGTCCGGCAAGCCGGACACCAAGGTGGCCACCGTCGGCGCCAACCTGCGCATCGGCGAAGGCGTGGTGCTGAAGGCGGATTATCAGAAATTCCGCGACAATAGCGCACTCGACCGGGTCGACCTCGGCTTCGGCTACGCATTCTGATACCCTCCTCCTGATGAAAACCCTGCACGCAACCACCTTCGCGCTTGCTGCCGGCCTGGCCGGCAGCGCCTGGGGCACCCAGTACCTGACGGTGGAACAGGCGCAGCGCGCGGTGTTTCCCGACGCCACCGATTTCCAGCCGGCCGACCTGCAGCTCGACGCCGCGCAGATGCGCGAAGTGGAAAAGCTGTCCGGCCTGCCGGCGCGCTCGGCCCACTGGCGCGTATTTGCGGCCAAAAAAGGAAGCGACAAACTCGGCTACCTGGTGCTGGACGACGTGGTCGGCAAGTTCGAACTGATCTCGTATGCGGTCGGCATCAACCCCGACGCCAGCATCCGCCAGGTGGAAATCCTCGCTTACCGCGAAAGCCACGGTTTCGAGATACGCAGTCCGGCCTGGCGCCGCCAGTTCGTCGGCAAGCGCATCGGTTCCGGCCTCAAGATCGGCGACGGCATCGCCGGCATCAGCGGCGCCACCTTGTCCTGCACCCACGTCACGGATGGCGTGCGCCGCATCGCGGCAGTGGCGAAGGTGATGCTGGCCAAATGAAATGAAGAGGCGCGCCCAACCCTGGCTCGGCACGCTGGTGGAGGTAAGCATCGCCGGCGAGCTGGACGACGCCGGATTCAACACTGCATTCAACGCGGCATTCGCCGCGGTCGCCAGGGTGCACCGGCTGATGAGTTTTCACGACACCGGCAGCGACGTGTCGCGCATCAACCGCGCGGCTCCCGGCTCCACCGTCGAGGTCGATCCAACCACCTGGGAAGTGCTGGACAGCGCGCTCGCGATCGGCCGCGCCACCAACGGCATGTTCGACATCGGCTGCGCGCCGGTGCTGGCCGGCTGGGGCTACCTGCCACCGCCCGCGGAGCAACAGCCGGAACGCGCCGCCGCCAATGACATGCTCGGCCTGCGGCAATCGTCCCTGGTGGAAAAACGCGGCGACGGCTGGATCGACCTGGGCGGCATTGCCAAGGGCTATGCGGTCGACGCGGCAGTGGCGGCGCTGCGCGGCGCCGGTATCGAAAGCGGCTGCGTGAATGCCGGCGGCGACCTGCGCGTGTTCGGCGCCGAGCCGTTCACGGTAGCGGTGCGCGACCCGGCGCAACCTTCGGCGGCGGCACGCCAGCTGTCGCTGCGCAATGAAGCGCTGGCCACTTCAGCCGGCTATTTTTCCAGGCGCCGCATCGGCGGCCGCGACTGCAGCGCGCTGGTGGACGGCCGCAACGGGCAGCCGATCGCAACCGGCATCAGCGCTTCGGTCAGAGCGCCCGTCTGCATGCTGGCCGATGCGCTGACAAAAGCCGTGCTGGCATCCGGCGATGCGCAGCTTCCGGCACTGCAGCATTTCGGCGCCCGCGCCTTCCTGCTGCAATGAGCGCTTCCCGCCATCGGCATGTCAACCTGCGCATCGAACGCTGGCAGCGGCGTTGCGTCTACGGCGCGCTCGCGTTGCTGACTGCAAGCGGTGTGCTGTGGCTGGTCGCGCGCTACTGGCTGCGTCATGCCGGCGAGTTCGGCGAAACCGTCAGCCCGCTCGAGCCGTGGTCGATGAAGGTACACGGCGCGGCCGCGATGCTGTCGCTGTTCTTCGTCGGCAGCGTGCTCAACGGCCACATCAGACGCGCCCGCAAATCCGGCCGCAACCTGGTGTCCGGCTGGTCCATGATCGCGTTGCTATTGTTGCTCACAGGCAGCGGCTACGGCCTGTACTACCTGGTGGGCGAAAGCGGCCGTCCGTTCTGGTCCGCGTTTCACTGGCTGCTGGGACTGGGGCTGGCGGCGCTGGTGCCGCTGCACGTGATGCTGGGACGAAAGTCGCGCCACCATTGAACGCGGCTCGCCCGAGCGCGGAATTCACGGTTATGATTGCACCCGCGGCCGGCGCCGTTTCGGCCGCCCGCCCGGAACGATGCCTGTCTTCCGCGCGGCCCCCTGTCGCATCCATATCAAGGAGACTCTCATGCAAACCACTGCCACCTCCGCTCCGTCCGCCTCCCCGCAGTTCTCTGCCATCGGCATCCTCTGGATCAAGCTTGCGGTCGTCTACCTGATCGTCGGAATCACCTTGGGAATCGGAATGGGCGCGACCGAAAACTTCGCGCTGATGCCAGTGCACGCTCACATCAACCTGCTGGGCTGGGCAACCATGGCGTTGGCCGGATTGATCTACAGCGTGTTCCCGGCAGCCGGCAACAGCCGGCTCGGCAAACTGCATTTCTGGCTCGCCAACCTGTCGCTGCCGGTGATGGCGATCGCGCTGGCGTTCGTGTTGACCGGTCACACGCAGGCGGTGCCGATCCTGGCGGCTTCGGAAATCGTCGCCGCGCTCGGCGTGCTGGCATTCGCGGCGAATATTTTCCGCAACCTGGCGCCGCGCTGAAGCAAACCGCCGCTGCCCGGGAAACCGGCCCCCACCGGGACCATCCGGGCAGCGGCAGGCTTAAGGCTACGCTGAATAAGTCCCGTGATGCCGGGCGCCTGAGTTCGGGATGGGGCGCAAGGCGCAAACCGCAGACATGGCGGGGCCATGGCGAGTATTTGCAACGCCGCGAACCGCCCGAACTCAGGGTGCACGGTGCACGAGGACTTGTTCAGCGTGGCCTTAAAACTTACTCGGGCCGTCCGTCCACCCTCGCCCGTGTCAGATACGGCCCGTACGCCGCCACATACAATAGGAAGGCCGCGCTCCAGCAAGCCGCGGCGAGCATCAACCCAAGCCCGCTTCCGTGGAACAGCTCCAACGCGGCTGCCAGTCGTATTACTGCGCCGGCTTGTACCAGCAGGTACATCGCCGTTTCGGCCGAGCGAGCGGCGAGCGGACGTCCGGTATGCCCGAGCGCGGTGCGGGTAATCATCCCGATCACCAGCCCCGCCATCGAGCCGATCGCCAGCGCATGAAAAGCAGCGCTCGCCGGCACATGGCCCAGAGCGGCGAGTGCGAGCAGGACGAGGCCGGCCGGAATCCAGGCATACGACAGATGCAATATCCACAATAGCGGGTTGCCCAGCGTCCGCTGCGGTTGCCAACCGGCCAGCCGCAGAAATTGCATGCAGGCGGCGGCAAGTGCGCAGGCGGCCGCGAACGGCGCCGGCGCAATCAGCCAGGCGAGGCCAGCGAGAGCCGTCAGGCCGAGAGTGATCTTGTCGCGCCCGGCATGAGTGACCGGGCTGCTGCCAGGCACCGCGTTGCGCGTGAAGCCGGGAATGACCCGGCCGCCCATTACCGACTCGATCATGACGATCAGCAGGATGGCGGCCTGGATCGCGACCAGCGGCGACCATGGCAGCCAGCCGAGCGCGGCGGCATGGAAGGCCAGGTTGGCCACGGCAAGCAAGGCCAGCAGGCCGACCAGGAACAGGTTGCGCCGGTTGCCCGCGCGCCGCAGCACCCGGTAAAGCGGCCATGCGGCCAGCGGCAGGAACAGGCTGTCGATGATGGCGGCAACCAGAGGGGGTGCCAGCAGCATTGCCGCCCTGCCGGCAATCCAGAGCGCGGCAAGCGTGGCCAGTCGGGCGCCATGCGGGGTGCGCAGGCCGGTCCAGTTGCGCCCGGCGGTGTACAGGAAACCGACGATCACCGCGATCGCAAAGCCGAACACCATTTCATGCATGTGCCAGTTCAGGTCGAAGTGCCGCAGTGCCGGTGCATAGCCGACAAAGCGGGCCAGCCAGAGTGGAATGGCGAATGCGGCAAAGACCGCGGCGAGCAGGTAGAACGGCCGGAAGCCGAGCCGCAGCAGTGGATGCTCACGCCAGCCGCCGGGGCGGGAAACAGGGTCGGGGGCTTCGTCTATGGTCAGAAGAGCCATTGCGCGCTTCCTTTAACATGCATTTTTTATGCATATTAAATCGAAGCGGGAGGCGGCGCAAGGGGAAGCTGGGTGGTTTGGAGGAGATGCCTGCGCCTTTTCGCGGTTCGGCGGAGGTGACGCGTTTTCTCATTTGCGCCCTCACTTCCCCTCGTATTTCGCGGATGAGCAGGAGTTTCCGATGGTTGAGGGGCGCCGGGTCAGCCGTTCGCCGTTTGCCCGCACAGATCCAGGTGGAGCGTAGTCGTGTCTTCGCCGGGCTCGCGACGCGTATCGAAGCCGAACTTGCGTGCCAGCGCCAGCAGGCCCTTGTTGTAGCTGAGCGTTTCGCCGACGATTTCCTGCATGTCGCGGCGCCGGCAATAGTCGATCAGCTTGCGCATCAGCAGCGTGCCCATGCCCTTGCCCTTCAGGTCCGAGCGCACCACGATCGCGAATTCGCCGCTGCTGTTGTCCGGATCGGCAACGATGCGCGCCACGCCCAGCGTTTCCCAGCTGCCGTCGGGCCGTTCGCGGGTGGCAATGAATGCCATCTCGCGGTCGTAGTCGATCTGGGTCAGGCGCGCCAGCTGCGTATGCTGAAGTTCGCGAATGCGGATGAACATCCGGTAGCGCACGTCTTCCGGTTCCAGCGCGTTGAAGAAGTCGATGTGCTGCGGACCATCCTCGGGCCGGATCGGCCGCAGCAGCAGCGGCGCGCCCTGCCAGTCGATGCGCTCTTCCAGCTCTTCCGGGTAGGGCCGGATCGCCAGCCGGTCGACGCCGCGCAATGCCACCCGCTGTACGCTTATCCGGGCGTCGAGCGCAATCACGCCTTCGGCGTCCGCCAGCAGAGGATTGATGTCGAGCTCCAGTACCTCCGGCAAGTCGACCACCAGGTGCGAGATCCGCATCAGTACGTGGCAGATCGCATCGACGTCGGCCGCTGCCAGGTTGCGGTAGGCGCCCAGCAGCTTCGACACGCGGGTGCGGGAAATCATGTCGCGCGCCAGCACCATGTTCAGCGGCGGCAGCCCGATCGCATGGTCGGCAGTGATTTCGACCGCGATGCCGCCCTGCCCGAACAGGATCACCGGCCCGAACACCGGATCGGTGGCAACCCCGACGATCAGTTCGCGCGCCTGCGGACGGCGCACCATGCGCTGCACCGAAAAGCCGTCGAGCCGGGCACCGGGGCGCAGTTCGCGCATGCGCCGGTTCATCGCTTCGGCCGCCGCCAGCACCGCATCGCCGGACTCCAGGTCCAGCACCACACCGCCGACGTCCGATTTGTGCGTGATGTCGGGCGACAGGATCTTCAGCGCCACCGGAAAGCCGATTTCCTCGGCAGCGCGCTGCGCGTCGCGCGCGGATGCCACCGAACGGGTCTGCACCACCGGTATGCCGTAGGCGGACAGCACCTGCTTGGCTTCCGGTTCGGTCAGCAGCGTGCGGCCCTGGTCCAGTACGCTCTGCAGCAGTGCCTTTGCACCGGCGCGATCCGGCGCACCGTCGTCGCCGGCCGCCGGCACCTGCATCAGCAGTTCCTGGTTGCGGTTGTACCGCACGATCTGCATGAAGCCGCGCACCGCCTCTTCCGGCGTATCGTAGGTGGGAATGCCGGCGTCGGAAAACACGCTGCGCGCCTGCGCCACGGCGGCGCCGCCCAGCCAGCAGGCGAGCACGTTGCGCGCGGTCTTCCTGATCACCGACGCCACCGCTGTGGCGATATCGGCGCTGAGTACGATCGCGGTCGGCGCATGGATGAACAGCGCGGCGTCGACCTCCTTTTCCTTCATCACGATTTGCATCGCGTCGACGTAGCGCTGCGCCGGCGCGTCGCCGATGATGTCGATCGGATTGCCGTGCGACCAGGTGGCGGGAAGAATTTCGTCGAGCTGCTGCATCGCCTGCGGCGACAGCCCGGCCAGGCAGCCGCCCTTGCCGACCAGCGCATCGGTCGCCATCACGCCCGGGCCGCCGCCATTCGTGATGATCGCCAAGCGGTCGCCGTGCAGCGGACGGGCCCGCGCCAGCGTTTCGACCGCATCGAACAAGTCCTCGGTGGTGTACACGCGCAGCATGCCGGCGCGCCGGATCGCGGCATCGTACACGTCGTCGGAACCGGCCAGCGCGCCGGTATGCGAGGTGGCGGCCTGCGCGCCTTCCGGCACCCGGCCCGCCTTGATCAGCACGGTCGGCTTGCTGCGCGCGGCGGCCCGCGCCGCTGACATGAACTTGCGCGCATGCGTGACGGCCTCCATGTACATCAGGATCGCGCGCGTCTCGCCATCGTTGGCCAGGTAGTCGAGCACGTCGCCGAAATCGACGTCGGCGCTGTCGCCCAGCGAGATGAACTTGGAAAAGCCGATGCCGCGCGTTTTCGCCCAGTCGAGCACACCGGTCACCATCGCGCCGGATTGCGACACGAACGCGACCTTTCCCGGCAACGCCCCGGTATGCGCGAAGCTGGCGTTGAGGCCGATCGCGGGCGCCAGCAATCCGACACAGTTTGGCCCGAGTATGCGCAGCAGGTAAGGCCGGGCGGCGGCTAGCATCAACTCCTTCATGCTCTTGCCGTTTGCATCCTTCACGGCGCCCAGCCCGGCGGACAGCACGATGGCAGCGCGCGTGCCGCACTCGCCTAGTTCGGCTATCAGCGCGGGAATGGTCGCCGGCGGCGTGCAAATGATCGCCAGCTCGGGAACACCGGGCAACTGCGACACGCGCGCATGCACTTCCAAGCCTGCCAAGGTCTCGTACTTGGGGTTGACCGGAAACACCGGGCCGGCGTAGCCGCCGAGCATCAGATTCTGCAGCACCGTGGCGCCTACGCTATGCGGCTTTTCGGATGCGCCGATGACGGCGACCGAGCGCGGCTCGAACAGATGCTTCAGGTTTCGAACGCTCATGCTGGTCTCGGAAGAATAAGGATGGATGGGAGGCGCACTGCCGATTCGGAATCGGGTCCGGAATTCTCACGCCGAGCTTGCTCTCCGGGGATGCGCCGGGAGACGCGCTGATTGCAAACGCTTCGTTCGCATTTTCCTTTGCCACGCATGGTACGAACCGGCCATTCCGGCAAATTTGATTTGAATCAAAAAGGCCGGAACTATTGCTCATGGCCCCATGTATTGCTGTGGACGCCGCAAATGGCGCGGCATACGCTGAGCATCAGTAATCGGGAGTGCCGCCGGCGGTCGCAGGTGGTCATCGAACCGCTGCTTCCGGAACGTTGAAAGGAGGGGTAGTCAAATGTCGTACAAAACCATACTCGTGCAAGTGGACAAGAGCAGGCACGCGGCCGAACGGCTGAGGATTGCGGCCAGTCTCGCCGCCAGGGAAGATGCTCACCTGATAGGCGCGGCATTCACCGGCATCTCGCGCTTTGTCTACCAGGCTGGCTTGATGGGCGATGGCGCCGGCTTCTCGGCGCAGCTGGAGCAGCAGCTGGATGTGCTGCGCGCCCAGGCGCGCGATTGCCTGCCGGCGCTCGAGGCGGCCGCCCGCGCCGCCGGCGTGAACTCTTTCGAATCGCACCTGCTCGACGACGAAGCCGGCGCCGGCATCAGCCTGCTGGGACGCTACAGCGATCTGATCGTGATCGGCCAGGCCGACCGCGACGAGGCATCGGCGGCCACCCTCCCCGATTTCCCCGAATACGTGGTGATGAGTTCGGGTCGCCCGGTGCTGGTGGTGCCGTACGCCGGCAGCTTCCCCAGCGTCGGCCGGCGCGCACTGGTGTCATGGGATGCCGGGACCAGCGCGACCCGTGCGCTGACGGCGTCGATCCCGCTGCTCAAGCGCGCCGAGATCGTGGAAGTGGCGGTATTCAACGCCGATCCGCAAACCGACGTGCACGGCGAACAGCCGGGCGCCGATATCGCGCTCTACCTGGCACGCCACGGCCTCAAGGTCGACGTGATCCGCCAGAAGACGCAAGTCGATATCGGCAATGCGCTGCTGTCGCTGGCGACCGACCTCGGCTCCGACCTGATCGTGATGGGCGGCTATGGGCACTCGCGCTTCCGCGAGATCCTGCTGGGCGGCGTCACCCGCACGGTGCTGGAATCGATGACGATTCCGGTGCTGATGGCACATTGATCCTGGTCCGGCAGCGGCCCCTCAGTCCTTGAAATACCAGTGCCAGGGCTCGTGGATGAAGCCGGAACTGTTGCCCGGCGGGTAGGACAGCGTGAAGCCGAAATGCTGCGCATTGTCGCCCAGCCAGCGATAGGCGGCGGTGTCCGCGAACGGCGCCTCGCGCGGTTCGCAGCCCGGCGTGTTGAGATCGAGCGCGCGGCCGGTATGGTGTTCGCTGTAGCCGGGCGGCGCGCTCAGCGTGAAGAGTGTTTCGAACGGCATGCCGCGCCTGATCTTGTCGCGCACGATCTCGCTCTGGCTTTCGAGATCGCGGAACGCCGACACGATCTCGAGCACGATGCCGTCGGCGCGCGCGGCGTCGCGCAATCGGAACCAGGCTTCGGCAGCCGAGGGGATCAGCAGATGCTGGAAACCGTCTACGCCGGTTTCGGCAACGACCAGTTCCCGCGCGACCGCAAAATACGGGAGCCGCAATTGCGCAATCAATTCAAGCGGAATGCCAAGCGATTTCAGCAAGGGCTTGACGAGATGTTCGTAATCATCGGAATGCATGTTCACCCGATGGTAACGGATGCCGCCGGACTGCGCCAGATACTGGGGCATTGCGCGGGAGACGGCGTTCCGTGCTAATTTGACTGCACCTTGCCCTGCCGGCATCATCCCGGCCGCTACGCCTTGCCACGCCTTGTCCGATCCTCTCCGATCCCATGAAGACCGATCTCGATACCGCCCTCGACTTGCTGCACACCGCCACAGTCGGCACGCTGGCGACGCAGTCCCGCCAACTGCCGGGTTATCCGTTCGCCACCGCGCTCCCGTTCGTGCCGGACGAGCGCAACCGGCCGGTGTTCCTCGTCAGTACGCTGGCCGAGCACACCCGGAACCTGCTGGCCGACCCCCGCGCCAGTTTCCTTGTCGCAGCCGCGGACCAAGCGAACGTGCTCGCCGGCGCGCGCATGACCTTGGTGGGGGACGTCGATCGGGCCGAGGCGACTCCCGAATTGGTGGCGCGCTGCGTACGCTATCAGCCGGAAGCGGAACAATACCTGGCGCTCGGCGATTTCGGTTTCTTCCGGATGGCGGTACGCAAGGTCCGCTACATCGCCGGCTTCGCGCGCATGGGCTGGATCGAGGAGTCGGACTGGCAAGAAAGGACGGTGCTGGCGCCGGCCGAAGAGGAATCGTTGGTACGCGAGCTGGCCGAACGCGCGCCGCCCGGCGTGCGCCTGCTCGGCATCGACTGCCGGGGTATCGACATCGAGCGCGAGGGACGGCGCGACCGCCAGCGCTTTTCCAGGGTTTTCGACTCCGCCGGGAAGATCGGGGACGCCGCCAGGCGCTTGCTGGCGGCGTTGCGGTAAGAGACAGACGTTACTGCATTGCCGCTTGAGCTGGCGGCCGGCTCGGCCCCGGCTGGTCCAGCCGGGTT
>CBIHOK010000049.1:0-21889 GCA_966211575.1 uncultured Noviherbaspirillum sp.
CATCGCAAGATGCCATGCCGCTGTCGCCGTTTGCAGTGCTGAAGAATTTGAAGCAGTAGTGAATGTGGTGCGGAATGCGCGCCGACAAATGCGCAGCAAGAATTCCCCATCTGCCGGGTTTGGCGGATCGGGTATGTTAAAATTTCAGATCTTAAGATTCAGGAGTCATCATGGCCGTTCAGCAAAATAAAAAATCCCCTTCCAAGCGCGGCATGCACCGCTCGCACGATTTTCTGGTCACGCCGCCGCTGGCAGTTGAGCCGACGACCGGCGAGACGCATCTGCGTCACCACATCAGCCCGAACGGCTACTATCGTGGCCGCAAGGTCCTGAAGACTAAAAACGACGAGTAATCATCGTCATTGTTTCATGCTAAAAGCGGCGCGAAAAGTTTGACTTGGCGCCGTTTTTTCATATGCTGAAAAAGCGCATCGCGTCATTTTGAATCAAGCCGAGTCTGGGCCGCACGACGGTTGGAGCGAAGGGCTGAATCAAAACAATGACAATCAAAATTTCCATCGACTGCATGGGGGGCGACCACGGCCCTTCAGTCACCATTCCCGCTGCTGTCTCTTTCGTCAACCGCGAACCTGACGCCGAATTGATCCTGGTCGGCCCCGAGGACGTGATTCGTACGGAACTCAAGCGCCGCAAGGCGGCGGATCATCCCCGGCTTTCCATCGTCAACGCAACCGAAATCGTCAGCATGGACGATCCGGTCGAGGTCGCACTACGGCGCAAGAAGGATTCTTCGATGCGCGTCGCGATCAACCTGGTGAAGGAAGGCCGCGTGAATGCCTGTGTTTCCGCCGGCAATACCGGGGCCTTGATGGCGGTATCGCGCTACGTGCTGAAAACGATACCCGGAGTCGATCGCCCGGCGCTCTGCTTTCCGGTGCCGAACCAGAAGGACGCCCCGACCTACATGCTCGACCTCGGGGCGAATGTCGACTGCGCCCCGCAGCATCTGCAGCAGTTCGCGCTGATGGGGTCGGCGCTGGTGGCGGCGCTCGAAGACAAGCCCCGGCCGACGGTCGGCCTCCTGAACATCGGCGAAGAAGACATCAAGGGCAACGACGTGGTCAAGCAGACCGCCGCCCTGCTGCGTGCCGATCATGAAAAAGGCGCGCTGAATTTCTACGGCAATGTCGAAGGCAACGATATTTTCGAAGGAACCACCGACATCGTCGTCTGCGACGGTTTCGTCGGCAACGTGGTGCTGAAGGCTTCCGAAGGGTTGGGGCGATTCGTGAAGAAAACCCTGACTGCCGAATTCAAGAGCAATCCGCTCAACATGCTGGGCGCCCTGATCGCGCGCGGTGCGATCCGTGCGTTTTCCCGCCGCATGAATCCATCCCGCTACAATGGCGCCAGCCTGCTCGGTTTGCGCGGACTGGTGTTCAAGAGTCACGGCGGTGAAAATGCCTATGGCTATGAGTGGGCGATCCAGCGCGCCTTCGACGCCGCCAAGCACGACCTGCTGTCCCGTATCTCGAAAACGATCGCCGACATGACGCCGGCGCCGGGAGCTGAAGCTCCAGCCGGGTCCGAGAGCCCGGTGACCGATATAACTCAATAGAAAACGGCATGACTCTCTACAGCAAAATTACCGGCACCGGAAGCTTCTTGCCGCCCAGGCGGATAACGAACCACGACCTGGCCCGACAGCTGGCCGAGAAGGGAATTGAAACGTCGGACGAGTGGATCTTCTCGCGCAGCGGCATTTCGGCCCGCCATTACGCAGAGCCCGGCACGCAGTCCAGCGACATGGCGGTCGAGGCGTCGAAGAAGGCGCTCGAGATGGCCGGCCTGGCGCCGGAAGACGTCGACCTGATCATATTGGCGACTTCCACTCCCGATCATTTCGGCGGATTTCCCAGCACGGCCTGCATAGTCCAGCGCAAGCTCGGCATCCGTAATGGCTGTGCCGCATTCGACGTGCAGGCGGTCTGCAGCGGCTTCGTCTACGCGCTCACGGTGGCCGACAGCCTGATCAAATCGGGAACCTATCGCAATGCGCTGGTCATCGGTGCCGAAGTGTTCTCGCGTATCCTCGATTTCGAAGACCGGACCACCTGCGTACTGTTCGGCGACGGCGCCGGCGCGGTGATGCTGAGCGCTTCCGACAAGCCGGGCATCCTGGCATCGCGGCTGCATGCGGACGGCAGCCATGCCGATATCCTGTGCGTTCCCGGCAGCGTCAGCGGCGGCGCGATCGAAGGCGGAGCTTTCCTGCACATGGACGGGCAAGCGGTGTTCAAGCTGGCGGTCTCGGTGCTCGACAAGGTTGCGCACGAGGTGCTGCGGGCGGCCGACATGCAGGCGTCCGAAGTCGATTGGCTGATTCCGCACCAGGCCAATATCCGCATCATGCAGGGAACCGCGAAGAAGCTCGGCATGCCGATGGAACGGATGGTGGTGACGGTCGATCAGCACGGCAATACGTCCGCCGCCTCGATTCCGCTGGCCCTCGATGTCGCGATGCGCGACGGCCGCATCAAGCCGGGGCAGACCGTGATGATGGAAGGCGTCGGCGGCGGCTTTACCTGGGGTGCGGCACTCGCACGATTCTGAAACTGAAACGATATACGGCATGACCAAATTCGCATTCGTCTTTCCGGGCCAGGGCTCCCAAGCCGTCGGCATGCTCAACGGCTTTGCCGGCAATCCGGTGATCCGGGACACCGTCGCCGAAGCGTCCGAAGCACTCAAGTTCGACCTCGGCAAATTGATCGCCGAGGGTCCCAAGGAAGATCTCGATCTCACCACCAATACCCAGCCGGTGATGCTGACCGCCGCGGTTGCCTGCTATCGCGCGTGGCTGGCGGCCGGCGGTGCGGCGCCGGCATTGGTCGCCGGCCATAGCTTGGGAGAGTATTCGGCGCTGGTAGCCGCCGGCGTGATTCCGTTCGATGTCGCAGTGCCGCTGGTCCGTTTCCGCGCACAGGCAATGCAGGACGCGGTGCCGGTGGGGCAGGGCGGCATGGCAGCCATTCTCGGCTTGACCGACGACGAGGTGCACGCTGCCTGTGCCGAAGCGGCACAGGGCGAAGTGGTGGAGCCGGTGAACTTCAATGCGCCGGCCCAGGTGGTGATCGCCGGTCACAAGGCCGCTGTCGAACGTGCCTGCGAGGCCGCCAAGGCGCGCGGCGCCAAGCGCGCGCTGCCGCTGCCGGTGTCCGCACCTTTCCATTCGTCGTTGCTCAAGCCGGCTTCCGACCGCTTGCGCGAATACATCGCTGCGTTGCCGTTCGGCGAACCGCAAATCCCCGTGATCAACAACGTCGATGTCGCGGTTGTACGCGATGTGGCTGGCATAAAGGATGCTTTGGTACGGCAGGCGGCCAGCCCGGTGCGCTGGGTGGAAACGATCCAGGCAATTGCCCGGGACGGTGCCACCCATCTCATCGAGTGCGGGCCAGGCAAGGTGCTGGCCGGCCTGACCAAGCGTATCAACGGCGAACTGGTCGGCGATGCCATTACCGATCAGGCTTCCCTCGACAAGGTACTGGAGCTTCTCAAGTGAATCTGACGAATCAAGTAGCGCTGGTCACCGGCGCCTCGCGTGGCATCGGCCAGGCGATTGCCCAGGAATTGGCGCGCCAGGGAGCCAGAGTGGTGGGTACTGCGACCACCGAGGCGGGTGCCGCCGCAATCACCGAATACCTGGGAGCGCTGGGTGCGGACTGCGGCAAGGGTGTCGCATTGAACGTGACCGACGCGGCGCGTTGCGAGCAGGTGATCGAACAGGTGCAGAAGGAATTCGGAGGCTTGTCGATCCTGGTCAATAATGCCGGCATCACCCGCGACCAACTGGCGATGCGCATGAAGGATGAAGAGTGGGATGCGGTGATCGCGACCAACCTGACGGCGGTGGCACGCTTGTCGCGCGCGGTATTGCGCGGGATGATGAAGGCCAGGAACGGGCGCATCATCAATATCACCTCGGTGGTCGGCGCAGCCGGCAACCCGGGACAAATGAACTACGCGGCGGCGAAGGCGGGAGTGGCCGGTATGAGCCGCGCGCTCGCGCGCGAGATCGGCAGCCGCAACATCACCGTCAATTGCATTGCTCCCGGTTTCATCGATACCGACATGACGCGCGAGCTTGGCGAACAGCAGACCGCGGCGCTGATGCAGCAGATTCCGCTCGGACGCCTGGGCTTGCCGGAAGACATCGCTGCGGCGGTGGCTTTCCTTGCTTCGCCGCAAGCCGGCTACATCACGGGCACCACGCTGCATGTGAACGGCGGCATGTACATGAGTTGAATCGCAATTCGAGCACTTTCGGCGGCCATTTCGGCATTATTGAATACAATGGCCGAAAGTGAATTATCGTCGCGCAAACCTGCTAAAATGCGCGCACTTTCTGTAACCCACTGGAGGGATAATATGTCCGATATCGAACAACGCGTGAAAAAAATCGTCGCTGAACAACTGGGCGTCGCCGAAGCAGACATCAAGAACGAATCGTCTTTTGTCGATGACCTCGGCGCCGACTCCCTCGATACCGTTGAGCTGGTGATGGCTCTCGAAGACGAATTCGAAATGGAAATTCCCGACGAGCAGGCTGAAAAGATTACGACGGTACAGCAGGCGATCGACTACGCGAAGGCGCACGTCAAGGCCTGATATTACCGATTAGACCGTTTCCAGGAGAACCGTTTGAGCCGCTCACGTGAACGTCGCGTCGTAGTGACTGGCCTCGGTTGTGTTTCCCCTGTCGGCAATACTGTTGCCGATGCGTGGGGAGCGCTGATCGAGGGCAAATCGGGCATTGCGACCATCACCAAATTCGATGCCACGCCTTTCTCCACGCGATTCGCGGGTGAGGTAAAGGGCTTCAATATCGAGGATTACATCCCCGGTAAGGAAGCGCGCCACATGGATACGTTCATCCACTACGGCATGGCGGCAGGAATCCAGGCCGTAAAGGACAGCGGCCTCGCAGTTACCGAGGAAAATGCCGACAGGATCGGCGTCATCGTTGGCTCGGGAATCGGTGGCTTGCCGATGATCGAGGAAACCCACGCGGAACTCACCAATCGCGGTCCGCGTCGTATCAGCCCCTTTTTCGTGCCGGCTTCGATCATCAACATGATCTCCGGCCATCTGTCGATCAAATACGGATTCAAGGGGCCGAACCTGGCCATCGTCACCGCCTGCACCACCGGCCTGCATTGCATCGGTGCGGCGGCCCGGATGATCGAGTATGGCGACGCCGACGTGATGATTGCCGGCGGCGCGGAGTCGACCATTTCCCCGCTGGGCGTCGGCGGCTTCGCGGCAGCGCGTGCACTGTCTTCGCGTAACGATGATCCGGCAACCGCTTCGCGTCCCTGGGACAAGGACAGGGATGGATTCGTGCTGGGCGAAGGCGCTGGCGTGATGGTGCTGGAAGAGTACGAGCACGCGAAGGCGCGGGGCGCAAAAATTTACGCTGAAGTGCTCGGCTTCGGCATGAGTGCCGATGCGCATCACATGACCGCTCCGCTGGAAGACGGCGAGGGAGCGAAGCGCTGCATGCTGACAGCGATGAAGAATGCGGGCGTCAACGGCGACCAGGTCGATTACGTCAACGCCCATGGCACCTCTACTCCGCTCGGGGATGTGGCGGAAACCGTCGCGATCAAGCGGGCACTGGGCGAGCATGCGAAGAGCGTGGTGGTGAACTCGACCAAGTCGATGACTGGCCACCTCCTCGGCGGTGCCGGCGGCCTCGAGTCGGTGTTCACCGTGCTGGCCGTCCACAACCAGATTTCGCCGCCGACGATCAACATCTTCAACCAGGATCCGGATTGTGACCTTGATTACTGCGCCAACAATGCGCGCAGCATGCCGATCAATGTCGCGGTCAAGAATTCATTCGGATTCGGCGGTACGAACGGCACACTCGTCTTCGGAAAAATCTGATCCTGCCGGCTCCCGTCAGCAGGGAGCCGGCGGTGATTCGACTTCCTGTCCATGTCCATTGCGGTTTCCGCTGTCGTCCACCCGTCCAGGCTGTTGTCCTGCATGGTCGGAGCAATGGGCGTTATCGCGTTCGCTCTCGGTCTGGCAATCGCAGCCGGAGCGACCGGTGACGCCGCTTCTGCGCTGCGCGCAAGCGCTTCAGCGACTTGCCTTTTTCTCGGAGTATTTGGGTTTTATCATGGCATCAGGTGCCGAAAACCCATACATATTGATATCTCGAGCAACGGGCAATTTCGGTTGACGCGTGTCAGGGGCGCCGCCTCTTGTGCCGCCGAAGGCTGGCCTCATCTGCAAGAGAGTGCAACGCGAGTCCGGCTGCTGAGCAATTCCACTATCTGGCAACATTTGCTGTTATTGCGTCTTCAGGGTGAAGGCGGGAAGATAACGGTCTTGCCAATCTTGCCTGACTCCGTATCGCGGGACAACTTCCGGGCTTTGTCGGTTGCATGTCGATGGGTTTCGGTACAGGCGCCCTGCGCGAACAAAAAAGTGCGCATCACATGATGAAGTTGGATTGAACTTAATTCATTTCCTCCAGTCAACTAGTCAAGTCGCGCGTATGTTGTAATGAAACAAGGGAACGGGGATTGACGACAGAACGCGACATTGATCAGCTGCTTGTCGAGCGCGTCCAGCGCGGCGATAAAAAAGCGTTCGAGCTGTTGGTGACGAAGTATCAGCGCAAGCTGATGCGGCTCGTGTCGCGGCTTGTCCGCGACCAGGCGGAGGCCGAAGACGTAGTGCAGGAGGCGTTCATCAAGGCCTATCGCGCATTGCCGCAATTCCGCGGCGATTCGGCGTTTTACACCTGGCTCTACCGGATCGGGATCAATACTGCGAAAAACTATCTGGTGACGCAGGGACGACGGGCACCGACCTCGACCGAGGCCGATGCTGAAGAAGCAGAAACTTTTGACGATGGCGAGCACCTAAGAGACATCAACACGCCCGAGTCGATGCTGGCGACCAAGCAGATTGCGGAAACCGTTAACGTTGCAATGGACGCGCTGCCCGACGAGTTGCGCATTGCAATTACATTGCGTGAAATCGAGGGGCTGAGCTACGATGAAATTGCGGAAGCAATGGGGTGCCCGATAGGGACGGTACGCAGCCGGATATTCCGGGCTCGTGAGGCTATCGCAGAAAAGTTGAGGCCGTTGCTTGGTACTGCGCTCGATAAGCGCTGGTAGTCGCGGAAACAGGCAAAAAAATGGCTATTTTGGCGGAAACAGGGATTGGCGCGGCCTGGACGAGGTAGTTATGGATACGAAGGAAACGACCCGGGAACGGATTTCGGCACTTGCCGATGGGGAATTATCGGCCGGTCAAATGGAATCGGCGCTGGCAGCACTGCGACAGCCGCAGGCACTGGCCGATTGGGAAATCTATCATCAGATCGGGGATTTGTTGCGTTCTGACGACATGGCGGTGAACATGAGTCCGGACTTCGCGTCGCGCATGGCAGCTCGCCTGGAACAGGAACCAGCGATCGTTGCTCCAGTGGTTGTGCGCAAATCCAATGCAGCCAAGACTGTCGTCAAGCGCTGGGCAGTTCCGGGCATGGTGGCGGCAGCGGTTGCCGCAGTCGCGTTCGTCGGGGCGCCGCCATTGATGGTCGCCCTCAATGGCGGGACAGGCAGTCCTGCGCCCGCAGTTCTTGCATCGTCCGGCGTGCCGGCGGCGCAGGTAAGCACGGTTGCCGCTGCTACTCCGGTGGTCACGGCAACGGTGCCCGAAGGCGTCGTGCTGCGCGACCCGCGCATCGACGACTACCTGCTGGCCCATCAGCGTTTTTCTCCTTCCGTCTTCAGTTCGGCCCAGTACGCGCGCTCGGCGACATTTGCAGCAGATTCCAATAAATGATTCGTATGCGGCAAACACACGTGTTGCTCAGGTTTGTCGTTGTTCTGTCGATCTTCCTCGCATTCTCGGCCCAAGCCGGAAATGCGACTCCGCCAGCCGATAACCGGGAGGCGATGGCCTGGCTGAAAAAAATCCAGTCCGCGGCACAGAAGCTCAGCTACTCCGGCACTTTTGTCTATCAACAGGGAAATCAGATGCGAACCTCGCGCATCACCCATGTGTTCAACGGCAATAGCGAGCTGGAGAAGCTGGAAATCCTGGACGGCAAGCCCCGCGAATATGTGCGGAACAACGAGGAGGTCGTCTGCTACGTGCCGGAAGCCAAGACCATGCTGGTGGAAAAGCGCGTCACCCACGACGTATTTCCTGCAATACTTGCCGCCAATCCCGGCGACTTGTCAGCCATCTACAAAGTCAAGAAGGGCAGTGCCGGCCGCGTCGCCGGGCGCGATTGCGAGACAGTCGTGCTGGATCCGCGCGACAAGCTGCGCTACGGCTACAAGCTGTGGGCCGACAAGGCGACCGGGCTCTTGCTCAAGGCGCAGACCTTGGACGACCAGCACGAGATCGTCGAACAGATTTCATTCGCGCAGATTTCAATCGGCGATATTGCACCGGCCAAGACCAAGGCAAGTTTCACCGACACCAGCGGCTGGCGCGTGGAAAATGCCGAAATGAGCTCGGCGCGCCCCTCAGGCTGGACCGCTACATGGTTGCCCGCGGGTTTTCACAAGGTTCGCGAAGTAAAGCGCCTTGTGTCGGATACCGCATCGGACAACGGAACATCGACGACTGCGGGTGGTTCGGCTCAGCGCATGGTCCGGCAGTTGGTGTTCTCGGATGGTCTGGCGGCGATTTCGGTTTTCATCGAACCGGGTTCGCAGAGTCGTACCGAAGGTTCGGTACAGCAGGGAGCCACCAATATCATCGGCAAGCGTCAGGGTGATTATTGGATTACCCTAGTGGGAGAAGTGCCGGCGGCCGCGCTCAGGCAGGTTGCCAATTCGATTGAATTCAAACCTCAATAACCAAGAATAAAACAGAACCCGATGAAAACGATCTTCTTCCTCCGCCGGCTTGTCCTTGTCTTCGTTCTCGGTGGCCTGGGCATTGTCGTCCCCGGTTTCGGCGGCATTGTTTCTGCTGCACATGCTGCATCGACTGCGGCTCTTCCCGATTTTGCCGACCTGGTGGAAAAGGCGGGACCGGCAGTCGTGAATATCCGCACTACGGAGCGAGTGGTTCCCGGGGAGGCGCCGTCCGGTTCGGAAGACGAACAGATGCAGGAATTTTTCCGGCGCTTCTTCGGTATCCCGGTTCCGCGCCAGCCGCAACCCGAGCATCCACCGCAGGAAAACAAACCCGGCCAGCAGCAACAGGGTGAGGAGGTCCCGCGCGGCGTGGGCTCCGGCTTCATCATCTCGGCCGACGGCTATGTGCTGACCAATGCCCATGTGGTCGAGGGCGCCGACGAAGTGTATGTGACGCTGACGGACAAGCGCGAATTCAAGGCCAAGATCGTCGGTGTCGACAAGCGCACCGACGTGGCGCTGGTGCGGATCGACGGCAACAACCTGCCGCTCCTGACCATCGGCGATCCCAACAAGCTGCGGGTCGGGGAATGGGTAATCGCCATCGGTTCGCCGTTCGGACTCGACAATACCGTCACCGCCGGCATCATTTCGGCCAAGGCGCGCGATACCGGCGAATACCTGCCGCTGATCCAGACTGATGTCGCGGTCAATCCCGGCAACTCGGGGGGGCCGCTGATCAACATGAAGGGCGAAGTGGTCGGGATCAATTCGCAGATATACAGCCGTTCCGGCGGCTACATGGGCATCTCGTTTGCGGTGCCGATCGACGAGGCGATGCGGGTGGCGGAACAGTTGCGGACCACCGGGCATGTCACGCGCGGACGTATCGGCGTGCAGATCGGCGATGTGACCAAAGATGTGGCCGAATCGCTCGGACTGCCGCGCGCGGAAGGCGCGCTGGTGCAACGGGTCGAACAGAATGCGCCGGCCGAGAAGGCGGGTGTGGAGGCAGGCGATATCATCCTCAAATACAACGGCACTCCGGTCGATCGCTCCTCCGACCTGCCGCGCATGGTGGGGGCGACGAAACCGGGATCGCGTGCCACGCTGACGATCTGGCGCAAGGGGCAGACTCGCGAGATTCCCCTCACGGTAGCCGAACTGGAACAGGAAAAGCCGGGCGGGAAGGAGCCGGCCAAGGCGAAGCCGGTGCATCCGGATGCACTTGGCCTGGTCGTCACTGATTTGTCTGCCGCCCAGAAGCAGGAAATGAAAATCAACGGCGGTGTGGTGATCGAGAACGTCGAGGGCGCGGCAGCACGGGCCGGCCTGCGCGCTGGCGATGTGATCCTGCGCCTGAACAATACGGACGTGACCGATGCATCGCAGTACCACATGCTGGTCTCCAAGCTGGATCCCAAGAAAACAGCGGTCTTGCTGGTGCGACGCGGCGACGCATCGCAGTTCGTCCCGCTGCGGCCGAACAATCCGTAGGCGCACGGCAGGTTGCCTTGCTGCAGGCAACCTGCCATATCTATTTGCTGCTTCCCCTTCGAGAATGTTGGTCCCGCATAAACCGGGATTTGTCGCCGTTTGACTGCACCTTGATCCGCTTCTTTCTTTATTCCCGCAGTTATTGCCATCTGTGCGACGACATGTTGCAGGCGTTGCAGCGCCTGAGTCCTGAATATCCGTTTACGGTCGAGGTAATCGACGTCGATGCGGACGAGACGCTGGTGGCCCGGTTCGACGAACTGGTTCCCGTTCTGTTCGGTCAAAAAAACGGGGCAGCCGCGGTTCGCCTGTGCCATTATTTTTTGGACGAGGAAAAGGTCAGGGCTTTCCTGGCAATCCCTGACGGTCGGGAAGCCTGATCATCGTTCTTGCCACTTGGACGGGATCGCTCGAATCCATATGAGAGAACGGGCTGCCCGCTGCCGGAAATCCTTGTTTTCCGGGCTTTCCCACCCGAAATCCGGTAAAATGCCGCCTGCCGAACCACCTTCCGTCACAAGGCGCTCGCTAGGGTAGTCACCCTGCCAGGGGCGCTTTTTTTGTCATTGCCTCTTAGTTAATGGACAACATTCGCAATTTTTCCATCATTGCCCATATCGACCATGGCAAATCCACACTGGCTGACCGCATCATCCAGCTCTGCGGGGGCCTGTCCGATCGCGAGATGGAAGCCCAGGTGCTGGATTCGATGGACCTGGAGCGCGAGCGGGGCATCACGATCAAGGCGCAGACCGCCGCATTGTCCTACAAGGCGCGCGACGGGAAGGTCTATAACCTCAACCTGATCGACACCCCGGGCCACGTCGACTTCAGTTATGAAGTGAGTCGCTCGCTGTCCGCCTGCGAGGGCGCGCTGCTGGTGGTCGACGCATCGCAGGGCGTGGAGGCGCAGACGGTGGCGAACTGCTATACCGCGCTCGATCTGGGCGTCGAAGTGGTCCCGGTACTGAACAAGATCGACTTGCCGTCCGCCGATCCCGATAATGCGATCGGCGAGATCGAAGACGTGATCGGAATCGAGGCGTCGGATGCGGTGCGCTGCTCAGCCAAGACCGGCCTCGGCGTGGAGGATGTGCTGGAGTCGCTGATCGCAAAGGTGCCGCCGCCCCAGGGTGATCCGGACGCGCCGCTGCAGGCGCTGATCATCGATTCCTGGTTCGACAACTACGTCGGCGTGGTAATGCTGGTGCGCATCGTCAACGGCGTACTGCGCCCGAAAGACAAGATCCTGCTGATGGCCACCGGCGCCCAGCACCTGACCGAAAGCATAGGCGTGTTCACCCCGAAGTCGCAGGCGCGCGAGTCGCTGTCGGCCGGCCAGGTGGGGTTCGTCATCGCGGGCATCAAGGAACTGACCGCGGCCAAGGTGGGCGACACGATCACGCTGGCCGCCAAGCCGGCGCCGCAGCCGCTGCCGGGCTTCAAGGAAGTGCAGCCGCAGGTATTCGCGGGTCTGTTTCCGGTGGAGGCGAACCAGTACGATGCGCTGCGCGATTCGCTCGAAAAGCTCAAGCTCAACGATGCGGCACTCCAGTACGAACCGGAAGTGTCGCAGGCGCTCGGCTTCGGTTTCCGCTGCGGCTTCCTCGGGCTGCTGCACATGGATATCGTGCAGGAGCGGCTGGAGCGCGAGTTCGACATGGACCTGATCACGACCGCGCCGACCGTCGTCTACGAGGTGGTGCAGCGCGACGGCAGCGTGGTCATGGTCGACAATCCGTCGAAAATGCCGGAACCGTCCAAGATCGAGGAAATCCGCGAACCGATCGTCACCGTCAACCTGTACATGCCACAGGAATACGTGGGAGCGGTGATCACGCTATGCACGCAGAAGCGCGGGATGCAGATCAACATGGCGTACCACGGCAAGCAGGTGATGCTGACCTACGAGATGCCGATGGCCGAGATCGTGCTCGATTTCTTCGACCGCCTGAAATCCACGTCGCGCGGTTATGCATCGATGGACTACGAGTTCAAGGAGTACCGCGCGGCCGACGTGGTCAAGGTCGACATGCTGATCAACAGCGAAAAGGTGGATGCGCTGGCCATCATCGTGCATCGCTCCAACAGCCAGTACCGCGGGCGCGCGGTGGCCGCCAAGATGCGTGAACTGATTCCGCGCCAGATGTTCGATGTCGCGATCCAGGCGGCGATCGGTTCCAATATCCTGGCGCGCGAAAACGTGAAGGCGTTGCGCAAGAACGTACTGGCAAAGTGCTACGGCGGCGACATCAGCCGCAAGCGCAAACTGCTGGAAAAACAGAAAGCCGGCAAGAAACGGATGAAGCAGGTGGGGTCGGTCGAGGTGCCGCAGGAGGCATTCCTGGCAATTTTACAAGTGGAAGATAAATGACTTTGCAAGAGATACTGGGGAATTTCGCGCTGATTCTTTTCGTGCTGACGATCGGCACCGGCATTATCTGGTTTCTCGACGTATTTCGTTTCGCCCCGCAGCGGCGGGCGCGGGCCGACGCAGCACTGGCGGAATTCGATGCACGGCATGCGAAGTTGCGCGCCGAAGGCATCAAGACCGACGACAGCGGGCGCGCCAAGCTCGAAGCCGACATCCTGCGGCAGCCGACGTGGATCGAGTATTCGGGCAGCTTCTTCCCGGTCATCGCGCTGGTATTCTTCCTGCGGTCCTTCCTGTACGAGCCGTTCAAGATTCCGTCGAGCTCGATGGTGCCGACCCTGGTCGTGGGCGACCTGATCCTGGTCAACAAGTTCATCTACGGCATCCGCCTGCCCATCATCGACAAGAAAATCATCGATATCAGCCATCCCCAGCGCGGCGATGTGATGGTGTTTCGCTACCCGGAGGATCCGTCGCTCGACTACATCAAGCGCGTGGTCGGAGTGCCGGGCGACAAGGTGGTGTACAGGAACAAGCGCCTGATCATCAACGGCAAGGAAATGAAGTACCAGCCCTTGCCCGATTACCTGGATGAGGAGCGGCTCAGCTATTCGAAGCAGTACCTGGAAGACCTGACCGGCGTCAAGCACAAGATACTGAATGACGAGCGCATGCCGCCCTATGTGCAGAATCCGCATGACTTTCCTTATCGCAACAATTGTAGCTACGACCTGGAAGGTTTCACCTGCGTTGTTCCCGCTGGACATTACTTCATGATGGGGGATAATCGGGATAACAGCCTGGATAGCCGCTACTGGGGCTTCGTGCCGGACCAGAACATCGTGGGGAAAGCGTTCTTCGTCTGGATGAATCTCGGCAATTTCAAGCGCATCGGCGCATTCCACTGAAAAAAGACAGGGCAAACAACGGGGAGGGAACGCATGAATCGTCGAACACAGGCACTGCGCCAAATGCAGGGACTTTCTTTGCTCGGTTTCCTGTTCGTGATCGTCATTGTTGCGCTGATCGCGGTGCTCGGGATGAAAGTGGTGCCGAGCGTGGTCGAATACAACTCGATCAAGAAGGCGCTGGTCGATGCCAAGAATTCCGGCTCGACCCCGGCCGAAATCCGGACTTCATTTGATCGGCGTGCCAACGTGGGCTACATTGATTCGGTGAGCGGCAAGGACCTGACCGTGGCGCGGAACCAGGACGGCGGCTTCGAGGTGGCTGTGGCTTATGAGAAACGCATCCGGCTGTTCGGCCCGGTCAGTCTCGTGATCGACTATGCGACCAGCACCGGCCCGATGCCGGAGAAGGCACCCGAGCAGTAAAAACACCGTTGCGGCAAATCGACATGGATTTCAAGTTATTGCAAAACCGGCTGGGCCACGCGTTCAAGGATGCTGCTCTACTTCAGCAAGCGCTGACGCATCGTAGCCATAGCAGCTTGCATAACGAAAGGCTGGAATTTCTCGGCGACTCGGTGCTGAATTGCGTGGTGGCATCCCTGTTGTTCGAACGTTACAACAAGATCGACGAGGGCGACCTGTCGCGCCTGCGCGCCAATCTTGTCAAGCAGCAATCCCTGTACGAAATCGCGCAACGGCTGGAATTATCGCAATTCCTGCGCCTGGGTGAAGGCGAGCTCAAGTCCGGTGGTTTTCGCCGGCCGTCCATCCTTGCCGACACGCTGGAGGCGCTGTTCGGCGCGATCTTCCTCGACGCCGGTTTCGATGCCGCGTGCAAGGTGATCCGCTCCCTGTACATACCCATTCTTGACACCGTCGATCCGAAGACCCTGGGCAAGGATGCGAAAACCCTGTTGCAGGAGTTTTTGCAGGGGAAGAAGATTGCGCTCCCGCAATACAACGTCGTCGCTACCCATGGTGCCGCCCATAACCAGATGTTCGAGGTCGAGTGCCTGGTGCCGAAATTGGACATCCAGGTGTTCGGTACCGGCGGCAGCCGGCGTGCCGGAGAACAGGCTGCCGCGAAGCGGGCGCTGGAAGCGGTGCAGGCTGCATTGGCGAAGACTTCCGCATCCGGTCGCAAGAGCCGGCCGCGCGCGTCGCAGCTCAAGCTGGCGGGCATCGCCACCATACAACCGGATGCGCCGATACCGGATGAACCCAAGCCTCCGGTCCGGAACGCGAAAACGGAGGCGCGCCAGGAGTCCAGGGCTGACGTGAAACAAAGTGCACTGGACCTGAAGCCCGAAGCCGGCGAAGGCGCCACCCCCGCAGTTGCCATCCCGGCTGCCCCCGAGTCTCCGCCATCCGTCGAATCTCCTGCCGAATCCGCCGAATCCGCTCTTCCCATCGTTTCCAGCCAATCAAAAACTGCATGACATCTTCCGCCGTGACCCCGGGTTTCCGATGCGGCTATATCGCGATCGTAGGCCGCCCCAACGTCGGAAAATCGACGCTGATGAATGCATTGATCGGCGCCAAAGTCAGCATTACGTCGCGCAAGGCGCAAACCACCCGGCATCGTATTACCGGCATCCAGACCCGCGCCGATGCCCAGTACATCTACGTCGACACGCCCGGCTTCCAGACGCGTCACGCGAATGCGCTGAACAAGACGCTGAACCGGACCGTGACCAACACGCTGACGTCGGCCGACGTGATCCTGTTCCTGGTCGAAGCCGGCACTTTCGGCCAGGCCGACCAGCAGGTATTGGATCTGATTCCGGCGCAGGTGCCGTGCATCCTGGTGATCAACAAATCGGATCGGCTCAAGGACCGGGTGCTGATGCTGCCGTTCGCCCAGAAGGTGGCGCAACAGCGGGAATTCTCCGCGGTGGTGCCGGTATCTGCGAAGCAAGGTTTCCAGCTCGATGTGCTGGAGCGCGAAATCCGGCAGTATCTACCGGAGAATCCACCGGTCTTCGACGAGGACGATATCACCGACCGCAGCGAGAAATTCCTGGCTGCCGAGATCGTGCGCGAAAAGGTATTCCGGTTTGTCGGCGATGAGCTGCCGTATACCAGCACTGTCGTGATCGAGAAGTTCGAGCAGGAAGGCGCGCTGCGCCGGGTATTTGCTGCGATCCTGGTCGAGCGCGACAGTCACAAGGCGATGGTGATCGGCCAGAAGGGCGCGAAGCTGAAGGATATTTCGACGCAGTCCCGGCTCGACATGGAAAAACTGTTCGGCGGCCCGGTGTACCTGGAAATATGGGTCAAGGTGAAATCAGGCTGGGCGGACAACGAGGCCGGCCTGCGCGCATACGGGTACGAATAAAAACAGACGGCGGAACCGATGGCTACCGACAACCCGGACCGCGACCTGGCGCCGACACGCGGGGCAATGGAGGCGGGCGAGGCGGAAAAAGTCGGCCGCCCCAAGAGTACTCGCGCAAAAAGCGCCGACAAGGATACCCGCATCAGCGGCCAGCCAGCCTTCGTCCTGCACAGTTATCCATACAAGGAAACCAGCCTGATCGTCGACGTGTTCGCGCGCGATTACGGGCGGGTGGCGCTGATCGCGAAGGGTGCCAAGCGTCCGCATTCGGCCCTGCGCGGCGTGCTGCAGACTTTCCAGCCCTTGTCGGTCGGCTGGGCCGGCAAGTCTGAAGTGCGTACGCTCACCGCCGCCGAATGGGTAGGTGGCCTGTTGCCGTTGGAAAAGGCGGCGCTGCTGTGCGGTTTTTACCTGAACGAACTGCTGGTCAAGCTGCTGGCACGCGACGATCCGCATCCGGCGCTGTTCGACCACTACGTCGCCACGCTCAACGAGCTGGCGCATGATGAGCCGGCGCCGATCGTGTTGCGCAAGTTCGAGCTGGCGCTACTGAAGGAAACCGGGGTCGCGTCCGACCTGGGCGTGTGCAGCGCGAGCGGCCAGGCGGTGCGCGAAGACCAAACCTACGTGGTCGATCCCGAGCGCGGCCCGCGTCCGGCGCTGCCTGCGGACACCGCGCCGCGCATCAGCGGCAAGACCCTACTCGACATGGAGCGCGAGGATTACAGCGACAGCGCCACGCAAAGCCAGAGCAAGTTCCTGATGCGCTCGCTGCTCGCCCACCATTTGAGCGGGATACCACTCAATACGCGCCAGATTCTGATAGATTTGATGCAGTTATAGCCACCGATTTCTCTGCCATGAGTCTCCTGCACCCTGCAACTCCCGTGATCGATCTCGGCGTCAACATCGATCATGTCGCCACGCTGCGCAATGCGCGCGGCACCAGCTACCCGGATCCGATCGAAGCGGCCTTGCTGGCGGAAGATGCCGGCGCCGATGCGATCACGCTTCACCTGCGCGAGGACAGGCGCCACATCAAGGATGCCGACGTGGAGGCGATCCGGCCGCAGTTGCGCACGCGCATGAACCTCGAATCCGCGGTTACCGCGGAGATGCTCGATTTTGCGTGCCGCATCAAACCGCAGGATGTCTGCCTGGTCCCGGAACGGCGCGAGGAGGTCACGACCGAAGGCGGACTGGACGTGGTCCGGTATTTTTCCGAGGTGCAGGCAGCGGTCCGTCAGTTGCAGGCGGAGGGCATACGGGTGAGCCTGTTCATCGACCCCGACGAAGCCCAGATCCTGGCCGCCGCCGAAGCCGGCGCACCGGTGATCGAAATCCATACCGGGCGCTACGCCGATGCGATCGGCGAAATCGTGCAGCAACGGGAATTGGAACGGGTGCAGACGGCGGCGCAGGCCGGCGTCGCGAAGGGCCTCGAAGTCAACGCCGGACATGGATTGCATTACACCAATGTGCAGGCGATTGCCGCCATCCCCGAAATCGCCGAGCTCAACATCGGCCATGCGATCGTGTCGCAGGCCATCTTCAGCGGCTGGCAGAACGCGATCAAGGAAATGAAGACCATCATGGTCGCGGCCCGGCTCGGCATCCACAAGAAATGATTTACGGCATTGGTACCGACATCATCCGGATCGATCGTGTTGCTGCCGCGCTGGCGCGCAACGGCGAGCGCTTTGCCGAAAAGATCCTGGGGCCGGAAGAGCTGGAAAAATTCCGTCGCCGCAGCGCCAAGGTGGAGGCGCGCGGCATCCGCTTCCTTGCGACCCGCTTTGCCGCCAAGGAAGCGTTTTCCAAGGCGATCGGCCTCGGGATGCGGATGCCGATGACCTGGCGCGCGCTGCAAACGCTGAACGCGCCCAGCGGCAAGCCGATCGCGGTGGCCGCCGGTGCGCTGCGCGAGTTCATGGAAAGCAACGGGCTGAGCGCCCAGATATCGATTACCGACGAGGCGGATTATGCTGTCGCCTTCGTCATCGTGGAGAAGAAATGAATGCTGTAGTACCCAAGGCCGGCCTCGGACCGGTGATGCTCGACGTGGCTGGTACCACGCTGGACGACGACGATTTGCGCCGCATCCGCCATCCGCTGACCGGCGGCGTGATCCTGTTCGCCCGCAATTACCGCGACCGCCAGCAGTTGTGCGAGCTGACGCAGGCGATTCATGCGGCCCGCCCCGGGGTGTTGATCGCGGTCGATCACGAAGGCGGGCGGGTGCAGCGCTTCCGCAGCGACGGCTTCAGCCGGCTGCCGCCGATGCGCAAGCTGGGCGAGTTGTGGGATCGCGACGTGCTGGAAGCGAACCGGGCGGCGACCGACGTCGGTTTCGTGCTGGCTTCGGAGCTGCGCGCATGCGGCGTCGACCTGTCGTTCACGCCGGTGCTCGATCTCGACTACGGCGAGTCGAGCATCATCGGCGACCGCGCTTTCCACCACGACCCGCGGGTCGTCACCCTGCTCGCCAAGAGCCTCAATCACGGATTGGCGCTGGCCGGCATGGCCAACTGCGGCAAGCATTTTCCGGGGCACGGTTTCGTGAAGGCCGATTCGCACATAGCCGTCCCGGTCGACGAACGGCCGCTGGACCAGATCCTGGGAGCCGACGCCGCCCCCTATGGCTGGCTCGGCCTGGGGCTGGCGGCAGTGATGCCGGCGCACGTGATCTATCCGAAGGTCGATGCTCATCCGGCCGGTTTTTCCAAAAAATGGCTGACGATGCTGCGCAAGGACTTCGGCTTCCAGGGCGTGATCTTCAGCGACGACCTGAGCATGGAAGGCGCCAGCGTCGCCGGCGGCGTGGTGGACGGTGCGCAGGCCGCGCTGGCGGCCGGTTGCGACATGGTCCTGATCTGCAATTCGCCGGACAAGGCAGACCTGCTGCTGGATGGCTTGCAAGTCAACCCGGGTGTCGCCGCGGCGGAATCGGCGGCGCGCGTGGCTGCGCTGGTACCTGGGGAGGCGGCCTGCTCCTGGAATGCATTGCAGGAAGATGCGCGCTATCGCGCCGCCAGCAAGACCGTGCGAGCGCTGGCCAAGGACTGAACTGTTTCTCCGATGACGGAATCCGCTTCCCCCGATCCGCGCGCGGCGGTTCTCGAAACCGTCGCCAAGCTGCCGCACCTGCCGGGTGTCTATCGCTATTTCGACGCCGACAACGTGCTGCTGTACGTCGGCAAGGCGCGCGACCTGAAAAAACGCGTATCGAGTTATTTCCAGAAAACGCTGGCCAGCCCGCGCACCGCGATGATGGTGGAACGGATCGCGCGCCTGGAAACCACGGTCACGCGCAGCGAGGCCGAAGCGCTGCTGCTCGAAAACAACCTGATCAAGACGCTGCAGCCGCGCTTCAACATCCTGTTCCGGGACGACAAGTCCTATCCCTACCTGAAGATCACCGGCCAGCCGGTGCCGCGCATGGCTTACTATCGCGGCGCGGTCGACAAGAAGAACCAGTACTTCGGCCCGTTTCCCAGCGCCTGGGCGGTCAAGGAATCGATGCAGATCCTGCAGAAGGTGTTTCGCCTGCGGACATGCGAGGATACGGTGTTCGCAAACCGCACCCGGCCCTGCCTGCTGCACCAGATCCAGCGCTGCAGCGCGCCTTGCGTGGGAGCGATCAGCGCCGAGGATTACGCGCTCGACGTCGAGAATGCGGCGAAGTTCCTGCGCGGACGGCAGAGCGAGGTGATGGAGGCGCTGGAAGCGAAGATGCACGCCTACGCCGCCGAACTGAAGTTCGAGCAGGCAGCGGGGGTGCGCAACCAGATCAGCGCGCTGTCGCGCGTGCTGCACCAGCAGACGATGGAAGTGGCCGGCGATGCCGACATCGACATCATCGCTGTCATCGTGCAAGGCGGCCGCGCCTGCGTGAACCTGGCGATGGTGCGCGGCGGCCGCCACCTGGGCGACCGCGCGTATTTCCCGGCTCATGTCGACGATGCGCTGGCCACCGCCGAAGATACGGCCGAGGTCGAAGTGCTGAAGGCTTTCCTCGCCCAGCACTATATCGACAAGTTCATTCCGGCAACACTGATCCTGAACATCGAATTCGACGAGCCGGCGCTGATGATGGCATTGATCGAACAATGCGGACACCGGATCACGCTGGTATCGCAGCCGCAGGGGCAGCGCCGCCAGTGGCTGGAAATGGCGCACAAGGGCGCCGAAATCGCACTGGCGCGGCTGCTGTCGGAGCAGGGCTCGCAGCAGGCGCGTACCCGCGCGCTGGTCGATGTGCTCGGCCTCGACGTCGCGGATATCGATACGTTGCGCATCGAATGCTTCGACGTCAGCCATACGCAGGGCGAAGCCACCCAGGCTTCCTGCGTCGTGTTCCACCACCATGCGATGCAGAACGGCGAATATCGCCGCTTCAACATCGCCGGTATCACGCCAGGCGACGATTATGCGGCGATGCGCCAGGTGCTGACGCGGCGCTATGAAAAAGTGGCCAACGGCGACGGCGTGATGCCGGACGTGGTGCTGATCGATGGCGGCAAGGGGCAGGTCGAGATGGCGCGCCAGGTGTTCAGCGAGCTGGGACTGGATGTCAGCCTGATCGTCGGTGTCGCCAAGGGGGAAGGGCGCCGGGTCGGACTCGAAACGCTGATATTCGCCGACGAGCGGCCGCCGCTGGAGCTGGGCAAGGAATCCGCCGCGTTGATGCTGGTGGCCCAGATCCGCGACGAGGCGCACCGCTTCGCGATCACCGGCATGCGTGCCAGGCGTGCCAAGGCGCGCCAGACCTCGCGCCTGGAAGAGATCGAAGGAGTCGGAGCCAAGCGGCGGCAGCGCCTGCTGGCGCGCTTTGGCGGACTGCGCGGTGTGGCGGATGCAAGTGTCGACGATCTGGCGTCGGTCGAAGGCATTTCGCGCCAGCTGGCCGAGGAGATCTATCGCCAGCTGCATTGATCCGCCTCCATGCCGGAATACACGGCGATTGCGGCAGCCCGGCTTTCCACGCGATAATCGAAGCAATTCAAGGGCGCCCACCTATGCCATTCAATATCCCTATCCTGCTCACCTGGCTGCGCGTCGCGCTGATTCCGCTCGTGGTCGGCGTGTTCTATCTGCCGGATGCCTGGTTGTCGCCTTTTGCCAAGGGTGTCGCCGCCACCGCGATCTTCATCGTCGCAGCCGTCACCGACTGGTTCGACGGCTTCCTGGCGCGGCGCTGGAACGAGACCTCCGCGTTCGGCGCATTTCTCGACCCGGTGGCAGACAAGCTGATGGTGGCCGGCGCGCTGCTGGTGCTGGTCGAGTTCGGGCGCGTGAATGCGGTGATCGCCTTCATCATCATCGGCCGCGAAATCGCGATTTCCGCGCTGCGCGAATGGATGGCGCAGATCGGCGCCTCGAAATCGGTGGCTGTCAGCTCCCTCGGGAAAATCAAGACCGCTGCGCAGATGACGGCCATTCCCATGCTGCTATTCAGCGGCCAGCTGTTCGGCGTGATCGACACCCGGTTCTGGGGCGAATGGCTGCTGCTGGTCGCCGCGGTGCTGACGGTCTGGTCGATGTTCTACTATCTGCGGAAGGCTTGGCCGTTGATCAAGGAAAAAGCAGGCCATCTCGAGTGAGGGCAGGGCGCCATGCTTGACAAAAAAAACCGATCCCCTATAATGGGCGCCTGTCGTGAACGCGGGAATAGCTCAGTTGGTAGAGCGCAACCTTGCCAAGGTTGAGGTCGAGGGTTCGAGACCCTTTTCCCGCTCCAGATTCTGAAAGGAAGCTTGCGAAGCTTCCTTTTTTATTTAGTGAGAACAGTCCCGGTTTGATTCATTCGATCGGGGCGCTTCGCGACAGTATTTCGGTAGTATCGATGCGGGAATAGCTCAGTTGGTAGAGCGCAACCTTGCCAAGGTTGAGGTCGAGGGTT
>CBIHOK010000050.1:0-21773 GCA_966211575.1 uncultured Noviherbaspirillum sp.
TGTCGAACTTGTCGTAGTGCGCTTCATCCTTGACCAGCGTGGTGCGCGACAGGAAATAGAAATTGTCGAGTGACGGTTCGATCACGTCCTTTTGCATCGCCTCCAGCAGGATCAGGAATTCCTTGATCGAGACCGGGATCTTCGCATCCTTGAGCGTGAAAAAGAAATCGATCAGCATGTCATGTCCTTTCCCGCTGCGTCGCCAGCCGGTACTGCAGCTGTGCGCGCACTTCCGGCCATTCGCCGGCGGTAATGCTGTACATCCAGGTATCGCGCACGGTCCCGTCGCGCCGCAGCGCGTGGTGGCGCAGAACGCCGTCGCGCTTCGCCCCCAGCCGCTCGATCGCCCGTTGCGATGCGAAATTGAAATTGTCGGTGCGCAGCCCCACCACCTTGCATCCGAGCGTCTCGAACGCATGCGTCAACAGCAGCAGCTTGCAGGTGCTGTTGACATGGGTGCGCTGCCACGACTTCGCATACCAGGTATAGCCGATTTCCACCCGGTCGATCGGCGCGACGATGTCGTGGTAACTGGTGCTGCCGATGATCGTTCCGCCGCCCAGTTCGCGCACCACGAACGGCATGCGCGATCCGGCGTCGCGCATCTGCAGGGCGGTATCCACATACGCGGCTTCGTCGCCGGGCGCCGGCACCGAGGTCACGCGGATGTTCCAGAGTTCGCCATCCTGCGCGGCGCGCGCCAGCTCCGGCGCATGTCCGGCCGTCATCGGCTCCAGCCGTACCCCGTTCAATTCCAGCGTCAGCGCTTCTACCCTGATCATGCTGTTCAGCGATTCGTCCGCGACATGAACACCAGCCGCTCGAACAGGTGCACATCCTGCTCGTTCTTCAGCAAGGCGCCGTGCAGCGGCGGCACGATCGCCTTCGCATCCTTGCTGCGCAGCGCCTCGGCCGGAATGTCTTCGGCCAGCAGCAGTTTCAGCCAGTCGAGCAGTTCCGAAGTGGACGGCTTCTTTTTCAGTCCGGCGACTTCGCGCACTTCATAGAAGGTCTGCAGCGCCTGCGCCAGCAAGTCCTTCTTCAGCTGCGGGAAATGGACGTCGACGATCTGCTGCATCGTGTCGCGGTCCGGAAACTTGATGTAGTGGAAGAAGCAGCGGCGCAGGAATGCGTCCGGCAGTTCCTTCTCGTTGTTGGACGTGATGATCACCAGCGGGCGGTTCTTCGCCTTCACCATCTCGCGCGTCTCGTAGACGTAGAACTCCATCCGGTCGAGTTCGCGCAGCAGGTCGTTCGGGAATTCGATATCGGCCTTGTCGATCTCGTCGATCAGCAGCACTACCTGCTGGTCGGCGGTGAAAGCCTGCCACAGCACGCCCTTGACGATGTAGTTATGGATGTCCTTGACGCGCTCGTCGCCCAGTTGCGAGTCGCGCAGCCGTGATACCGCATCGTATTCATACAGCCCCTGCTGCGCCTTGGTGGTCGACTTGATGTGCCACTGCAGCAGCGGCATGCCGAGCGCGGCCGCGACTTCCTCGGCCAGCATGGTCTTGCCGGTGCCGGGTTCGCCCTTGATCAGCAACGGCCGCTGCAGCGTCAGCGCGGCATTGACGGCGAGTTTCAGGTCGGCGGTGGCGACGTAATTGCTGGATCCTTCGAAACGTGTTGTTTCCTGGCGCATATGGGGTGCCTTGGCGAGAAATAAAATCAAGTATAAGCGAGATCGGAAACGCTGTTTTTTCGCAGCCGCGGGAGGGAAAAGCACAAGAGCGCGGGGATGCGGCACGCTACGGCGTGGACTTGCAAAACTGTCTTAAGGTAGAATTAACCGTTTTTTTGTGCGGCTGGGCAATTTAGTGGTTCGCTGCACTCCGCTTTTCGTTTTCGCCGGGTGTTGGCATGCGCTCATCCCGGCCCAAATCGGAAATCGGAGCGTGCCGGAGCACCAGTAATCGAAAAGCCCGAAAAAAAGAAGAGCCGAGGAGGGGGAGATGCCCGCTGTCAGGCCTGGAAGCCGCAATGCCCGTTTCGCGTTAACCACCCAAGCTACCATGAAAAAACTATTTGCGTTCCTCGCGCTCGCCGGCATCGCCCACTTCGCCGCAGCCGCGGATGTAGTCGGTAATGCCGATGCAGCAAAAAACAAGATTTCGATGTGCATCGGGTGCCATGGCATTCCGCATTACAAGGCCAGCTTCCCCGAGGTGTTCCAGGTGCCGAAGATCGGCGGCCAGTCGGAGAAATATCTGGAAGCGGCGCTCCACGCCTACAAGAAGGGGGATCGCAAGAACCCGAGCATGCGCGGCATCGCCGGCGGCCTGTCGGACCAGGACATCGCCGACGTGGCGACTTACTACTCGCAGCAGAAATAACAGGGGACACAAGCAATGAACAAGATTCTCGTATCCGCAGCATTGCTGGCTGGCGCCCTGATGTCGGCCAGCGCCTTCGCCGGTGGCGACATCGAAGCAGGCAAGGCTGCGGTGAAATCGCATAATTGCGCCGCTTGCCATGGCGCGGACCTGAATTCCCCGATCGATCCGAGCTATCCGAAACTGGCCGGCCAGCATGCCGATTACATCGTGCACGCGCTCACCTCCTACAAGCGCGGCGGCGATGGCCCCAACGGTCGCAGCAACGCGATCATGGGCGCGCAGGCCAAGCCGCTGTCGGACAAGGACATGCAGGATATCGCTGCCTACATCCACAGCCTGCCGGGTTCGCTGGTTACGCCGCAGCGCTAATCAGAAGAGTCCGCAGTAAAAAAGCCACGGCGCGCCGTGGCTTTTTTTATGTGCATGAGCGTTCAAGCCCGCCGCTTTACACACTCGACATACGCCGCGCCATCCGGCGGCAGTCCGCTGCGCTGCGAATTCCAGATCATTTCACCCAGGCATTCCATCATTTCGTGATGCGCTTCGTGCTCGGACCCCAGGCGCCGGGCCAGCGCGAGGAAGGCGGCGCGGATGCCGGGCGGCTGGTCGATCGATACCTGCTCCGCGATCGACAGATGCATCGACAGGTGCAGGAAAGGGTTGCTCTGGCCGCGTTCGACCGAGTAGTCGGCGGCGAGCGCCGTTTCCGGATCGTTCAACGCCTCCGCATATTCTTCATGCTGGACGATCCAGTCGCGCGCGATCGCTTCCAGCGGCGTCAGGATTTCATTGGCGCGCACCTTGCGGAAGGTTTCGCAGAAAAAGCGGCGCACGTCGTGCTGGGAGGGAGTGAACATGATCTTGCAAAAAAGTGCGGAGCGGCCTTCATTGTAAGGGCTTCGTTCCGATGCCGCCGCGCTGCGCGCCGCTCTTGTCCGCCGGAAAGCTTCAGACCGCCTTGTCCGGCAATGGCGTCTTGTCCTTGTATTCGCACAGATCCGCGATCAGGCAGTTCCAGCATTGCGGTTTGCGCGCGACGCAGGTGTAGCGGCCGTGCAGGATCAGCCAATGGTGTGCATCATGCTGGAACTCGGCCGGCACCAGCTTGAGCAGCTTGCGTTCCACTTCGTCCACGTTCTTGCCGGGCGCGATCCCGGTACGGTTGGCGACCCGGAAAATATGGGTGTCGACTGCGATCGTCGCTTCGCCGAACGCGGTGTTGAGCACCACGTTGGCGGTCTTGCGTCCGACCCCGGGCAGCGCTTCCAGCGCTTCGCGCGAACGCGGCACCTCGCCGCCGTGCCGTTCCAGCAGGAGGCGGCAGGTTTCGATCACGTTCCTGGCCTTTGTGCGATACAGGCCGATGGTACGGATGTACTCGGTCAAGCCTTCGACGCCGAGCGCGAGCATGGCGGCAGGCGTATTCGCGAGCGGGTACAGGCGGCGGGTTGCCTTGTTCACCGACACGTCGGTGGCTTGCGCCGACAGGATCACCGCGATCAGGAGTTCGAACGGCGTCGTGTATTCGAGTTCGGTGGTGGGGTGGGGATTCGCTTCGCGGAAGCGGCGAAAAATTTCCAGGCGCTTTTCTGCGTTCATTGCCGGTCTTTGTGTTGCGTGTCGAGCCGCTGGTTGAAGTCGTCGACTTGTTGCCGTACTGCCCGCGACAGGTCTTCCCTTATGACGCTTTGTGGTTGCGCTTGCGCGGCCATCCGCTCTTTCTGCAGCCGTGCGCGTTCCATGGCTGCCTGGATGATGGCTTTCTTGCGGTCCTGCGCGGCCTTTTCTTCCGGCGTCAATGCCGCCTCCTGTTCTACCGCTTTCAGCTTGGCCGCCGCCTTCGCAGCCAGCCGCGCGTCGTTTTCGGCCTTGTCGCGGCGCAGCCGGAACAGGTGGAAGCGGTGGCGCGCGCGTGCAGCGTCAGCCTGTGCCTGCGACCAGGCATCCCAGCCGCTGCGGCCGGGCGTGACCTCGACCATCGCGATGCAGTCGACCGGGCAGGGCGCCACGCACAGGTCGCAGCCGGTGCACTGGTCCGCCAGCACCGTGTGCATCTGCTTGGCGGCGCCGACGATGGCATCCACCGGGCAAGCCTGGATGCACAGCGTGCAGCCGATGCAGAGGGCTTCGTCGATCACGGCCAGCGCGCGCGGACGTTCGCTGCCGTTGACCGGGTTGAGTGGAATTACCGGTTTGCCGAGTACTGCGGCCAGCCGCGCAATGCCTGCGGCGCCGCCCGGCGGACACTGGTTGTAGCCGGCCTCGCCCGATGCGATCGCTTCCGCATAGGGACGACAGCCGGCATAGCCGCATTTCGTGCACTGGGTTTGCGGCAGCAGGTCTTCTATCTGGTCGGCGAGCGGGATTTCGAGGGGGGAATCCACGGCGGGTGGGATGTCGGCAAAACACGCATTGTAAACCGGTAGTCCGCAATAAATGCAAAAGCCGCTCGCGAGCGCGAGCGGCCTGGCACTGCATTCGCCCCGGCTCAGGCGTGGGCGCGGATGAATTCGCCGATCTTCGGCGCGATGATTTCACGCCAGCGGCGGCCGGAGAAAATGCCGTAATGGCCGCACCTGGGCGCGGTGAAATGCTGCTTCATCGTCTTCGGGATGCCGGAGCACAGGTCATGGGCGGCCTGGGTCTGACCCGAACCGGAAATGTCGTCCAGTTCGCCCTCGATCGTAAACAGCGCGACCGACTTGATGTCCTGCGGCCGCACCAGCTTGCCTTCGACTTCCCAGGTGCCGAGCGGGAGATTGAATTCCTGGAACACCGTCTTGATCGTTTCCAGGTAATACTCGGCCGGCATGTCGAGCACGGCATTGTATTCGTCGTAGAACTTGCGATGCTCTTCCGCCGATTCGTTGTCGCCTTCGCGCAAGTGCATGTAGAAATCCCAATGGCTCTGCGCATGGCGGCCCGGATTCATCGCGATGAACCCGGCATGCTGCAGGAAACCCGGATACACCTTGCGGCCGAAGCCCGGATAGTTGGCCGGCACGCTGTAGATCACCTTGTTCTCGAACCAGGAGTACGGCTTCTTGGTTGCTAGATCGTTGACTTGGGTGGGCGAGCGACGCGGATCGATCGGTCCGCCCATCATGGTCATCGTCTTCGGCAATTTCGGATCGTTCGCGCTTGCCATCAGTGCGATCGCGGCCAGCACCGGAACCGTCGGCTGGCACACCGAGATCACGTGCAGGTCGGGGCCGAGCCGGCGCATGAAATCCTGCACGTAATAAATGTAGTCGTGCAGATGGAATTCTCCTTCCGATACCGGAACCATGCGTGCGTCGGTCCAGTCGGTGATATACACGTCGTGGTTCGGCAGCAGCGTGCGCACGGTGTCGCGCAGCAGAGTCGAGTGATGGCCGGAGAGTGGTGCCACCAGCAGGACGGTGGGTTGGCGAAGACCCGAGAATTTCTTGTCGCTCAAGTCTTTCTTGAAATGGATCAAGCGGCAGAACGGACGCTGCTCGGCAATTTCCTCGAATACGCCGACGGCCTTGCCTTCCACGGTAACTGTCCTGATCCCGAATTCAGGTTTTTCATAATCCTTGCCGAGCCGGTACATCAATTCGTAGCCGGCGGCAATGCGTTGTGCAAACGGGCTGTGCGCGAAAGGAGAGACAGGATTGGTGAACAGTTTGGCTGAAGCTTCGGCCCACTGAATCAGGGGATTCAGGAAGGTGCGATTCAGCTCATGAAATTGATAAAGCATAGTGACCTCTTTCGGTGATGCCGGTATGGAGGCATTCTGCATGGAAAGTTTTGTTGCTGCAATGCATCATCAGCAATTTTCAGGTATTCCTTGCAAAAAAATGCGCCGTGGCGGCTTGCCCGTCGTGAGGCCGCCCGGTTCCTCGCATCCATTCGTGCCCTTATTCGTGCTCATAGGGACCGACATCTTGTTACGCCGACAATCATTGTTGACGGGAAACATAACACAAACCCTGCCGTCTGTGCTGACCGATTACCGTATTGGTCCGCCCGGCTGCGTTACGCGACTCCGGGCTTTCTATTTTGTCGTCGGGCTACGCTGGAAATAACGGCTTTTTGCTTGACCGGCGCAGCTGCTCTGGAAAGCAGGAGCGCATAAACCATGCCAGTAGTTTCCGGAACATCATGAACTGCTGCGATGCAGAATATATGGAGGCAAAGCGGCATGAGAACAGGTGGCCGCCCGATTCCCTTGCAGTTTGGTACGGCCTTGCCTCGCGCCGGCCACGACCGGGGTTGTAAAAATTACCGGGCAAATGTGAGGGGCGGCGAGCGTTTGGCCGAAAAAATTCCGCTTTCCAGGACTGGGGTATTTGCGCGATGGGGTGGGGTGAGAATTGGTGCAGCCGTCTTGATCATCAACGGACACGACTCCAAAGCCAGGCGCCAGTCAATCCGGCCGGCAACGGTCATACCGGTTTTGATCGATCCGTTACGCTATGGATACTGGGGGCGAATGCAAGAGATGTTGAGTTGAGCACCGGCAGGTGCGCCGGTATTCATGCCTCGTTGCGAGACTTCCAAAAAATGCCGGCGCCCTGTTTGATGGCAAGCGGTTTTCGATGATTGCGGGTTTGTCCGGTTTCCCGCGTGCTGGACAGTCGTACCGATGCTCCGATGAGCACCGGCCGGTATTTATTTTTCCAGGTACTGCAGCTTGGCGGTCACGTCCTTCCATTCTTCCGCGTCGGGCAGCGGCTCATGGGTTTTGGTAATCGATGGCCATTCGCGGGCGAGTTCGACATTCAGCTTGATGAACTGCTGCTGGTCTGCCGGTACGTCCTCTTCCGCATAAATTGCATTGACCGGGCATTCGGCCACGCATACCGCGCAGTCGATGCATTCGTCGGGGTCGATCGCGAGGAAATTGGGCCCTTCCCGGAAACAATCCACCGGGCATACATCCACGCAGTCGGTGTAGCGGCAGCGGATGCAGGATTCGGTCACAACGTGGGTCATAACGGTCCTATCTGTGTTTGGAAACTGATCTGGTTTGGTGTCGAGCTATGGCAGCCGCAGACGAAAGCGAGCTGGTTGTGCAACCCGCTGCAAAGCCTTGTATTTTAAGATAATCAAGTACTTCTAACAAACCGGAATTAGACAGAATCAGCATAAGCAAATGCCGACGATCATTCGTGCCGGCCCCGCATTTGTCCGATTGATAATGTCCATTCCGGCATGCGGCTGCCGCTGCCGGAAAGAGTGGAATCGGGAGCGATACGCGTTAATGCCGATTACCAGTCAAATCGAACGCGTTAAAATGCTGCTCTTTGCTTATATCAAAAATAGGGAGAGCGCTCTTGAGAACCATTGTCCGCCCAGCCAGAACATGCGCGTTGCTGCTTGCCGCGCTCGGCATTCCGTCCTGCGCCTTTGCGGCTTCCGCAGCCGGGGCGTCCGGTTTTTCAGGCCCGCTCATTGCCGGTATCCCGGTTGAGTTTTTTCTGTTTGCGGCGGTGCTGTTCTTCATCGCGTTCGTGCATGTGAACACGATGCTGACGGCGGTCACCGGCGCCGTCGTGATTTCCCTGTACAAGATATTGGTGTCACCGTTTTCCGAAGGCGCCGGCCTGTCCGGCCTGTTCAGCCATTTCGGGCATGAATGGGTGACGCTGGCCAATCTGCTGGCCTTGCTGCTCGGTTTCGCACTGCTGGCGAAACATTTCGAAAAGAGCGAGATTCCCGCCATCCTGCCGCATTATCTGCCGAGCGACTGGAAAGGCGGTTTCATGCTGCTGGTGCTGGTATTTTTCATATCGAGCTTCCTCGACAACATCGCGGCGGCGATGATAGGCGGCGCGGTTGCCCATACCGTGTTCCGGGGCAAGGTGCATATCGGCTACCTGGCCGGCATCGTGGCGGCGTCGAATGCCGGTGGCGCGGGCAGCGTGGTGGGCGACACCACCACCACGATGATGTGGATCGCCGGAGTGGCACCGTCCGACGTGTTGCATGCTTATGTTGCCGCCGGCACTGCGCTGCTGATCACGGCGGTTCCCGCTTCGCTGCAGCAGCAGGCCTATTCGCCGATCATGAAGGATACGGCGCGCGGCGCCAGGATCCAATGGACGCGGGTCGGCATCGTGGCTTTCATCCTGATCCTTGCCATCGTCACCAACGTGGTGCTGAACCTGAAATTCAGGGAGCTGACCGAGATATTCCCTTTCCTCGGCCTCGCCGTATGGATTGCGATCGTGCTGACTGCGCCGCTGCGTCGCCCCGACTGGGAAGAATTGCCGGGTGCATTGCGTGGATCGATATTCCTGCTGTCCCTTGTATGGTGCGCCTCGATGATGCCGGTGGAAAAGCTGCCGCCGGCGTCGTGGGCCAGCGCACTCTCGCTCGGTTTCGTGTCCGCCGTGTTCGACAATATTCCGCTTACCGCGCTGGCACTGAAACAGGGCGGATTCGACTGGGGCTTCCTGGCGTATGCGGTCGGCTTCGGCGGTTCGATGATCTGGTTCGGCTCCTCGGCCGGGGTGGCGCTTTGCAATCTGTACCCCGAAGGAAAATCGGTCACCAGGTGGCTGGCGAAAGGCTGGCACGTGACGGTGGCTTACGTGGTGGGATTCCTGGTGATGCTGTTGCTGCTCAACTGGCATCCCGGTGCCCTGTCGGGCAGCGCGCCCCAGCCAGGCGGGCAGGCAATCGCCGCGCCGGCACAACCGGTAACGAAGTGAGACGATGATGACTGAACGACGCAGGGTACTGGTCACGCGGGCGGTGTTTCCGGAAGTGCTGGACCGGCTCGCCGCTTCGTTCGAGGTCGAGGCCAACCAGGCCGATACCATTTTTCCGGAACAGGAACTGATTGCACGGTTGCGAGACATGGATGGCGTGTTCACCACGCCCACCGAACGCATCTCGGCGGCGGTGATTGCCGCCTGCCCGCGGCTCAAGGCCGTCTGCAACATGGCGGTCGGCTACAACAATATCGACGTCGATGCCGCGACCGCTGCCGGCATCTTGGTGACCAACACGCCTGACGTGCTGAACGAAACCACTGCCGATTTCGCATGGGCGCTGCTGCTGGCTACTGCGCGCCGCGTCACCGAGGCCGAGCAATGGCTGCGCGCCGGCAAATGGGAAAAGTGGAGCTTCGATACGCTGCTCGGCGTTGACGTGCATGGAACGACGCTGGGCATTATCGGAATGGGTCGGATCGGCCAGGCGATCGCGCGGCGCTCCGCCGGTTTCGGCATGCAAGTGATCTATCACAATCGCTCGCGGCTGACGCCCGAGCTGGAACGGCAGGCGAATCAGGCGCGCTTTGTCGGCAAGGAAGAACTGCTGCGAAGCGCTGACCATCTCGTGCTGGTGCTGCCCTATACCCCGCAATCGCATCACACCATCGGCGCTGCCGAACTGGCGTTGATGAAGCCTACCGCGACGCTGATAAACATCGCGCGCGGTGGCATCGTCGACGACGCGGCACTGATCGCGGCATTGCGCGCTGGCCGTATCGCAGCTGCCGGACTCGACGTGTTCGAGAATGAGCCGGCGCTCGATCCGGAATTCCTGTCGCTGTCGAACGTGGTGTTGACGCCGCATATCGGCAGCGCTTCCACGCCTACCCGGCGGGCAATGGCGAATTGCGCTGCAGACAACCTGATTGCCGCACTGAGCGGCGCCGCTCCGCCGAACATCCTCAACCCGGGCGTTCTCAACGCGGCGAAATAAATCGAATGGCCGACGTCAGCATTACCCATCCCCACGGCTGGCCCGCCGGGGAGGCGCGCGCCGCGGCTCAGAAAGTTGCGGATCAGTTGACCGTCGAATACGACCTGGCATCGGAATGGGTAGGCGACGTGCTGCATTTCGAGCGCAGCGGCGTGTCCGGCAGATTGCATTTGCGTGCGCAAGAGGCAATGCTGGAAATCAGCCTGTCCGGCCTGTTCAAGGCCTTTGCGCCGGTTATCGAAACCAAGCTCGCCGCGAAGATGAAGAAGGTTTTTGGCTAGCCCGGTTCCAGCCTGTTCCGGCATGGCCGGCTCATCGAAATTCCCTGATCGCCGGCAATGGAAAGCCCGGATTCGCGCCAAGCGGCTCCGGGCAAGGATGCGCTATACGCCCAGGAGTTCGACTTCAAAGATCAGCGTCGCGTTGGGCGGGATCACCCCGCCGGCACCGCGCGCACCATAGCCGAGCGACGCAGGAATGATCAGCTTGCGCACGCCGCCCACTTTCATGCCTTGCACGCCTTCGTCCCAGCCCTTGATCACATGGCCTGCGCCGAGCGGAAAATCGAACGGATCGTTGCGATCCTTGCTCGAATCAAACTTGCTGCCGGCGCTGCCGTCCGGGTTGCGCAGCCAGCCGGTGTAATGCACGGTGACATGGGCACCCGCGCGGGCTTCGTCGCCGCCGCCGACGTTGATGTCTTCATACTGCAGTCCGGATGCGGTAGTCACGATACTCATGTTTTTCCTTTGTGATGGTTTGATCAAGCGCCCGATTGTAGCAGTCGAGTCCGGGGGGCGCGGGCCGCACATCGCCGTGTTGCTCCGGAATCTTGCTGTCAGGCCGGCAAGAGTCCGAAAAGTTCATCGGCCGCCTTTGCCGGCGGAATCCGTTTTGCTGCTTCAATCATGACGCGCCGCAGTAGAATGACGCCTGGGCCAATTCTCCGAATGGGTTTCATGTCCGCTTCCTGTCTTGCCATTCCGATATCGCCGTACCTGCGGCCGTCCGCCGTAGCGCGGGTGAGCAAGGAGGTGCGCCGATGCAGCGCGTACTGATCGCGTTCGCGCGCGCATTGTTGTCGCAACTGCATTTCCGGATGCTGATGCTCACCGTGATGCCGTTCCTGTTGTCGGTCGCATTATGGGGTGTGCTGCTGTGGCTGGGTCTGCAGCCGATGATCGATTGGCTGCAAGCCTATTTCGCGGATCACGGAGGTTTCAGCACGGCCGGCATGGTGCTGGCGTGGATCGGTCTCGGCACGTTCAAGGCGGTGCTGGTGCCGCTGATCGCGATGTGGGTGCTGCTGCCGTTGATGATACTCACCGCGCTGGTGTTCGTCGGAATGCTGGCGATGCCGATCATCGTGCGCCATGTCGGCGGCCGCGAGTACCCCGACCTGGCACGCCGCCGCGGCGGCACTTTCCTGGGCAGCCTGTGGATCGCCACCTGGTCGTTTGCGCTGTTCGCGCTGGCATGGATCGCCACATTGCCGCTATCGCTGTTTCCGCCGCTGACCTTCGTGGTGCAGCCGCTGCTATGGGGATGGCTGACCTATCACGTGATGGCCTATGATGCGCTGTCCGAACATGCGAGCCGTGAAGAGTGGCGCCGGATCATGCGCGAACATCGCTGGCAGCTGTTGCTGATCGGCGCGATAACCGGGGCGATGGGAGCGGCGCCCACGCTGCTGTGGCTGGGCGGCGCGCTGTCGGTGATCTTTTTCCCGGTGCTGGCGGCCGGCGCGATCTGGCTGTATGTGCTGGTGTTCGTGTTTACCGGCCTTTGGTTCGAGCATTATTGCCTGGATGCGTTGGTGCGCGTCCGTGCGGAGGAGAGCGCGCGCCCTGTGGAGCCGGTGTTGAAGGACATTAATTAGCCGGTTCAGCCGTCTTCGATTCCGGGCCTGAGCACCGATTTCCGCTGCGAGGCATAATGATCCTTTGCCATTACCCACTGTCCCCATGGCTATCGGACTCATCATCATCGGCGACGAAATTCTGTCCGGCAAACGGACCGACAAGCACTTTCCCAAGGTGGTCGAACTGTTGGCCGCGCGCGGCTTGCAGTTGTCGTGGGCCGAGTACGTGGGCGACGATCGCGCCCGCATCACCGCGCTGCTGGCGCGCACGCTGGCCGGTGAGGATATCGTCTTTTCCTGCGGCGGCATCGGCGCCACGCCCGACGATCACACACGGCAGTGCGCAGCCGCAGCGCTCGGGGTGCCGCTCGAACTGCATCCGGAAGCGAAGGCCAGGATCGAGGAGCGGATCGCCGACGTCGCGCGCGAAACGGGACGACAGCCCGATTACCATGCGCCCGACAACGCCCATCGCCTGAAGATGGGCGAGTTCCCGCAAGGCGCGGAAATCATCCCGAATCCGTACAACAAGATACCCGGCTTCGCGATCCGGCATGGAGCCGGTGCGCACTACTTTGTGCCCGGTTTCCCGGTGATGGCGTGGCCGATGATCGAATGGGTGCTGGATACCCATTACCCGCATCTGTTCCGCCGAGCCGCTTACGCGGAACAGGCGGTACTGGTATACGAGACTGCGGAATCGACGTTGACGCCACTGATGGAAGCCATCGAGAGCGAATTCCCCCTGGTGCGGGTATTCAGCCTGCCCAGTGTCGGCGACGCGCAGACGCGCCGGCACATCGAGCTGGGCGTCAAAGGCGAGCCGGAGCAGGTCGAGGCGGCATTCGCCCGCATGTTGGCAGGTTTGCGGCAACTGAATGCCGAGTACCTGCCGGTCAAGCCGGAAATGGGCTAGAGCTGTTTTCGCCCGTGCGCACCCGACGAAAGCCACTCATGCCGTCAATAGGGGAGGGCTTTCGCGGAGGCGAAAAAAAGCCCCGCATCGCGCGGGGCCTGGAGTTCGGTATCCGGATTGAGAGGGGGCGGATACCGGAAGACTGTCCGATTACTTCTTGGTCGCTGCGCGTGCCGACTTGGCAGCCGGCTGAGTGAACTGGCTGACTGCCGAATTCATGTTCGCTTCCAGTGCCTCGACCGCTTGCTTGGTGGTCTTGGCCAGTTGCTCGTAACCGGCATTGGCATTGCCGATTGCCGATTTCACCAACGCGATCGCGTTCTCCGAACCGGCCGGCGCATTCTTGCTGACTTCTTCCACCAGTTCCAGCACCTTGCGGCTGGTTTCGGCGATCTGCGCCTCGGCGGCCTTGCTGAATTCCGCCTGCACACTGGAAGCGATGCCGGCCAGCTGGCGGCCATAAGCGAGCGCCTTTTCGGCGTTCGGTTGTGCTTGCGCAGCAGACAGCGCCAGCCATTCTTGCGCATCTTTCACGGTCAGGAATTGCTTCGCCGCAGCATTCGATTCTTCCAGCGAAGTCTTGACCACCGTGAGATTCAGGTCGATGACCTTCTCCACGCTTTCCAGCGCCTTGTTGGTGAGCGAAGTCAGCATCGCGAGCTGGGCTTCGAAGCTGGCTTTCGATGCGGCGGAAAACTGCTCGGGAACGGTAAACATTTGCATCTCCTTGGGCGGAAAACGGTGAATCAAAAATTGGCAATGGCGTCTCGTGAATTTTGTGGTGCGACGCAACATGGTGAATTTTAATGGGAAATTTAAGCAAGTCAACTGTTTTTGTTGCGGAGCATCAAAAAAATACAGTCTCCGTGGTTTTAATGTTTTTTCAACAAAAAAGTTGACAAATTTGAACTTAAATGCATGTTCTCCCTGCATGCTAAACTCGCTGCCTTACCTTTACGTAAACTGCGGATTTGAAAGCCCGGATTTGAAAGCCTTCTACAGCGACCATTTCGTGTTGCCCCTTCCGCCTGGCCACCGTTTCCCCATGCGGAAATACGGAATGCTGCGGGAGCACGTGGAGAGCGCATTGCCCGCCGTGACGCTGCACGAGGCGCCGGCCGCAAGCGACGGCGTGCTCGCACTGGCGCATCATCCGGACTATATCGGCCGCGTCTGCAGCGGCAGCCTGACGGTGGCCGAGCAAAAGGCCATCGGCTTTCCGTGGACACCGCAGATGGTCGAGCGCTCGCGCCGCTCGGCCGGGGCAACGATTGCTGCCTGCCGGGCCGCTATCGAGGATGGAGTGGCAGCCAACCTGGCGGGCGGCACGCATCACGCCTATGCGGAGCGCGGGGAGGGTTTCTGCGTGTTCAACGATGCCGCGGTGGCCGCGCGCCTGATGCAGGCGGAGCGGCGGGCAGCCCGGGTCGCGATTGTCGATCTCGATGTCCATCAGGGCAATGGCAGCGCTTCCATCCTGGCGCGCGACGACTCGGTCTTTACGCTATCGCTGCACGGCGAGCATAACTATCCGTTTGCGAAGGAACAGAGCGATCTCGACGTCGGCCTGCCGGACGGCACCGGCGACGACGCCTATCTGCTGGCGCTGCAGCAGGCGCTCGACGACATGTACCGGCGTTTCTCGCCGCAACTGATCATTTACCTGGCCGGCGCCGATCCGCACGAAGGCGATCGTCTCGGGCGCTTGCGGTTGACGCTGGCCGGGCTGGAGGCGCGTGACAGCCTGGTATTCGGCGATGCCGCACGGCGCGGGATTCCGGTGGCAGTCGCAATGGCGGGTGGATACGGCCGCAATATCGACGACACGGTGGCGGTGCACGCGCAGACCATCGCGCTCGCTGCTCGCCATTCATGGCGGCCGCAGGAAGCGGCGAGCGCATGAAGGCCGCCGCCAAGCGGGTGCCGGCGCAGGCGATGCAGTCGTCCCGCAGCCCATGGCTGGCGGCGATGCCTTTCGTGTTCGTGGTCATCTGGAGCACCGGCTTCGTGGTCGCGAAATTCGGCTTGCCGTATGCGCCGCCGCTGACGTTCCTGCTGTTGCGTTTTGCGTTCGTGCTTGCGGTGCTGCTGCCGGTCGCGCTGCTGATGAAGGCGCCGTGGCCGGTGGGGCGGGTGCGCCATATCGCGCTGGCCGGCGTGCTGCTGCAGGCCGGCTACCTGGGCGGAGTCTGGTGTGCCATCAAGCTCGGCATGCCGGCCGGCTTGTCGGCCCTGATCGTCGGCCTGCAGCCCGTGCTGACCGCGGCCGCGGCACCGCTGATCGGCGAATCGGTGCGGCGCCGCCAATGGGGCGGGCTGGCTTGCGGGCTGCTCGGGGTGGCGCTGGTGGTCGGCAACAAGGTATCGCTGGCCGGCCTGTCGTGGCAGAGCATCGCGTTGTGCGTGTTTGCGCTGCTGTCGATCACGGCCGGCACCCTGTATCAGAAGCGGCATTGCGCCAGCTTCGACTTGCGTACCGGCACCATCATCCAGTTCGCTGCGTCGTTCGCGGTGGTGTTGCCGCTGGCGATCGCGTTCGAACATCTGACGCCGGCACTGGCGACCGTGCAGTGGACGCCGCGCTTCGTCGGCGCCTTGCTGTGGGCTGTGCTGGCGCTGTCGATCGGCGCGATATTCCTGCTGTTCGCACTGATCCGGAAAAGCGCCGCGACACAGGTCGCCAGCCTGCTGTACCTGACGCCGCCAACCACCGCGGCAATGGCATGGCTGATGTTCGGGGAAGGATTCAGCGCAACCGGCATGGCCGGCATGGCGCTGGCCGTTATCGGAGTGGCTCTCGTAGTGAGGAAATGATCAATGCGGATACAGGCGGACCGAAGAAGCGATTACCGGCATTTCCATGCGATTACCACGCGCTGGATGGACAACGATGCGTATGGCCACGTCAACAACGTGGTGTACTACAGCTGGTTCGACACCGTGGTCAACCAGTTCCTGATCGCCAACCGGGTGCTGGAGGTCGAAACCAGTCCCGTGATCGGCCTGGTGATCGAGACCCAATGCAATTACTTCGCGTCCGTGGCATTCCCGGACCGGATCAGCGCCGGCCTGCGGGTCGCAAAGCTGGGCAATTCCAGCGTGCGTTACGAGGTCGGCATCTTTCGCAATGACGAGGAAACCGCGTCGGCGCAAGGCCATTTCGTACACGTGTACGTCGACCGGGCCAGCCGCAAGCCGGCCGCGATTCCCGATGCAATGCGCAAGCTGCTGCAAACCCTGTTGATTGAAAAGCCATGATAGAAAATCACGAACAGAAGATCGTCGACGCCGCCATACGTTCGCGCCGCTCGATACGCGCATTCCTGCCGACGCCGGTCGACCGTGCCGATGTCGAAGCGATTCTCGATGTCGCCGCACGCGCGCCTTCGGGCACCAATACCCAACCCTGGAAAGTGTACGTGCTCACGGGCGAAGCGAAGGAGCGCCTGTCGGCAGAGATACTGCGCGCCCATAACGATCGGGAACTGAGCGGGCGGCACGTCGAAGAGTATGCGTACTATCCGCGCGAATGGCGCTCGCCCTATATCGAGCGGCGCCGCAAGGTGGGCTGGGATCTGTACACGCTGCTCGGACTGACACGCGAAAACAAGGCCGGCATGCATGCGCAGCATGGACGCAATTACACGTTCTTCGATGCGCCGGTAGGGCTGATTTTCACCGTCGAGCGCGTGATGGAGATCGGGTCGTGGCTCGACTACGGCATGTTCCTGCAGAACATCATGATCGCCGCGCGCGCACGCGGTCTCGATACCTGCCCGCAAGCGGCCTTCACCCAGTATCACCGCATCATTACCGAAGAATTGAAACTTCCCGCCGGCGAGATGGTGGTGTGCGGAATGGCGCTCGGCTTTGCCGACATGGACAAGATCGAGAACACGCTGGTTACGGAACGGGTGCCGGTGTCGGAATTCGTGAAATTCCTAAGCGAATGATTGTGTCGCGCAGGGAAAAAATGCTTTGATTTTCCATTAATGCCGGTGCCTGCGGTCCCGGCTAGAATCGGAGACTGCGGGACGTTCCGTGCCCGATCAAGGAGACAAGCATGACTACACATCGCATCGCTGTGATTGCCGGCGACGGCATCGGCAAGGAAGTCGTTCCCGAGGGCATCCGGGTACTCGACGCGGCCGCACGCCGGTTCGGTATCGCGCTCGAATGGGATCATTTCGACTTTGCGTCCTGCGATTACTACGCCAGGCACGGGCAGATGATGCCGGACGACTGGAAGGACCGGATCGGCGGGCATGACGCAATCTTCTTCGGCGCAGTCGGCTGGCCCGATACCGTGCCGGACCACGTGTCGCTGTGGGGGTCTTTGCTGAAGTTCCGGCGCGAGTTCGACCAGTACGTGAACCTGCGTCCATGTCGCTTGATGCCCGGCATCCCGTCGCCGCTTGCCAACCGCAAACCGGGCGACATCGATTTCTACGTGGTGCGCGAGAATACCGAAGGCGAATATTCTTCGGTCGGCGGCAAGATGTACGAAGGTACCGAGCGCGAGGTGGTGTTCCAGGAAAGCGTGTTCTCGCGCAAGGGCGTGGACCGTATCCTGAAATTCGCTTTCGATCTCGCGCAGCGCCGTCCGAACAAGCATCTGACCTCGGCCACCAAGTCGAACGGGATTTCGATCACGATGCCGTACTGGGACGAGCGGGTGGAGGAAATGGCAAAGGCCTATCCCGACGTCCGGTGGGACAAGTATCACATCGACATCCTGACCGCCCACTTCGTCCGCAATCCCGACCGTTTCGACGTCGTGGTGGCGTCCAACCTGTTCGGCGACATCCTGTCCGATCTCGGTCCTGCCTGCACGGGCACCATCGCAATCGCGCCATCCGCGAACATTAATCCGGAGCGCCTGTATCCGTCCTTGTTCGAGCCGGTGCATGGCTCTGCCCCCGATATCGCGGGCAAGGGCATTGCCAACCCGATCGGCCAGATCTGGTGCGGCGCGATGATGCTCGAGCACTTGGGTTACCCGGAAGCGGGCGCGGCAGTGTTGCGCGCTATCGAGCAGGTGCTGGCGGCGGGGCCGCAGCATGCGCCGTTCACCGGCGACATGGGCGGAACTGCCGGCACTGCCGACCTGGGTAAGGCGATCGCCGAAGCAGTAGCCGCCTGAATTCCCTTCAATCGGGGAGGGCTGGCCGGCCCTCCCCGCCCTCCATTGCCTGTTGCCGCTGCCTCCGGCAGTTCGGTTGCAGGCAATGCCCTCCTGCTTTTCCATAATTCCTTCTCCCCGGAAATGCCCGGCTGCTTGCGCTCGCCCGGACTCGCGCCCAAGTTTGATGTCGATTAGAAAGTTGTTTAATTTTCAGGCCTAACTCCTTAATTTACTTGCTTAAATTCACTATTTTGCTAAGCTGCACGCTATAATGCTTGCTCGCATGCATTAAACAGGGGGGAGTGCAGATGCCAAGGTCCGCGCTGGGCGTAGCTATTTCATTGTTCGTGTTCGCATTCGCGATACCCACTGCCCATGCGGCAGGCGGTGCAAGAGCTCCGGCTCGCAAGGTCCTGCACAAAAAATCCCATGTTTCAGGGGTTCACCTGAAATCCTCCGGCGCCTCCGCCGTACGGCACGTCGCGTATTCCGGCGAAAGCGCGGGCGAGCTGGCCGGCCTCGACCGGACGCGCGACCCTCTGGATCTGAAGTCGAATGAAGCGCTGGTGATCGACCAGCGGACCTCCCAGGTGCTGTTCGAAAAAAATTCCAGCGTCCCGTTGCCGATCGCGTCGCTTACCAAGCTGATGACCGCGCTGGTCGTGATCGAGGCACACCAGGACATGAATGAAATGCTGCGTGTGACCAAGGACGACATCGATCACATCAAGCACACCACTTCCCGCCTGCGTATCGGCTCGCGTCTGTCGCGCGCCAACATGCTGCACATCGCGTTGATGAGTTCGGAAAACCGTGCCGCCTCGGCGCTCGGCCGCAATTACCCGGGAGGTTTGACTGCTTTTGTCGCGGCGATGAATGCGAAGGCGAAGGAGCTGGGCATGTTCGATACCCACTACGTGGAGCCGACCGGCCTGTCCAGCGAAAACGTCGCGAGCGCACGCGACCTGGCCAAACTGGTAACCGCCGCCTACCGCGAGCCGCTGATCCGCAAGTATTCGACCGATACGCGTTACGAAGTGAATCCGGGCGGCTACCGGCTGGATTACATGAGCTCCAACCGGCTGGTGCTGCACTCCGACTGGGATATCGGGCTGCAGAAGACCGGCTTCATCAACGAGGCCGGGCACTGCCTGGTGATGCAATCGAAAATCGAGAACCGCCCGGTGGTAATGGTTTTCCTCGACTCGCAAGGCAAGTACTCGCGCTTCGGCGATGCGGTGCGAGTGCGTAACTGGATCGAAAACAGCAAGCCGCAGATGCTGACCGACGCTTCGTCGCCGCAAGGCTGAACACGTCATTTTCCTGTCGGCAGCAGTTCTTCCCGCGAGAAGGCGAGCCGGTGGCAGGGTAAATGCAGCCGGTTTTGTTTTTCTGTGCTACATTTTCATTCAGAGCAACGTGTTGCCGGGTCGGACGGACGCTCATGGTGCAAGTGCAACAAGATGTTTTCGCGGTATCGATCACTAGCGGTTTGTAGCAGAATTCAGATAAGCAGTTTTTCCAACAATCGCAGATCGGCGGTCTCAAGGTCGGGCAACATCCGGACATCCTGTTGCAAGACTCTTCGAAGACCGCTTTTCTTTTGCATGCGCCGACTATCCAGTGTCCACACCCAAGGTCCTCCTCGTCAACGATGATTCAGGCAGCCTGCTGGCGCTTGCCAGCCTGCTGGCGGACCATGGCAGTTACGAAGTGATCTGTGCGCGCTCGGGAGAGGAGGCACTGCGTCATGTGCTGAAGCACGATTTCGCGGTGATCCTGCTGGACGTCAGCATGCCGGACATGGACGGCTTCGAAACCGCGGAAGCGATCCATTCCCATCCGCGTTCGGCATCGGTGCCGATCATCTTCATCACCGCCCACTATGCCGATGAAATGTACCGGCTCAAGGGTTACCAGAAAGGCGCGGTGGACTACCTGTTTACGCCGATCATTCCCCAGATACTGCAGACCAAGGTCGCCGTGTTCGTGGAGCTGGCGAAGAAGAACCTGCAGTTGCAGAGGCAGAAGCAGGACCTGGAAAAGCTCAACAGGGACCTGCAGGAGCAGCGCAAGCAGGATCTCGAACACATCAACGAACGCAGGCAGGCCGAAGAGGCCTTGCGCCAGTCGCGCGAGGAATTGCGGCAACTGGCGAGCTACCAGGAGCGCATCAAGGAAGACGAGCGCAAGCGCATCGCGCGCGAAATCCACGACGAACTCGGCCAGAATCTGCTGGCGCTGCGCATCGACATCGCAATGCTGCACGCGCGCACCGGCAGCACCCATCCCAAGCTCAATCGGCGTGTCCATTCGGTGCTCGACCATATCGACGCCACCATGAAGGCGATGCGCGCAATCATCAACAATCTCCGTCCGACGGTGCTGGATCTCGGCCTGAACGCCGCGATCGAATGGCAGGTCAAGGAATTCCAGCGGCGCACCGGAATCGCCTGCGAAGTGACGATGCCCGAGCGCGAACTGGCAGTGGACGACACGCGCGCCACCGCGCTGTTCCGCATCCTGCAGGAGTCGCTGAACAATATTTTCCGGCATGCCCGCGCATCCAAGGCAACGATAGAGCTGCGGCGCGACGGCGACCAATTGCGAATGGCGGTCACCGATAATGGCGTCGGCATTTTCCCGGGCTGCCGCCGTAAGGCCAACTCGTTCGGCCTGGTCGGCATGAAGGAGCGCGTCAGCACCTTGGGGGGCGAGCTGGTAATCGATACCGCGCAGGATCAGGGCACCTCGGTCATCGTCACCATTCCGCTGGGCGACGAGGCTGCGCCAGCGGGAAATACCTTCGCCGGTTTTACGGCGCCCGGCTTGCCCGGCCTGAAGGAGCGGCGCATGCTGCAAAACGTCGCGCCCTTGGGCACCGTTGCCGAGCGGCGCAAGGCCGCGCGCAGCGAGCAGCCGGGCCGCAAGCTCAACGAGCTGAACTGAGCGCCCCTCGGTCGCCGGGTGCGACACTCGGCGCTGAATGAGGCTGGGACCGCGGTCCGGGGAGCACGCCGTTCGTGGTCTTGCGTTCGGGTAGGTTTGATATTTCTCAAGCCCTCTGCCAATTCACCTGGATTAGCCGAATTGATTCTTGATCAGAATCACTGCATGCCAGACAATATTGGCGATTTTCTCATTAGAAACATTTTCTCTTCTCTTATCTGGCGGGGCGCCTAGACGCGTATGCCCGTTGTCAAAAAATATTCCGGAGGCCCCCGAATGGATACCAGGATCGACTCCTGCGAAGAGCTCGATGTGCGCTTGCTGCTAGGTGTGTTGACGGCATTGAAGAAGGGCGATTTTTCGAGCCGCATGCCTTCCGACTGGACCGGATTGTCCGGCAAGGTCGCCGATACGCTCAACGAAATCATGGAAACCAACCAGAAGATGACCGAAGGTATCGCCGAGGTCAGCCGGATGGTCGGCAACGAAGGACGGCTCACCCATCGTGCGCCGGCGCCGGCAGGCGGCGGCGGCTGGTCCACTATCGTCGACTCGGTGAATGCGCTGATCGATGACCTGGTGCGGCCTACCACCGAGATGGCGCGCGTGATCGGCGCAGTCGCCAAGGGCGATCTGTCGCAAAGCATGGCGCTGGAAGTCGACGGGCGGCCGCTGAAAGGCCAGTTCCTGCGGGCGGCGACCACCGCCAATACCATGGTCGACCAGTTGAGTTCGTTCGCGTCGGAAGTGACGCGGGTGGCGCGCGAGGTCGGCACCGAGGGCAAGCTCGGTGGCCAGGCGAACGTACCGGGTGTGGCCGGCACCTGGAAGGACTTGACCGATTCGGTGAATTCGATGGCAGGCAATCTGACCTCGCAGGTGCGCAACATCGCCGACGTG
>CBIHOK010000051.1:0-21703 GCA_966211575.1 uncultured Noviherbaspirillum sp.
ATCGAAGCTCTGGATGCCGATCGACAGGCGGTTGATGCCGCTGGCACGGTACGACTTGAACTTGTCGGATTCGAAGGTGCCGGGATTCGCCTCCATCGTGATCTCGGCCGCGCCGTCGAGCGGCAGCAAGGTGCGCACATCCGATAGCAAACGATCCAGTCCGCGCGCGGAAAGCAGGCTGGGAGTGCCGCCGCCGATGAAGACCGTATAGATCTTGCGGCCCCAGATCAAGGGCAATGCGTTTTCCAGGTCGGTGCGCAGCGCCGCCAGGTAGTCGTCTTCGGGAAAACCGCCGGTCGCCTCATGCGAATTGAAGTCGCAGTACGGGCACTTCCTGACGCACCAGGGAAAATGGATGTAGAGCGACAACGGCGGCAGTGCCGGCAGATGCAGTGTCCCCGGCCGCAGGAACGCGGTGGCCGCTTCGGCCGGAGTACTCACGGTCGTCGGGCCGGCAGGCTTGATCGGGATCATCGCAGTCTTTCCACCAGCGCGCGCAAGGCCTGGCCGCGATGCGAGAACCGGTTCTTGTCGTCGGCCGACAGCTGGGCCGCGGTCTTGCCATGGGCCGGCAGCCAGAAATAGGGATCGTAGCCGAAGCCGCCCTCGCCGCGCGGCGTATCCACGATTTCGCCGTACCAGCGGCCGTCCGCGATCACCGGCTGCGGATCGTCCGCATGTCGCACCAGCACCAGCACACAGTAATAGTAGGCCGACTTGTCCGCATGCGGGGCCAGGTCGGCCACCAGCTTGTGGTTGTTGCGCTCGTCCGATTTCGGCTCGCCGGCATAGCGCGCGGAAAAGACGCCGGGAGCGCCGCCCAGCGCATTCACGCAGACGCCGGAATCGTCGGCCAGTGCCGGCAGGCCGGTCAGGCGCGAGGCGTGGCGCGCCTTCGTCAATGCGTTTTCGACAAAGGTCGGATACGGCTCCTCGGCTTCCGGCACGTTGAATTCGCGCTGCGGCCGCACATCGAAGCCGAGCGGCGCAAGCAATTGGCCGAATTCCTTCAGTTTGCCGGCATTGTTGGACGCGAGAACGAGAGTGCGGGTGGTGGACATCGGTTTTTGGCGAAGAAAGTATCAAACGATAGACGAAAAACGGGAGCGCCAGTTCTGTCGGCGAAAACGGATAGGCAGGAAACCGGGCGATGCCCGGCACTTGCGTTAACGAAAGGCAATAGCCGGTACGGCTGTTCAGGCGGCCAGGCTGAGCGCTTTCTTTTGCAGCAGGACCAACTCCCCGATCCCGCGTTGCGCCAGGTCGAGCAGGCGATCCATGGTCGCGCGGTCGAATGCCTCGCCCTCGGCGGTTCCCTGCACCTCGATGAAATGGCCGGCCTCGGTCATCACCACGTTCATGTCGGTGTCGCAGTCCGAATCCTCCGCGTAGTCGAGGTCCAGCACCGGCATGCCGCGATACACGCCGACCGAGATCGCGGCCACGAAATGGCGCACCGGCAGCGCGGGAACCAGGCCGTCTGCAGCCAGCCGCGCGAACGCGTCGTAGGCGGCCACCATCGCGCCGGTAATGGCGGCGGTGCGGGTGCCGCCGTCGGCCTGGATCACATCGCAGTCGAGATGCAGCGTGCGTTCGCCGAGCGCCTGCAGGTCGAACGCCGCCCGCAGCGAGCGGCCGATCAGGCGCTGGATTTCCTGGGTGCGGCCGGACTGCTTGCCCTTGGCCGCCTCGCGGTCCATCCGGGTATGCGTGGAACGCGGCAGCATTCCGTATTCGGCAGTCAGCCAGCCCTGCCCCTTGCCCTTCAGGAAGGGCGGCACCCGCTCCTCGACGCTCGCGGTGCAGATCACGCGGGTGTCGCCGAATTCGACCAGCACCGATCCTTCGGCGTGCTTGGTGTACTGCCGGGTCAGGCGTATCGGACGCAGCGCATCGGGCGCGCGTCCGCTGGGACGGTTTTCAAATGGCATGGTTCACTTTGAAGTAATGCGGGAAGTCTTTTCGATCGCACTGCGGATTTCCGCGATCGCCTTTTCGATTTCGGAATCGTCGAACATGTCGTTCTGTTCGAGATCGGCGTGGCGCGGCGCCTGGATCGTGGTAGTCACGCTGCCGATCGGCACCGTATGCGTGGTGATGGTGGTGTCCGTATCCAGCTGGCCGGCGCCTTCCCACATCATCGCCAGCGCAGTGACGTTGTCGCTGGTCTTGCCGGCGATGCCGACCGCGGTGGCCAGCAGTTCCGGCACCGCGCGCACCACGGTATTTTCCTGCAGCCGCTGCGCCAGCACATGGTCGGGCAGCACCGACCACAGGCCGTCCGAACAGAGCAGGATCACGTCGCCTGCCTGCAGGCTGGCACGGCGCGACAGCTCGACGATGGGCATGCTGGGCGCGCCCAGGCAATTGAACAGCTTGTTGCGTTCCGGATGCGTATCGCGCTCCGACGGATCGACCTTGCCCTGCGCGATCAGGGTCTCGATGCGCGAATGGTCGCGTGTGCGCGCCAGTATCTGCCCTTGCCGCATCCAGTACAGCCGCGAGTCGCCGCAATGGGCCCAGAATGCGCTGTTGTGCTGGATCAGGCAGGCGACGATGGTGGTGCGGGGCGTTTCCGGCAGGTTATTGATCGCGCGGTAGCGGTGAATCTCGCGATGGGCGGCGAAAAAGCTCTCTTCGAGAAACTTCTCCGGCTTCTTGATATACGGATTCGCGCTCTGCTGGAACAGCGTGCCCACCGTCTGCAGTGCGATGGTGGCCGCCATCTCGCCCTGGATGTGGCCACCCATGCCGTCGGCCAGCAACAGCAGCAGCGCATCTCGGGTAAAGCTGTACCCCATGCGGTCCTGGTTGTTGCGGCGGCCGCCGACGCGGCTCTCTTGGTAGACGGAAAATCGCATTCGCTATATCGCCGTTATCGTGTGTTTGTTATCGGGTGTTGTGATGGATGGTATTGGCCACTGCCCGCGCCCCCTTGCCGATGCCGTCGAACAGGCCGCGCAGGCGCCCGGACACGCGGCCCAGCAGAGCCGGCTTCTTCTGTTCGGCCACCGGTTCGCGCAATGCCTTCTGCAGCGCGAATACGCTTTGCGGCCGCTCCAGCGGATCGATCTGCAGCGCCCAGCGGATCACCTGTATCAGCTCGCGCGAATACATGCCTTCGAGCTTGCGGAAATGCTCTTCCATCTTGTCGCCGCTCTTGCGCTGGTCGGCCGGCTGCGGCGGCGCTCCCACCATGCAGGCGAACATCGACGCGCCGATACTGTAGATGTCGGTCCACGGCCCCAGGTTGCCGTTCTTCGAATACAGCTCGGGCGGCGCGAAACCCGGCGTATACATCGGATACAGCTTCGGGATGTCGGTGGTCAGCGTCTGGCGCGCGGCGCCGAAATCGAGCAGGATCGGGGTACCGTCCATGCGCAGGTAGATGTTGGCGGGCTTCAGGTCCAGGTGCAGCAGCTTGTTCGCATGGACTTCGCGCAGCCCGTTCATCACCTGGTTGAACATCTTGCGGATGAAACGTTCCGATACCAGGGGCCGCTCGCCCTTGTCGCGCCGCCGCAAGATATGGTCCTGCAGCGAGCGCCCCGATTCGTAGGCCATCACCATGTAGACGGTATCGTTGGCGCGGAAGAAGTTGACCACGCTGACCACGTTCGGATGCGAGATGCGCGCCAGCGCCCGGCCTTCCTCGAAAAAGCACTTGAGGCCGATCCGGAACACCGGCAGGTTGTCGGCTGAAATCGCCGGCGTCAGGTCGCCAGGCTGGCGCAGCGCCAGCGAACTGGGAAGGTATTCCTTGATCGCGACCGCGTTGCCGTCTTCATCATAGGCCAGATAAACGATACTGAACCCACCGGATGCAATCTTCTTTACAATGCGGTATCCAGCAATTTCCAGTCCATCCGGCAATGGAGCGTTGTTTTGCGCGGCCATGTCGTCCCAATCGAGTTTACGGTGGATTGTGTTGATAAATCACTGTTTTGTAAAGCGGAAGGACTGAACCTTGAGTATAAGCAGCATGACCGGCTATGCGGTCGCCAAGCGCGAAAGCGGCGCCGGAACGCTCACCATCGAACTGAAAAGCGTGAACTCGCGCTTTCTCGACCTGCAATTCCGCATCAACGACGAGCTGCGGGCGCTGGAAGCGCCGCTGCGCGAGGCGATCATGGGCCGCATCCAGCGCGGCAAAGTGGAATGCCGGCTCAGTTTCGGCCGCAAGGCCGCAACCCAGACCCAGAACCTGAATCCGGCGCTGATCGCGTCGCTGTCGAACATGCAACAGGAAATCCGCCGCCATTTCGCCGACGCCGCGCCGCTGACGGTGAATGAACTGCTGCGCTGGCCCGGCATGGTGGAGGATGCGGAAGTCTCGCAGGACACGCTGCAGGCCGACGTGCAGGCGCTGGCCGGCGAAGCGCTCGATGCGTTCGTCGAGACGCGCCGGCGCGAAGGCGCGGCACTGCAGGCGATGCTGCTGGCGCGGGTCGACGACATGGATGCGATTGTGCAACGGATTACACCGCTGGTGCCGCAGGCGATCGCACAATTCCAGCAAAAGGCCACCGAGCGGATGAAGGAAGCGCTCGGCCTCGCGGTCCAGGATGGCGCGCCGGCGCTCTCGCGCGACGAGGCGCTCGAGCGGATTCGCCAGGAAGTGACGCTGTACGGCGTGCGCATCGACGTCGCCGAGGAATTGTCGCGCCTGGCCGCGCACCTCGGCGAAACCCGGCACATCCTGAAAAAGGGCGGGCAGGTCGGCAAGCGTCTCGATTTCATGATGCAGGAACTGAACCGCGAAGCGAACACCGTCGGTTCCAAGGCCGCGCTGAAGGAGCTGTCCGACGCGGCTATGGCAATGAAGTTGCTGATCGAACAAATGCGGGAACAGGTGCAAAACCTGGAATGAAATCAAACAGAATGGAACAAGCGATGTCCGACACCCATCTCTCTTCCGGCAGCCTGTTCATGGTGGTTGCCCCGTCCGGCGCCGGCAAATCGACGCTGGTCAACGCGCTGCTGGCGCAGGAACCGGCGATCAAGTTGTCGATTTCACACACCACCCGGCAGCCGCGCCCGCAGGAGCAGCATGGCCGCGAATACTTCTTCACGTCGGTCGAGGATTTTCAGGCGCGCCGTGAATCCGGGGAATTTTTGGAGTCGGCGGAAGTCCACGGTAACTACTATGGCACATCGCGGCTGCAGATTGCGGACCAGATGAAGGCCGGTACCGACGTCTTGCTGGAGATCGACTGGCAGGGCGCGCAGCAGGTGAAAAAGCAGTTTCCGCAGGCGATAGGCATCTTCATCCTGCCGCCCTCGATCGCGGCGCTCGAAGAGCGGCTGAAGAAGCGCGGACAGGACGAACCGCATGTCATCACGCGCCGGATACTGGCCGCCGGCGGCGAAATCGCGCACGCGTCGGAGTTTGAATATGTTATTATTAATCAAGAGTTTGCGACCGCTTTGTCCGAGCTTAGCGCGATTGTCAAGGCAAGCCGCTGCCGCTTCGCGCAGCAGGCCGCTCGCAACACCTCCCTGTTCGCCCAGCTGGGCATCCATCCCAATTTAAGCTGACCAGCCGATTACGCATCATTAGGAGCAAGAATGGCCCGCATCACCATCGAAGATTGCCTGAAACAGATCCCGAACCGCTTCCAGCTGACGCTGGCCGCCACCTATCGCGCGCGCCAATTGTTACAAGGCCATACGCCGAAAGTGGAAGCGAAAGACAAGCCGACCGTGGTCGCGCTGCGCGAAATCGCGAGTGGCAAGGTCGGCATTGAAATGCTGAAAAAAGTCCCGAGCTGAGCATTACCTCGACTTGCATTCCCGGCGGCGGCCGGCCGCGATACCGAAAGGCGGTTTCGCCTCTTGCCGGGGATGCGCAAACGTCATGCGACTGATATTCTTACAGTATGAGCCTGACACCCGCGGATTCAACCTTGTCAGTCGCACCGAACAAACGGTCGGCATCCAGCCGCTCGGCCTCAAAGAACAACACTTCCCATAAAAACGACACCGACGGCACGAACACCGCCGGCGTCGCCTCCGTCAAGCAGCTCAACAGCAAGCTCTCCGAATACCTGACGCCTTCCGAAATGAAGAAGGTGAAGGAAGCGTATCGTTTTTCCGACGAAATGCACCTGGGCCAGATCCGCAAGTCCGGCGAACCCTACATCTCGCATCCGATCGCGGTCGCCGAAATCTGCGCCGACTGGAAACTCGATGCGCAGGCGATCATGGCGGCGCTGCTGCACGACGTGATGGAAGACCAGGACGTCAAGAAGGAAGAACTGATCGAGCGCTTCGGCGCGCCGGTGGCGGCGCTGGTGGACGGCCTGTCGAAGCTGGACAAGATCGAGTTCCAGAGCCAGATCGAGGCGCAGGCCGAAAATTTCCGCAAGATGCTGCTGGCGATGGCGCGCGATGTGCGCGTAATCCTGGTCAAGCTCGCGGACCGGCTGCACAACATGCGCACGCTGACCGTGATGGCACCGGACAAGAAGCGGCGCATCGCACGCGAGACGATGGAAGTCTACGTCCCGATCGCGCACCGGCTCGGCCTGAACAATATCTATCGCGAGTTGCAGGATCTCGCATTTTCGCACCTGTACCCGCTGCGCTACCGCACGCTGTCGAAGGCGGTCAAGGCCGCGCGCGGCAACCGGCGCGAAGTGGTCAGCAAGATCCTCGATGCGGTCCACCACTCGCTCGCGGCCGGCGACATCGTGGCGCATGTGCAGGGACGCGAAAAGACGCTGTTCGGCATCTACAAGAAGATGCGCAACAAGCACCTGTCGTTTTCGCAGGTGCTGGATGTGTACGGTTTCCGCATCGTGGTCGACAGCTTCGCCCACTGCTATGTCGCGCTCGGCGTGCTGCACGCGCTGTACAAGCCGATGCCGGGAAAGTTCAAGGATTACATCGCGATCCCCAAGCTCAACGGCTACCAGTCGTTGCATACCACCCTGATCGGCCCCTACGGCACCCCGGTCGAATTCCAGATCCGCACCGAGGAAATGCACCGGGTGGCAGAGTCGGGCGTCGCCGCTCACTGGCTGTACAAGGACCAGGAAGCGAACCTGACCGACCTGCAGCAACGGACCCACGCCTGGCTGCAGTCGCTGCTCGATATCCAGAATCAGACCGGCGACTCGGCCGAATTCCTGGAGCACGTGAAGATCGACCTGTTTCCGGATTCGGTCTACGTGTTCACGCCGAAATCGACGATCATCGCCTTGCCGCGCGGCGCCACCGTGCTGGATTTCGCGTACACGATCCACACCGACATCGGGGACCAGGCAATCGCGGCGCGCGTCAACCATGAACATGCGGCATTGCGCACCGAATTGCGCAACGGCGACATCGTCGAAATCATCACCGCGCCCTCTTCCCGTCCCAGTCCCAACTGGCTGACCTTCGTCCGCACCGGCAAGGCGCGCTCCGCGATACGGCATCATCTGCGCACCATCAACCTGGCGGAATCGACCGAACTCGGCAAGCGCCTGCTGGCGCAGGCGCTGGTCACGTTGAACGTCGACCCGGCGCTGCCCGAGCCGCTGGTGGAAAAGCTGCTCAACGAATCGAGTGCCAGATCGCTCGACGAACTGCATGCCGATATCGGCGTAGGCCGCCGCATCGCGACGCTGGTGGCGCGCCATATCCGCGGGCTGATGGAAAACGATCCGGCCAATCCGCTGCCGCCGATAGACCGCGAGGAACTGGCCGGCAAGATCGCCCCGGTGGTCATCACCGGCAACGAAGGCGCCTCGGTGCAGCTGGCCGCATGCTGCCACCCGATTCCCGGCGACAGCATCATGGGACAGTTGCGCGGCGACCAGGGCATCGTCGTCCACGCGACCGACTGCGACGTGGCGCGGCGCCAGTTCGCGAAGGAGCCGGAACGCTGGATCGAACTGGTCTGGAGTCCCGAACCGGCGCGCCGCTTCGATACCCGGATCAAGGTGCTGGTGGACAACGAGAAAGGCGTGCTGGCGCGAGTGGCGGCCGAAATCGGCGAGTCCGACGCCAACATCATTTACGTGGGCATGGATGACGATCGCGGCCCCCTGCTGCAGCAACTGCGATTCACGATCCAGGTCGAGGACCGCATCCATCTGGCGCGCCTGATGCGCAATGTACGCCGCATTCCGGGCGTCGCCCGCATCCTGCGCGAGCGTAACTGAGCTTCCCTTCCCCCGCGACTGGCAAAATCAGGCTGCCGCGTGCACCCGCTTGTGCATGCGCCGCAAGCCGAGCCAGACACCGAGCGCGATCAGCGGCACCAGCATGCCGGTGGCCAGATCCGGATTGATGTGCGCTCCCATCGCCTTGGCCGCCTTGCCGGCATAGCTGAACAGGCCTGCCATGTAATAAGAGATCGCGGCGACCGACAATCCTTCGACCGCCTGCTGCAGCCGCAATTGCTGCGCAGCGCGCGCATTCATCGACTGCAGGATCCTGCGATTCTGCCGTTCCTGGACGATACCGACGCGGGTGCGCAGCAGGTCGTTGGTATGCGCGATGCGCTCGGCCATCGCTTGCTGGCGCAGCGCAATCGCCTCGCAGGTGTTCATCGCCGGCGTCAGCCGCCGGTCCATGAATTCCCAGATGGTCGGAAAACCTTCGATCCGGGTTTCGCGCAGCTCTTCGATACGCGCGTTGACCAGCCGAAAATAGGCTTTCGATGCCGAAAATCGATAGTTGTTTTCCAGCGACAGCTTTTCGATGCGTGCCGCCAGGCCCGTGATATCGGCCAGCAGCGCCTGCTCGCCCTCCCCGTCGTCCGCATCCCCGGCTGGCGAGGCACCGGCGATCACCGCATCGGCGTCGACCATCGCCGCCGTCAAGGTCGCCAGCTTGCCTTCGATCGCGTTCAGAGTGGGGGCGGCCCGCTGCGCGTGCGGCAAGCCGAGCAAGGCCATCATCCGATAGGTTTCGATTTCCAGCAGGCGCTGCACCAGGCGGCCGGCCTGCTGTTCGCGCAAGCCGGTGTCGCGCACCACGAAACGGCTGAAGCCGTCTGACTGGATCAGGAAATCGGTCCAGACTTCGGCCCCCTGCAGCACCCGGCTGCCGACCAGCATGCTGCCCTCGAATACGTCGCGCAGTCCGCCGGCGAAGGCATCGACCGGCATCTGCGTGTTATCGAGCACCACGTGGGCCGCGACCATTACCATCCCCTCCAGCCCCAGCAGCCACGCTTGCGGCAGATGGAACAGCGGCGCCCGCTGGAACGCCACGTTCAGAGTCGGCGCATCGGGATGACGCTCGGCGAAGGTATAGGTGGAGAATTCGGTGTGGGATTCCCATTTCAGTCGGAAGCGGCCGAAATCATGAAAAAAGTACTTGGCTTCCGGCACCGGCGAAGTCACGCCGAAGTGGCCGCACAAGGACGCGAGTATCGCGTGCTGGGTGGCTGCCCCGGCAACTTCCGCCTCCGCGCTACCGGGTGCGTACACTGCAATATGGGTCAGCGTTTCCGGCGCATCGAGATGCAGGAACGGGCGGGAATGTATCTCGGCCGCGAGCGGCACGCGCAATGCATGATTCAGGCTTGAATAGACGATCGGCATAAGGGAAGGGACAGCGGCTTGATGCGTCCGGCGACGCGTATTGTGTGCCGCCATTATGACCGCGTCTTGACGTTTTGCCCACGCCGTCCGCCCTGCCCCGCGCGTTCAGGGTGCCGGATAGCTCACTTCGAGTATGGTCAGCTCGTCGATCCCGGAAGGCGTCTTCAGCACCACCGAATCTCCTTCGCGCGACTTGGTGAGCGCGCGCGCCACCGGCGATACCCAGCTGATCTTGCCGCGCAGCGGATCGAATTCGTCGATACCGACGATGGTCACCGTATGCTGTTCGCCGTCCTGGTTTTCGTAGGTGACGGTGGCGCCGAAAAACACCTGGTCGCTGCCGTGGTGGACACTGGGATCGACCACTTCGGCCAGGTCCAGGCGCTTGGTCAGGAAGCGGATGCGGCGATCGATTTCGCGCAGGCGGCGCTTGCCGTAGATGTAGTCGCCGTTCTCGGAACGGTCGCCGTTGGATGCGGCCCACGACACCACCCGCACCACTTCCGGCCGCTCGACGTCGATCAGTCGCAACAGTTCGTCCTTCAGGCGCTTGTGGCCTTCAGGAGTCATGTAATTCCTGGCGCCGGCCGGAATCGGCGGCAGCGCCGCGCCCAGCTCTTCATCGTCTTCGGATTCCTTGACAAATGCCTTGCTCATGATTCGGTAGTATTGATTCAGCCTGCGCCATGCGACACGCTGTCGCTCCATTCGAATGCCGCCAGTTGCAGCGCATAGAAATCTTCGCTCGACAACTGCAGGTTCTTCAGCAATGAAGCGGCGACCGGCCGCCCTTCCTCGATCTGCTCCACGCTTTCCACAAGCTTAAGCATATCTCCATAGATGCCTTCGCGCCGCAGCAGCGCCCGGCACACTTCGTCCGCCACGACGAGCTGGCCGAGGATCTTTTCCATCGAGAGCCCGAACAGTGCATCCATCAACGACATGATGCCGACCGTAAACGCGATATCGGCCATGGCCCGGTTGCCGGGCTGGATTTTAGCGGCGAGCAGTTCCAGCAACCGGCCGCGGGTTGCGGCCAGCGCCAGCAACGGCGAAGTCGGCGCGCCCGGCTTTCCGGGATTCGCGTACAGCAGGATCTGCAGCAGGCGCTGCAACTGGCGCCGTCCCAGCACCAGCAGCGCCTGCCCCAAAGAATCGATGCGCTGGGTGGTGCCGGCCGCCGGCGTATTGATCAGCCGCAACAGCGTCAGCCCCAACGACGCATCCTGCTTGATGCTGCGCTCGATCTCGGCACTGGCCGCGTCGGAACCGATCTGCGTGATGATGCGCATGATCGCCAGTTGCGACGGCGACAGTTTCCTGCCGCTCAGGACCATCGGACGCGCGAAATAGAAACCCTGGAAATAATCGAAACCGAGTTCCAGGCAATACTGGAACTGCTCCAGGCTTTCCACCTTCTCCGCCAGCAGCTTCTTGCCGGCATTGCGCAATCTGCCGCACAGTTCGGCCAGATGCGCGGACGACATGCCCTTGATGTCGATCTTGACCACCTCGACCAGCGGCAGCAGGCTCTGCACGTCGTCCGAATCGGCAATCACATCATCCAGCGCAAAACGATAGCCGGCCGCCGCCAGCTCCTGCACCCGCGCGACGATACGCTCGTTCACCTCGACGGTTTCCAGTATCTCCAGGATGATCTTTTCACGCGGCAGAAACTGCACGAAATCGCTCTGCAGCACTTCGGCATCGACATTGATGAAGCCGAGCGAAGCGCCGATCACGTTGTCCATGCCCAGCTCCGACGCATGGGCAATCACCGATGCGGTTGCCGACAAATCGTCGGTCACATTGGCGGGGCCGGCGGCCGCACTGCGAAACAGCAGTTCATAGGCGATCAAACTCTGCTCGCGGTTCAGGATCGGCTGCCTGCCGAGGAAGAAATCCTTTACGCGATGCGCCTCCTGTGCGATATCGGGCGCGCTGCCGGTAACGATGTCGGCCATGGGGAGCTTGTCTTTGGAATTTGTCCGAGCCAGCGGACCGCGTATGACAGGCACACCGGTCATCCTGCCGTCAACGGCATGCCTTCATTGTAGAACTGCGCGTCCGCTGCCGCGACCGATTTTGCAAGCTGATACATTCCATCCCGGCCCAACGGCCTGCGCGTGTTCACGGCTTGCGTCGCTGGCCCGCGGGCGCCACCGTGCTGCCGGTTTCGAGGGTGAAGCCGGCGCCATCGTCGCTGCCGAGCGTGCCGACCAGATACGGCATCAACGCGCGCAAGCCGGCTTCCAGGGTCCAGGGCGGATTGATGATGAACATGCCGCTTGCACGCAGGCCGAAGCCGTCGGGCGAAGGGCCGCCGATCGATAGCGTGACATTGAGCCAGCCGTTGCCCGGCAAGCGTTTCAACTGATCGGGCAACTGGCGCGATTCCATCCGTTGCAGCACCGGATACCAAACCGCGTAGGTGCCGGTGGCGAAACGTGCCAGCGCATCGGCCAGCATCAGCTTGACCTTGCGATAGTCATCCTTGACCTCGTAGGGCGGATCAACCAGCACCAGTCCGCGCCGCGACGGCGGCGGCAACAATGCCTTCAGGCCGATGAAACCGTCGGCCTTCTGGATCAGCACGCGCTTGCCGCGTGCTCCGCGCTGCCCTTGCGCGGCCGCGTGCGCTTCCAGCTTCCTGAAATTCTCTTCCAGGATCTTGCCGTCGCTCGGATGCAGCTCGAACAGCCGCAGCCTGTCCTGTTCGCGCAACACCGCGCTGGCGCAGTACGGCGACCCCGGGTAGTAGCGCATCTTGCCGCTCGGATTCAGGTCTTTCACCAAGCGCATGTAGTCGGCCAGCGGCTCGGGCAAGTCCTTGCGCTCCCACAGGCGGCCGATGCCGGTTTCGTACTCCGTGCTTTTTGCCGCGTAGCCGGTATCGAGCGCATACAGGCCGGCGCCGGCATGGGTGTCGATGAACATGCACGGCGTTTCTTTCTGGACCAGGTAACGCAGCAACTGGATCAGTACGACATGCTTGAGCACGTCCGCATGGTTGCCTGCATGGAAGGCGTGGCGGTAACTCAGCATAGGAAAAGGTCGATCACGGTGAAGGAATGGGTGCGCGCCGCAAATGCCTGCCAATCCTCGAAGGCGCGCCAAGCCGCCATTCTATCAATTGCCGGCCTTCAAACAAAAAAAGCCGCGCCCAAAGGCGCGGCCTGCTGCCGGAAAAACGGATTTCAGGCGACTTTCTTGCTATCGAAGAACTGTTCGTCTTCGGTCGAGCCATGCAGCGCGGTGGTCGACGACTGGCCCTGCTGGATCGCCTGGGTTACCGCGTCGAAGTAGCCGGTACCGACTTCGCGCTGATGCTTGACTGCGGTAAAGCCCTTCTCGGCGGCCGCGAATTCGGCTTCCTGCAGCTCGACGAAGGCCGACATCTGGTTGCGTGCATAACCGTGCGCCAGGTTGAACATCGAGTAATTCAGCGCGTGGAAACCGGCCAGCGTGATGAACTGGAACTTGTAGCCCATCGCACCGAGTTCCTTCTGGAACTTGGCAATGGTCGCGTCGTCCAGGTTCTTCTTCCAGTTGAACGACGGCGAGCAGTTGTAGGACAGCAGCTTGCCGGGGAATTTCGCGTGGATCGCTTCCGCGAATTTCTTCGCGAACGCAAGGTCCGGCTTCCCGGTCTCGCACCACACCAGGTCCGCATACTCGGCATACGCGAGGCCGCGCGAAATCGCCTGCTCGATGCCGGGGCGGGTCTTGAAGAAGCCTTCGACGGTGCGCTCGCCGGTGCAGAACGGCTTGTCGTTGTCATCCACGTCCGAGGTCAGCAGGTCGGCCGCTTCCGCATCGGTACGGGCGATCACCAGCGTGGGCGTGCCGGACACGTCGGCCGCCAGGCGCGCCGCGTTCAGCTTCTCCACCGCTTCGCGGGTCGGCACCAGCACCTTGCCGCCCATGTGGCCGCACTTCTTGACCGAAGCCAGCTGGTCTTCGAAGTGGACGCCGGCGGCGCCCGCATCGATCATCGACTTCATCAGTTCGAACGCATTCAGCACGCCGCCGAAACCGGCTTCGGCATCGGCTACGATCGGCGCGTAGAAGTCGACATCGTCCTTGCCCTCGGACCACTGGATCTGGTCGGCCCGTGCGAAGGTGTTGTTGATGCGGCGGACCACCGACGGCACCGAATTGGCCGGATACAGCGACTGGTCCGGATACATTTCGCCGGCAAGGTTGGCGTCGCCGGCCACCTGCCAGCCGGACAGGTAGATCGCCTTCAATCCCGCCTTGACCTGCTGCATTGCCTGGTTGCCGGTCAGCGCGCCGAGCGCGTTGACGAACGGTTCGGTGTGCAGCAGTTTCCACAGCTTCTCCGCGCCGCGCTTGGCCAGCGTGTGCTCGACCTGGACCGAGCCGCGCAGGCGTACCACGTCTTCCGGCTTGTAGTTGCGCTTGATGCCCTTCCAGCGCGGGTTCTCAGCCCAATCGTTGGCCAGTGCTTGGATTTGCTGTTCGCGAGATGTCATGGTCGTTCTCCTGTTTAACGCTGGTGGAAAGAAAAAAGAAAACCGATGACTGAATCATAGGGCATATTTTGCGGGGCACCAATGTCTTATATAAGACATATAAGTAAAATTTTCTCCTTTATTTTCAAATACTTGATTTTTGTTTTTTGCGATGCGAAATGAAATTCCTTAAAATGAAAAATCTGGATGACGCTCCGCATCGTGAGTTTTCACGATGCGGAATGCGATTTTCGTTTTATGAAATGAAGGGAAAACAGGCGGCATGCGCCGTCCGATGCAGCCCGGCCAACGCTTACACCAGGTCTTCTTCCCAGAATTCGGCTGCTGCCCGGCCGTCGCCGGTCCTTGCCTGTTCGCGCTTGCGCAGTTCGACGCGCCGGATCTTGCCCGATATCGTCTTCGGCAGTTCGCTGAATTCGATGCGCCGGATTCGCTTGTACGGCGCCAGCTTCTGGCCGGCAAAGCCCAATATCGACTTTGCCAGCTCGGGTCCGGACTGGAAGCCGGCGCGCAGCGTCACGAAGGCTTTCGGCACCGACAGGCGCAGCGGATCGGGGCTGGGAACGATGGCCGCCTCCAGCACCGCCTCGTGTTCGATCAGCACGCTCTCCAGTTCGAACGGACTGATCCGGTAGTCGGACGACTTGAACACATCGTCGTTGCGGCCGACATAGAAATAGTAGCCGTCGGCATCGCGGGTGGCGGTATCGCCCGTATGGTAATAACCGCCGCGCATGACGTCGGCGGTCTTCGCGGCGTCGTCTTCATAGCCAGGCATCAGGCCCACCGGCCGCGGCTCCAGGTCGATCGCGATTTCGCCTTCTGCGGCCGGGGCGCCGTCGATATCGAGCAGCGCGATCCGGTAGCCCGGCAGCGGCCGCCCCATCGAGCCCGGCTTCAGCGGCTGCCCCGGCGTGTTGCCGATCTGCGCGGTGGTTTCGGTCTGCCCGAAGCCGTCGCGGATGCGGATGCCCCAGGCGCGCTCCACCTGTTCGATCACTTCCGGGTTCAGCGGCTCGCCTGCGCCGACCAGCTCCCGCAGCGGCAGCTTGAACGACGCCAGGTCTTCCTGGATCAGTATGCGCCAGACGGTAGGCGGCGCGCACAGCGACGTGACGCCGCAGCGGGCTATCATGTCGAGGCAGTTTTTTGCGCTGAAGCGCGCATAGTTGTAGACGAACACCGCGGCGCCGGCATTCCAGGGCGCGAAGAAGCAGCTCCATGCGTGCTTGGCCCATCCCGGCGAGCTGATGTTCCAGTGCACGTCGCCTTTTTGCAGGCCGATCCAGTACATCGTCGATAAATGGCCTACCGGATAACTCTGGTGACTATGCAGCACCAGCTTCGGTTTCGACGTGGTGCCCGAGGTGAAGTACAGCAGCAGCGGATCGTCGGCCAGTGTCGGGCCATCGGCGACGAACGCTGCATCGGCCTGCACATTATCTTCGTAAGCGTGCCAGCCATCGGCCTGACCGCCGACGCTGATGCGGGTGAAGCCGCCGCCCAGCGCGGCGAACTTGCCGCTGTCGGCTGCCTGCGCGACCACATGCCGGATCCGCCCGCGTTCCATCCGGTCGGCCAGATCGTCGGGTGTCGCCAGCAGCGTGGTCGGCACCATCACGACGCCCAGCTTGATACAGCCCAGCATGATCTCCCACAGCTCGACCCGGTTCGGCAGCATCAGCAGCAGACGCTCACCGCGCTTGACGCCCAGGGCGCGTAAATAGTTTGCCACCCGGTTCGAGCGTTCCGCCATCTCGGCGAAAGAAATCTTTTGCTCGCCGCCGTCTTCATCCACTACCCATAGCGCGGGAGCTTGATTGCCGCGCGCCTGATGGTCGAAGAAATCCAGCGCCCAGTTGAATTCCTTCAGCCGCGGCGAACGAAACTCGCGGCAAGCGGTTTCGTAGTCTTCCCGGTGAAGTTGCAGAAAATCGCGTGCTTCGATGAATGCCGCGGCAGCAGGGGATAGGCTCATGTTGTCTCCGTATGAGTTATGGGTATGGGCGAGCGGTTGCGAAAGCGTGGTACCGGCCTGGCAAACCGGTCCGCACGATTCTCATGATAATCACTCTACCCGGAATTGCCATTCCCGCCCCGAGCAAGCTCAAGCACGCGCGCCCTTCCCCTCATAGGGGCGTGCCGCGAGCTCGGCACGAAGCGCTGGCGTTCGCGTCAGTCCAGCTTCGCGGCAGCCACCAGCACGCCGTCCGCATCCGCATAGATCCAGTTCCCCGGCCGCACCATGACACCGGCGATCGATACCGGCAGATCCCGTTCCCCCGCCCCCTTGCGGACACTGCGCTGCGGATGGGTGGCAAGCGCACGCACTCCGATCCTGCACGCGTTGATCTCGTCGCTGTCGCGGACACAGCCATTGACCACGATGCCGGCCCAGCCGTTGTTCTCGGCCAGTTGCCCCAGATTGCCGCCCACCAGCGCACAGCGCAGGCTGGCGCCGCCGTCGACCACCAGCACCCGCCCTTCTCCGGGAGTCTCCAGCGTGGCGCGGACCAGTGCGTTGTCTTCGAATACCTTCAGGGTGGCCGCCGGTCCGGCGAACTTCACGAGTTGGCCAAACGGCCGGAATACCGGCGGCAACACCGCCAGGGTGCCGACCGCCAGCTTGTCTTCATTAGCGTCACACAGGTCACAGGTCGCAAAGGACATTCGATCTCCTCCGGGAAAAATTCAAGGTCGGCAAGTGTTTTCCGGCGCGGTGGACCGAAGTCGTCTACAGGCGCAGGAACCAGCCCTCATTCTAGAGCTGTTTTTGCCTGACTGGCTCGTCGTTGCCGGCCGCCTTGGCTGCGGCACTGCGTTGCGGCTCCTTGCCGTAGCCCCGCTACGGCGCGTTGCCACGCCTTGTTCCGCAACCAATCCGCCTCGGCCTCGATTGATCCAGTCAGGCAAAAACAGCTCTAACCTCACCGGCAACAACGGACTGATGGCGCATCACGCGAGTCGGGCGCCGGAACGGGCTCGCCCGGATCCGCTTTTTTCATTCTCCGGCGATGTTTGCAACGCTCCGGAAACGCTGTTGGCGAACTGCCGAAACGCACGCAAAATGCATTTGCCCAACGCCATATTATTGGCAATAATCATCCCTGAGGCATCGGCCAAACGCACCGGCTCCGACGACGGCTGCGAATTTTTTGCGGCGTCTCCGAAAACAAGGATATGGCGATGAAGTTTGAAGATTTCGGTTCGCCCAACTCGGCTGCAGCCAGGCCAAACGATGCGGAATCCAGTCACAAGGCGGCGCTCGCCGCCCGTTTCCACCTGATTTCCGCTGCCGTGGAGTCGGCCTTGAAGGGGGACTTCAACGCTCCGTTGCCGCTGGACGGCAACGATCCGTTAAGCGCGCTGGCCAGAAATCTGCAAGTCCTGTTTTCCCGCATCTGCAGCTCCGGCAAATCCCGGGAAGTGGAAGAACTGCAGCGGCTCGGCACCGCCAATGCACGGCTCGAATACCTGATCGGAAACACGCCGGCGATCATCTACAGCAGCGTTCCCAGCGGCGATTTCAAGATGAACTTCGTCAGTGCGAATGCAACCCATGTGCTCGGCTACGATCCGGTGGAAATGGTGGAAGACCCGAACTTCTGGTTCAACCATCTGCATCCGGACGATATCCCCTCGATTTTCTCCAGCCTCGCGACGCTGTTCGTCGACGGCCAGCGCATCTACGAATACCGGTTCCGCGCCAGCGACGGCCGCTACCTGTGGATGCATGACAGCCTGCGACTGATTCGCGACGCGGAAGGCAATCCGGTGGAAGTGATCGGCGCACTGACCGACATCACCGACCGGCGCACCATGGAAGAGGCATTGAAGAAGACCGGCGAAGAGCAGAAGCTGCTGATCGAAAAGCTGCAACAGGCGCAGGCGCAATTGCTGCAGTCGGAAAAAATGGCGTCGATCGGGCAGCTGGCGGCCGGCGTCGCGCACGAGATCAACAACCCTGTCGGCTTCGTCAATTCGAACATGGGTAGCTTGCGCGGCTACCTGCAAACCCTGTTCGAGCTGATCGACAGCTATGACACGCTGCTGGCCGGGCCGAGCGACAAAGCCACGATCCTGGCGGAGATTGCTCAGCAAAAGGAAAGCGCCGACATCGCGTTCCTGAAGGAAGACGTCGCGGAACTGGTGAAGGAATCGATGGATGGCCTGAAGCGCGTCAAGGACATCGTGCAGTCGCTCAAGGATTTCTCGCATGTCGGCGAAACCGAATGGCAACTGGTGGATCTGCACGACGGCATCGACAGTACGCTCAACATCGCCAGCAACGGCTTCAAATACAAGGCGACCATCGACAAGCAATATGGTCCGCTGCCCCCGGTGAAGTGCCTGGCATCGCAGATCAACCAGGTATTCATGAACCTGATCGTGAACGCATCGCATGCGATCAAGGAAAACGGTGTAATCACGATCAGTACCGGTGTGGAAAAGGACTGGGTCTGGGTGCGTATCAGTGACACCGGCGTGGGCATCGAACCCGAACACCTGTCGCGCATATTCGAGCCGTTTTTCACTACCAAGCCTGTCGGGCAGGGCACCGGCCTCGGCCTGTCGCTGTCCTACAATATCGTGAACAAGCATGGCGGCCGCATTGCGGTGGAGAGCGAGGTCGGAAAGGGAACCTCGTTCACCGTCCACCTGCCGATCGATCCCCAGGTGGACGACTGACGGCTGCAGCCCCTCCCGCTCGCGCGATGAGTCGCTACGCGACTTTCGCGTTAATCCAACCGCACCGAGCCATCGGGCTCCCAATGTACTTGGGTAATGCCAGGCTCCTCCGCTTCCAGCCGCCGCGCCTCCAGCTCCTGCGGACTCAACTGCGGCTCCGGCGCCGGCGTCGCCTGCATCAGCCGCAGCGCCTCCATCTGCTGATCGCGGCTTGCGAATGCAAGTTCGAGCGTCTTCTTCAATTCCTCCACTTGCCACGGTTTCGCGATGTAGCGAAACACTTCCGCCTGGTTGATTGCATGCACCAGCGTATCGAAATCATTCGAGGCGCTCAGCAGCAGGCGCACCGTATCCGGCTGTATCCGCTTGACCGTGCTCAGGAACTGGATACCATCGATGCCCGGCATCCGGAAATCGGAAATCGCGATGTCGAACGAGACGTCCGCAAAGCGCAGCAGTGCCGCCTCGGGATCGGTGAAGGTTTCGATGGTCAGCTCCGCGTCCGGCATGTGCTGGCGCAGCGCGCGCTGTAGCGCACGCAGCACGTTCAGTTCATCGTCGAGCAACAGAATCCGTCTCATGATCACTTTCTCTCCATGCGAACATATACGGCCAGCGGCATTCGCGAGGTGGTTTCATAGTCTGCCAATTGCTGGATCAGGCGTTCGGTCAGTTCATGGTCACCGGACAGCAGCAGGAAGCCGTCCCGGGTAATGAGATCGCGCGAGGTAATCATGCCGGGCCGCAGCCGCGCCGGCGGCAACGCTTCTTCGAGCACGACGTCGTGCGCAAGCTTGCCGCTCATGATCTCGTCGAATGCATTCACCACGCTCGGATCATAGCGTTTTCCGCGTCCCTGCATCACGAGCGCGGTGGCCTCGTCGGCGCGCAGGCGGCGCTGCGAAAACGTGCCGATCTGCAGATTGTCGTAATCGCTCGCGAGGGCAATGATGCGGGCGCCGACCGGGATGTTGAAGCCGGACAGACGATCGGGAAAACCCTCTCCGTCGAAACGTTCCTGGTGCGAACGCACCAGTTTTGCCGCACCGCGCAAGTCGTCCAGCGGCGTCAGCAATTGCTCGCCGCGCACCGGATATTTCCGGTAAAGGTTCAGGTGGTCGCCGCTCATCATCGATACCGGCCTCGTCAGCACTTCGTCGGGGAAACCGATTTTTCCGATGTTGTGCAGCAGCGCGGCAACGAACACTTCCTGCGTTTCCCGCGCATCCAGTCCCATGCGGATCGCAAGACGCCGCGCGAGGTCGGCCACGCGCCGCGAGTGCCCGGCCAGGTTATCGCCGCGCAATTCGATCAGGCTGGAAAACATCTTGATCGAAGTGAGGAAATTGAGCTTCAATCGCTCGTTCAGCGAAACTAGGTTATCGTGCGCCTTCTTCAGTTCGGCGGTGCGCTGCTCGACCTTCATCTCCAGGCTCGCGTTCAGCAGCCGCAACTCCTCGTTCTGCTCCTGCGTCAGCGCTTCCAGGCGCCGTTTTTCGTGTTCCAGCGCCTTGCGCTCCAGCGCATGGCGCACGATCAGCAGGATATCGTTGTCTTCCCAGGGCTTGGTGATGTAGCGGTAGATTTCGCCGCGGTTGATCGCGTCCAGGATGGACTGGATATCCGAGTAGCCGGTCAGCAGCAGCCGTACCGTGTCCGGCCATTGCTCGCGCACGTGTTCGAGAAACCGCGCGCCATCCATTTCCGGCATGCGCATATCGGAAATGACGATGTCCACGGCTTCGGATTCGAGCACGCCGAGCCCGGCCTTGCCGCTTTCCGCAGTCAGCACCCGGTAGCCGGCGCCACGGAACAGGCGACGCAGCGAGGACAGGATGTTCGGTTCGTCATCCACGCACAGGATGCTGGCCGCCTGCGTTTTCTGATTTTCTTCGGGGAGCGCTGGTTCGCTCATTTGTCTTCATCCATTTCGCTACGCATGTTCATTCCGGGAGTTTGGTCAGCGTAACCAGTTTTCCATTCGATTCGGACACATGTCCCATCCGGTGGCAGATGATGCGGTAACGGTCTCCGCGCAACGGCAGGCTCCGCGCGGTATTGCTTTCCAGGCCGGCGATCGCTTCCAGCAGGTCCGGCACCGTTGTTGCCGCCTCGCTCCCGAGCAGCAGCCCGGAGTCATTGAACAGACGCTGGGCTTCGCTGTTGGCGAACGCGATGAAATCCGACTCGTCCAGGCCAATCACCGGCACGGGCACATGCTGGAGCACCTCGTGCACCACGTTCAGGCTGATTTCATTGCGACTGAGTTGTTGCTGCAATTGATCCAGCACCTCGCCCAGGCGGCGATTGGCGGCGGCGAGTTCGAAATTGGCGGTTTGCACTTCGAGCGAGAGGCGCCGGTTTTCGTCGGCCAGTTCCTTGCGGCGAAACGCTTCTTCCACGTGCCCGCGCAGCTGGTCGTCGTCCCATGGTTTCATCAGGAATTTGTAGATCGCCCCCTGGTTGACCGCATCGGTCACCGACTGGAGTTCGCTGTAGCCGGACAGGACGATACGAACAGTCTCCGGGTACAGCTCCTTTGCCTTCCCGAGAAACTCGACGCCGGTCATGCCGGGCATCCGCTGGTCCGAAACGATGACATCCACTGCGTTCTTTTCCAGCACCGCCAATCCTTCGATTCCGCTGTTTGCGCTGAGGATGGTGTAATTGTCGCGGCGTAAAAGGCGTTTGAGCGCCGATACGATATTCACTTCATCGTCGACGATCAGGAGCGTGCGGGGAGGCTTGTGCATGCGCAGCAAGCGGCTCGGCAGATACGTACCGGCCGCCAGGAAGGTGCCGACCTGTTCCGACGGAATCGCGGGCGCCACCAGGAACCCCTGAATTTCATCGCACATGTTCCGCCGCAGGAAATCGCACTGTGCCTCGGTTTCGACCCCTTCCGCAACTACCCTGATGCCAAGGCCGTGCGCCATGGAAATGATTGCCTTGGAAATGGCGGCGTTATCCGGATCAATG
>CBIHOK010000052.1:0-21417 GCA_966211575.1 uncultured Noviherbaspirillum sp.
CAACAAGGTCAAGGCCGGCGACCAGAAGACGCCGCTGGGGGTCTACTACATCACCGGCCACCTGCCCGGTGCACGGCTGCCCGACATATATGGAAGCGGGGCGCTGCCGATCAACTATCCGAACGAATGGGACCGCCTCAACGGCCGCAGCGGCTATGGCATCTGGTTGCATGGCACGCCCCCCGACAGCTACAGCCGTCCGCCGCTGTCCTCCGACGGTTGCGTGGTACTGACCAACCCGGACCTGTACAAGCTCACCAACCTGGTGGAGATCGGCAAGACCCCGGTGGTGATCGCCGCGAACGCGGAATTCGTCAGCAAGGCCAGGTGGAACAAGGATCGAGATCTTGCCTCGCACTTGCTGGAAAACTGGCGCCTGGATCTCCAGAGCCTGGATGCGCGCCGCCTGGCCTCCAACTATTCGAGTCATTTCAAGTCCGAGCGCGGGGAAGACCTGCCGACATGGCTGGCGCATCATGCGCCGCTCCCGGCGGGAGCGAAGCGGCCCTCCATCGCATTTCGCGACGTCACCTCGTTCTTCTATCCGGGTCCGGTCGACATGATCGTCACCACCTTTACCCAGGATACCGTTTCCTCCAAGGGCAGGACTTCGGAGCGGAGGCGCCAGTATTGGGCGCGGGAAGGCAAGCAGTGGAAGATCGTCTACGCGCTTGTGCTCTGACGGCTAATTTCCGCTGCATTTCCTGCCGTATTTGCCGTTGGAACGAGGCGGCTCGTCATTTTCCATCCCCTTTTTGCCCGGCATCAATGATGCCTGTCTTTCCACGGAACTTCCTGCCGGGCATGCCGTCTTTGCAATAGACCCGCGCGACCCGCGCGCCGATTCGCGCGTCCACGATTCGGTAGGCCCTGATTCGGCGGCCCCTGTTTCCGGCCAATATGCATGGTGAAACACGGTGAACTGATGCCGGCGGCAGCCGGCCGGTCCTGGCCGGACCGTATCCTGCCGCATCCGGGTTTCTTGCGTTGCGCGCACCGTTGCCGCACTCATGTTCCAAAGGCGATTCCATTGACAGGTTACGTCCCACCCCGAACCGATTCCCGTGTTGCGCCGGATCCCTTGCGGCAGCGCGACGCCCTGCATGCCGTTTCCGGCCTGGAGAGGCCGCCATTGCCGCAAACGGGGCGTGCCGAGCCGCATCTCGGATCGGCGCCCGATGAAGCCAGCGGGGAAGACGAGCTGCGGCGGCGCTACGCGTTCTACAGCCAGTTCAATGCGCCGCCGCGTGACACCGGTCGCCGCTTCCCGTGGCGGATAGCGTTGCTGGTAACCGCCACCCTGTCCGGGCTGATTGCAAGCTGCTGGCTCGATCTGACGCGCTCGGACGTGCTGCCGGCGATGCGGATCGCCAGCGGCAATGCGATTTCCTCGATGACTGTCGATGCGGACGGGAAAGTAAGGATGCGCAAGGGGATCGACCGTGCCGAGCTTCCCAACGACGGCATTCCGAACGAGGAAACGCTGGCGGCATCTGCCGTTTCGGCCGCTTCCCGGCGGGCGGAACCGAAGTCGGCCGAAGGAACGGAAGATACTGCCGCACCGGCCACCATGAAGGTGGCCGAGGCAGACGACAATGCGAGTGGCAAGGGCAAGGATAAGGGTGACGATAAGGGCGGCAGGAAGGGCGGTGACCGGATAGTCGCAAAAGCGGAAGGCAGCGCAGCAGGAAAAGACGGTGTCACGCCCGCTGAAACCCGCATTGCCCGCGCCGAGCCGGCGAAGGCCGCAGCCAAAAAATCGGCTTCCGCAAGCAAGAAGGCCAAATCGGCTTCGCGCGTCGCAGCCGCCACGAAACCGAAAGCCAAGCCGGTTCACCGGGTGGCGCGACGCGACCCCGAAGTCGAACGCCTGCGGCAGCAGGCGGAGGAAGAGCTAAAAAAAAAGACTTCCGACAGCCTGGAACTGGCCCAAGCGAGCAGCACGTCCCCGCATGGCTTGACCCGCGATATCTCCCGCCTGGTCCGCGCTCGATTCAATAGCTGCACGCGTGCCGGGAATTTTTTCGAGCGCGAAAAATGCAAGTGGGAAGTGTGCGGCGGCATGTGGGGGCGCAACGGCTGCCCTTCCTACAGGAACGGCGTGCCCCAGTAAATCGAGCGGAACCGATTCGGCAGCGCGGAAACGAAAAGGGCTTGCAGCAAATGCTGCAAGCCCTTTGATTTTGGTAGGCCGTGCGGGATTCGAACCTGCGACCAACGGATTAAAAGTCCGCTGCTCTACCAGCTGAGCTAACGACCCGAAAGACCGCAATTATACCCAGACACCCGAGGCACTGTCAAACCGACAGTTGGCAAAAAATGCCGCCTGGGGCGCGGTGCCGATGCGGCGAGAAGGGCTGGCTATTTCAGCGCGGCCAGGCGTTCTTTCGCGGTTTGCGCGGCGTTCGAATCCGGGTACTGGTTGACCAGGGTTTCCAGCGCTGTCTTCGCGGCGGACTTGTCCTTCAGCTCGGTGTAGCAGCTGGCGATGTTCAGCAGCGCGTCGGCCGCTTTCGGATTGTCCGCATAGTTCTTCACCACCACCTGCTGCGCGGCGATCGCGTTGCGGTAATCGCGTTGCGCATAGTAGGTGTTGCCGAGCCAGTACTGGGCCGACGGCACCAGCGCCGAATCCGGGTAGCGATGCGTGAAATCGTTGAAAGCCGCGCCTGCATTCTTGTAGTCGCCCGACTTGAAGTAGGCCAGGGCGGCATCATAGGCGCGCTGCTCGGCCTGGCCGATGCTGACCACCTTGCCGTCCAGCGTGACCTGTTGCGGCTCGAGCTTGCGCAAGCGGCCGTCGAGGTCGACATAGAAATCCTTCTGCCGCTTCTGCAGGTTCGACAGCTCGTTGGTCAGCACTTCGATCTGGCCGCGCAGCTTCGCGACTTCCTGCCGCAACTGCTCGTTCTCGTTGTTCAGGTCGAAGCTGTTGGCCTTGTCCGCCTTCGTATTGATCTGGGCCTGCATGCTGTCGAGGCGGCTGCGGATGTCGAGAATCGCCCGGCGCGCCTCGTCATCCTCGAACAGCGCGGCGTTCGCATGCAGCGGCGCCCAGGATGCCGCCGCGACGGCGGCAGCGGCAATCGATGATTTGATCAGCTGTTTCATGGTCATTGGTAGACGATGTCGGCACGGCGGTTTTCGGCCCAGGAAGCCTCATCGTTGCCGGTCGCCTTCGGCTTTTCCTTGCCCAGCGAGACTGCTTCCATCTGCGATTCCGGCACGCCCAGCAGCGACAATGCCTTGGTTACCGCTTCCGCGCGCTTCTGCCCCAGCGCCAGGTTGTACTCGCTGCCGCCGCGCTGGTCGGTATTGCCCTGGACGATCACGTGGCGGTCCTTGTGCGCTTCCAGGTACTTGGCGTGCGCTTCCAGCAGCGGCTTGAATTCGTCCTTGATCAGGAAGCTGTCGTAGTCGAAGTACACGCTGCGCTTGGCGAGCACGCCCTGCGGATCGTTCAGCGGATCGAGCGAGCCGGTCGTGATCGGCGATACCGTGCGCGCATCGGCAGTGTTGCCGACCGGCGTCCCGGAGCGATCCTCGATTTTCGCCTTGTTGTCGTCGAGCTTGACCGAGGTGCCGCAGGCGGTCAGCAGCACAGCGCTGGAAAGGATGATCGCGAAAGGGGTGATGAATGCGCGCATTGAATTCTCCTGAGGGTAGGGTCGCGTTGTTTTAAAAAGGCATTATTTCATGAACGGACCCCAAGTGGGTTCCCGGATATCGCCGCTGCGCGGCGATAACTGGTACCTGACCCGGGCATCGACCGATACCACTGCCAGCGTTCCGCGGCCGCCGTTCTCGGTTGCATACATGATGTACCTGCCGTTCGGCGAGAAAGTGGGCGCCTCGTCGCGGTCGCCGTCGGTCAGCCGCAGTTCCTGGTCGCTGGCCAGGTCCAGTACGTAGAGCTGGAACTTGCCGTCGCGCCGCGAAATATAGGCAAGCGTCTTGCCGTCCGGCGAGATGCGCGGGCTGATGTTGTAGCTGCCATGGAAGGTGATGCGCTGGGCCGGGCCGCCACTGGCGCTCATCCGGTAGATTTGCGGGCCGCCGCTGCGGTCGCTGGTGAAGTAGATTGACTGGCCGTCCGGCGAAAACACGGGTTCGGTGTCGATGCCGTCGGTGCGGGTCAGACGGCGCAGGTTGCTGCCGTCGGCATTCGCGACATAGAGCTGGGTCAGGCCTTCGCGTGCCAGCGCCAGTGCCAGCTTGGAGCCGTCCGGCGACCATGCCGGCGCCGAATTGCTGCCCTTGTAGTTGGCAATGACGGTACGCTGGCGATTGATCAGGTTCTGCACGTATACCACCGGCTTCCTGTTTTCAAACGACACGTAGGCGATCTTGGTGCCGTCCGGCGACCACGCCGGCGAGATGATCGGTTCGTTCGAACGCAATGCGGTCTGCACGTCTTCGCCATCGGAATCCGCAACCTCGATCCGGTATTCACGGCCGTTCTTCGCTATGTAAGCAATCCGGGTGGCGAACGCCCCGCGCACCCCCAGCAGCTTCTGGTAGATGTCGTCCGAGATCATGTGGGCGGCTACCCGCAGCCGGTCCGGTGCGGCGGTCTGGCTGAAGCCGGACAGATTGGTCGACTTGATCACGTCGAGCAAACGGTAGCGGATATCGAAACGGCCGTCGGCCAGCCGCTGCACGCTGCCTACCACCAGCGCGTCGGCGCCTTGCGCTTTCCACTCGTCGAAATTGACGGTAGTGGTTTCCGACATCACGTTGGGCGTATCGACAATCCGGAAATAGCCGCTGCGCGACAGGTCAGCCTTGATGATTGCGGTCACCTGCTGCGGCGCCACCGTTTCGTCGGCGAAGCCGGCAATCGCGATCGGGATCTGCAGGGCGCCGACGCCGGAAGTCTCGATCCGCAATTGCGCATGGGCCAACGCGCTGAACGTCAGGCTCAACAGGACGATACCTTGCAAGAAATATTTTTTTATCATGGCTGCTCGATGATTACGTAAGGGCTGCTTGTTGGCTGCTATTGGTCTTTCGGTCTGTGGATGCCGGTGAAGCTGGACGGCACCGAACCCGATTTGTCCTTGGGGAACGGCTGCGACTTCTGGATTGCCCGCAGCACCGCTTCGTCCCAGCCCGGAAGTCCGGACGGTTTCAGCTTGCGGATGCCGGCGATGGAACCGTCGGGCAACAGGTCCACCTCGTATTCTACGGCGGGATTGTTCGTCATTCCTTCGGGCAGATTAAACACGATGTTGGATTTGATCTTCGCTTCCACCCGTTTCGCATAGCTGCCGTCACCGCGCACGCCCGATGTCTTCGGTGCATCGCCGGTGCCGCCGGTGCCGGTCACGCCGCTGGTGATGCGTTTCATCTCCGCCGCGCGTGCCTGCGCCATCTGCGCTTCTTCCTGCTTGCGGCGCGCTTCCTCGGCCGCCTTCCTGGCTGCCTTTTCCTTGGCGATCCTTTCCTGTTCGGCCTTTTGCTTCGCCAGTTTTTCTTCCTCGGCCTTCTTCAGCTTCGCCTGGCGCTCCTCCTCGGCTTTTTGCCTGAGTTTTGCCTGGCGCTCTTCTTCGGCCTGCTGCTTCAGCTTCGCCTGGCGTTCTTCCTCGGCTTTCTGCTTGAGCTTCGCCTGCCGCTCCTGTTCCAGCCGTGTCTTTTCCTGTTCGGCCTTGCGCTTCTTTTCCCGTTCCAGCGCGATGTCCGGATTTTCGAGCGGCGGCTCCTTGGCTTCAGGCTGGGGCGCCGCCTTCACCGGCGGCGGAGGTGGCGCCGGTTCGGCCGGCGCGGGCGGCGCGACCGGCTGTTTGACCGGCGGCGCAACCGGCGCCGCCTGATGCGGTTCCGGGCTCCAGACTTCGGCCTCGATGGTGGTCGGCGTGTTCGATTGCCAGCGCACCCCGATCCAGAGAAACGCGAACAGCGCCAGGTGCACCAGCACGGCCAGCCCGATCGCGCGCCAGCGGCCGGGTTCTTTCGGAACGGTATAGGGAGTGTGGTCCATCATAAGGAAATCATTGCCTGGTTGCCAACCCCACGCGATTGATGCCCAGCTTCTTCGCCTCCGAGATCACCTGGATCACCTCGTCGTACTTGATGTCCTTTTCCGCCGAGATCATTACCGGCAATTCGGGCTGCGCCTGGTGGATGGCTTGCAGCTTCTGGCTCAGGACACTGCGGTTGGCCGCTACTTCCGCCTTGCCGCCGCCGCCCGTGTGGCTGTTGATGGAGATGGTCGCGGTGGTGTCGCGCTTGAGCACCACCTCGATGTATTCGGTCGGCGGGAGCGCCGACTTGGCTGCGGTCGGCAGGTTGATGACGCCTGGATTGGTCACCGGTGCCGCTACCATGAAGATGATGAGCAGCACCAGCATCACGTCGATGTAGGGGACCACGTTGATATCGGACTTGAGCTTGCGGCCACGGCCGCCGCGCATCGAACTGGTATTTGCCATCAGCGTACCTGGCGTTGCAGGATGTTGGAGAACTCTTCGATGAAGCTCTCGAAGCGGATCGCCAGCCGGTCGATGTCGTGCGAGTAGCGGTTGAATGCAACCACCGCCGGAATCGCGGCGAACAGGCCGATCGCGGTGGCGATCAGTGCTTCGGCGATGCCGGGCGCGACCGCCGCCAGCGTCGCCTGCTGCACGTTGGCGAGTCCCCGGAACGCGTTCATGATGCCCCATACGGTACCGAACAGGCCGACATACGGAGATACCGAGCCGACCGACGCCAGGAATGCCAGGTGCGATTCGAGCGCGTCCATCTCGCGCTGGTAAGCGGCACGCATCGCGCGCCGGGCGCCGTCGATCAGCGTGGACGCGTCGGCCATGCCCTTGGGCCCGAAGGTCGCCTTGATCTTGTGGAATTCCCCCATCCCCGACTCGAAAATACGCTCCAGCGCACCGCCGCCGCCGCTGCTGTTTCGACGGCGGTTCGACATCGCTTCCTCGTACAGCGTGTTCAGGTTGCCGCCGGACCAGAACGCACGCTCGAATTCCTCGGTCTGGGTCTGGGCGCTGCGGATTGCGAACATCTTGCGGAAGATATAGGTCCAGCTCATCGCCGAGACGAGCAGCAGCAGCGCCATCACCAGCTTGACGAGCAGCGAGGCGTTGGCGACCAGGGAAAGGAAGGAAAGATCTTGTGTGACGGTCATCGTGGGTTCTGGACGGGTGACAAATATTAAATTCCGGGTATCGCCGGCATCGGCCGGAGCGGCACCTCGGAGCGGGGCATCGATGTTGTACTTTTAATCCGGTCCAGCACGCTGTCCGGGATCGGGGCAGGCCGAAGGCTGCCGACATCCACGCAGCCGACCTTGATCCGGCCGCTGGCCAGCAACTGCTGCTGCTCGCCGCTCACGCGCCAAGCCTGCTGCACGAATTGCACAGAAGCACGACCTAGCCGTTCGACAGCCACGGTAAGTTTCAGTTCATCATCAAGTTTCGCTGGAGCATGATAATCGACTGCGGTCTGTTTGACGACAAACATCCGCTGCGCCGATTCCGCCAGCGCCTGCTGGGAAATACCGGCCGCCCGCAGCCACTCGGTGCGCGCACGCTCGAAGAATTTCAGGTAATTCGCGTAAAACACGATGCCGCCGGCATCGGTGTCTTCATAGTAGACGCGAATCGTCCAGGTGAAATCGGATGTCATTGCCAGGGCGCTGCCCCTCGGAAGAGCATGTTGTATCGTCGACCAGGAAGGGTGTTAAGTGTTTCGTTTCACCGTAAACGCAGAAAAGCCCTGGCAGGTTGGCATCATTTCCAGATAATTGATGTTGACGTGGGGCGGCAGCGTCGCGATCCAGTAGGCGGTTTCGGCAATGTCGGCCGCCGTCAGCGGGTCCGTGCCTTCGTAGACCTTGGCGGCTGCGGCATCGTCGCGCAGCCGCACGTTGGAAAATTCGGTGCCGCCGCACAGGCCAGGCGCGATGTTCGATGCGCGTACTCCGGTACCGACCAGGTCGGCGCGCAGATTCAGCGTGAACTGGTCGACGAAGGCCTTGGTGGCGCCGTACACGTTCCCTCCGGGATAGGGATAGGTGCCGGCCACCGAGCCGATGTTGATGATGGCGCCGCTGCCGCGCGCCACCATCGCCGGCAACAGCGCGCGCGTCACGGTGACCAGGCCCTTGCAATTGGTGTCGATCATGGTTTCCCAGTCTTCCAGCGACGCGCGGTGGGCCGGCTCGATGCCGAGCGCCAGGCCCGCATTGTTGATCAGCACGTCGATATCGCGCCATTCGGCGGGCAGGGAATCCAGCGCACTCGTGATCGAGTTCTTGTCGCTGACGTCCATCGCCAGCGGCAGCAGCGCGCCGCCAAGTTCGGCAGCCAGGTCGTCGAGGCGTTCGCGGCGGCGGCCGGTGGCAATCACCTTGTTACCCATTTTTACGAACTTGCGCGCCATTTCCTCGCCGAAGCCGGAGGTTGCGCCAGTCACGAGGACGATCATCGGATTTCCTTTCGCGGGTCGGTGGATAGCCCAAAATTGTAGCCGAAACGGCGTCACTCCCGCAGCGCCGCACGCCGTAGGCGCGGGGCTTCTTGCCGAAATCAGGCGCCTATCTTACAATTTCGTACCATTTCATCTCGCGTGACTGGCGAAACCGCCGAAGCGCCATGCTTCGGCCACAAGGTGGATATCCACCGGGGAACGCGAGATATCCATCATTAGCCGTTCGCCTGGGCAGCCCAAATGGAGTGCACGACTGAGGCTGCCTGTCATTTTTTTCCGGCCCTCATTCGATTCAGGCAACCCCGCTTTGCTGATTCAATCGATTGGAGTTATTCATGTTTGCCAAAAACCATACCCTCGCCAACGTCGATCCCGAACTGTGGTCCGCGATCCAGCAGGAAAACGGCCGCCAGCAGGACCATATCGAGCTGATCGCCTCGGAAAACTACACCTCGCCGGCCGTCATGGAAGCGCAGGGCTCGCAGCTGACCAACAAGTATGCGGAAGGCTATCCGGGCAAGCGCTACTACGGCGGCTGCGAATACGTCGACATCGTCGAAACGCTGGCAATCAACCGCCTGAAGGAACTGTTCGGCGCCGAGGCCGCGAACGTGCAGCCGAATTCCGGTTCGCAGGCCAACCAGGGCGTGTTCTTCGCGATGCTGAAACCGGGCGACACCATCATGGGCATGTCGCTGGCGGAAGGGGGCCACCTGACGCACGGCATGGCGCTCAACATGTCGGGCAAGTGGTTCAATGTCGTGTCCTACGGCCTGAACGAGAAGGAAGAAATCGACTACGAAGCGATGGAGCGGCTGGCGCACGAGAAGAAGCCGAAGCTGATCATCGCGGGCGCGTCCGCCTATGCATTGCGGATCGACTTCGAGCGCTTCGCGAAAGTGGCAAAGGACGTGGGCGCCTATTTCATGGTCGACATGGCGCATTACGCGGGCCTGATCGCCGCCGGCGTCTACCCGAACCCGGTTCCGTTCGCCGATTTCGTGACCTCGACCACCCACAAGTCGCTGCGCGGTCCGCGCGGCGGCGTGATCCTGATGAAGGCCGAGCATGAAAAGGCGATCAACTCGGCCATCTTCCCCGGCATCCAGGGCGGCCCGCTGATGCATGTGATCGCCGGCAAGGCAGTCGCGTTCAAGGAAGCACTGGCGCCCGAGTTCAAGGCCTACCAGCAGCAGGTGGTGAAGAATGCCGACGCGCTGGCGAAGGCGCTGATCGCGCGCGGCCTGCGCATCGTGTCCGGCCGCACCGAATCGCATGTGATGCTGGTCGACCTGCGCGCCAAGAAGATCACCGGCAAGGAAGCCGAGGCGATCCTCGGTTCCGCTCATATCACCTGTAACAAGAATGCGATTCCGAACGATCCGGAAAAGCCGTTCGTGACCTCCGGCATCCGCCTCGGCAGTCCGGCGATGACCACGCGCGGCTTCCGGGAAGCGGAGGCCACCAAGGTCGGCAACCTGATCGCCGATGTGCTCGACAATCCGCATGATGCGGCAACCATCGAGCGGGTGAAAGCGGAAGTCAGGAAGCTGACCGACGCTTTCCCGGTCTACGCAAAGTAAGATTCCGGCCGCTGGTTTCCGAAGCGGACTAAAGGCTTCGGATCCCGGCGCGAAGTGGGCCAAGCCCTTCGGGGCTTGATATTTTCGACAATTGGTACCAGAATGCAACCAGTTGTTAAGTTGTTAACGGCGTTGTGTCGGCAGGAATAGGCGGCGCCAGGGCAGCGATCATGAAATGTCCGTTCTGCGGCAACGAAGATACCCAGGTCATCGATACCCGCGTCTCCGAATTGGGTGATGCGGTCCGCCGCCGCCGTCGCTGTTCGCGGTGTGACAAGCGGTTCACCACCTATGAGCGGATCGAATTGACGATGCCGGTGGTGGTGAAGAAGAACGGCAGCCGCACCGAGTTCGATCCGGCCAAGCTGCGGGCCAGCCTGATGCTGGCGTTGAGGAAACGCCCGGTTCCGGCCGATGCGGTGGATGCGGCAATCGGCCGCATCGAGGAAAAACTGCTGACCAGCGGCGCCCGCGAAGTACTGTCGGGACATGTCGGGGAGTTGGTGATGCACGAGTTGAAGCGGCTCGACAAGATCGCCTACATCCGCTTCGCATCGGTGTACAAGAGCTTCGAGGATGTCACCGAATTCCAGGACGCGATCGCCGAAGTGGGGCGAGAACGCAAGCCCGGCTCCAAGTAAAAACGGGCAGGGGGACTGCCCGGTTTTTTTTGTCTTGAGTGTTGTAATAAAAACAACTATTCGAACTGTTTATCGATCCATCATGACTTTTTGCGGAGGCATTGCATGGCCCGAATCAGGGAAAGGGGATTTTCGCTGGTAGAAGTATTGGTGTCGATCCTGGTGCTGGCGCTGGGCGTGCTCGGCGCGGCCGGGATGCAGCTTACCGCGCTGCGCACCACGCACCGGTCCGCGCTGCAGTCCGTTGCATTGCAGCTCGCAGCCGAGATGGCGGACAAGATGCGTGCCAACGACAGCCAGATGAAACAGCCGGACGGCGACAATCTCTTTCTCGCCGTCGACTATCGATCGGCGACCGATAAAACCCCTGCCTCACCGCCCCAGTCCTGTTATGCGGGCGACTGCGATGCGCAGCAACTGGCGAAGTTCGACATTCATGATTGGGAGCGGCGCATCCGCGACGAGCTGCCCGACGGCCGTGCGCGCATATGCCGCGACGTTACGCCATGGGACCCGTCGGCCCATGCATTCAAATGGTCCTGCGACAGCGGCAGCGGGGCATCGCTGGTGATCAAGGTCGGCTGGCAGCAGCGCGGGGAACGCGGCGAAGCATCCGGCGCCGAATTTCCGCCGCTGGTGGCGCTGACCGTGGAGCCCTACATCAAATGAGCGCGGCCGAACCAAGACTCCGCCTGCGGCAAGGCCGTTGCGGCGGCCTGACGTTGATCGAACTGATGATTTCGATGACGCTGGGCCTGATGGTAATGGCCGCCGCTACCGCTCTGCTGCTATCGGCGAAGACCGGCTACCTGGCGCAAGGCGACGAAGGCCTGATCCAGGATTCGGGCCGCTACGCGCTGGAACAGATTGCGCGTGCCGTGCGTCAGGCGGCTTACGAGAACTGGGATGCGGCGCAAGCGCCGCTGCTGGTCGACGCGAGCACCAGCCCGAACATCTCGGGGCGCGATGCCGGCCGGCTGAAGAGCACCAGCGCAGGCATCGATCCTCCGTTGCTCAAACCGGTCAACGGCAGCGACATACTGGCAGTGCGCTTCTTCGGTGCCGCCGACGGCAGCATGCTCAATTGCGCCGGATTTGCGGTGGCGGCGCCGGCCGCCGGCGCGAGCGCCGACGACAGTCGCGGATGGAGCATTTTCTACGTCGCCGAGGATGGACACGGCGTGCCGCAGCTGTATTGCAAGTATCAAGGCAAGAAGGCATGGCAAGCGCAGTCGATCGCCGAAGGCGTCGAATCGTTCCAGGTCTTGTATGGGCTGGACAGCGACGGCGACGGTCTGGCAAATCGCTTCCTCGCTGCCACTGCACTCGATGCGATGGATGCAGCGCTGGTCCCGGCGAACAAGAACAGCAAGACGGCATGGAAAAAGGTGGTGGCGGTGAAAGTGGCGTTGCTCCTGCGTGGCAACCATGGCGTACGCGCCGATACGCCGGATAGCCGTTACGACCTGTTCGGCAAGGACTACGCGGATGCAAACGCAGATACCGATAAAGGCGTCCGGATCGACGAGACGGCAATTCCGGCCGCGCTCCGCAATCGCTTGCGCAAGGTGTTCAGCACCACCATCCAGCTTCGCAACCGCAGCGCCGGGAGCATGGCATGACAAGCATGGTGCGCCGGCGGCAGCGCGGTATCTCGCTGGTGGTATCGCTGCTGATGCTGGTAGCGGTGCTGATGCTCGGCATCTCCGCCGCCGGCATGGCCTTGCAGGGCGAAAAGGCATCGCGCAATGATCGTGACCGCCGGATCGCCTTCCAGGCGGCCGAAGCGGGCTTGATGGATGCGGAACTCGATATCCAGAATGCCCAGGTCAACTCCCGGAGCAGCATGTTTTCTCCGGACAGCAGCGTAGGATTTACCGACGGCTGCGGAGCCGGAACCGCAAATACCAACCTTGGCCTGTGCAATGCGGTGGCGCCGGGCAGTCCGCCGGTGTGGCAGACGATCGATTTTCTCGACACTTCGAAAAATGCGCACTCCGTCGAGTACGGCCATTTCACCGGCGAGGCGTTCCAGACCGGCAAGGGCTCGCTGCCGGGCAGGCTGCCGCGCTACATCATCGAACTGATGACCTACAACCGACCGGGCGAGGATGCCGGCCTTGGCGGCGTCAGCTATTTCTATCGGATCACCGCGATCGGCTTCGGCATGCGGGACAGCACGCGGGTGGTGCTGCAGACCTTTTATCGAAAGGAGGCGAGCTGACGTGGCGTATCCAGAGCGGCTGTTTCATGGTCGGTTGTTGCGTTGCCTGATGGTGCTGGCGCTCGGCCTGCTGCTGGCTGGCAGCGCCTGCGGGAACCCGGTGGTCGACATTTCCGACGTGCCCTTGTTCAGCGGCCGCGCCAACGTCCATCCGAACCTGCTGCTGAGCCTGTCGGTCGAGTTTCCCACGGTCGGGATTGCTTATCGGGACAACGGCGGAAGCTACGACCGCACGCACGAGTACGTTGGCTATTTCAATCCGCTGAAATGCTACAGCTATACCGGCGACCCGCGCAGTCCGCAGGAAGACGTTTCTGGAGGAGCAGGAGGCAGCGACTATTTCGAGATCGCCAAGGATGCCGACGACAAGCACGAGTGCGGCGGCGATTCGTTCAGCGGCAACTTCATGAACTGGGCATCCTCATCCGCGATCGACATGCTGCGATATGCGCTGACCGGCGGCGACCGCATCATCGACAGCGCCAACGCCACGGTGCTGCAGCGCGCAGTGCTGCGCGATTCCGAAAGCGGGAATTTCTACGCGCATGCCTCCTATTTCCCGCGCCGCGAAGTGGAGGACGGCGGCAATGTCAGCGCGCCCGGCCAGGTCACGCCGTTCGACACCAAGGTCCTGTACGTCGTCTCCTGCCGCAATCGCATCCTGTTCAGCGACAGCAGCAGCGGACTGCACGGCGACAACGAAGAAGACAGCAAGAAGGCGAGCGGATACTGCACCTACCCTTGGGACGGCAAGGGCGAACCGCCGCCGCAGGCGATCGACAAGAAACTGGGCGAATACCTGGTGCGAGTGAAGGTATGCGACGACGCCGAAGGGCCGGCCCGGCCTTCGCTGTGCAAACGCTATGGCCAGCATTACAAGCCGGTGGGCGAGATCCAGCGCCGCGCCAGTCGGCTGCGGCTGGCGGCAATGGGTTACCTGCTGGATGACGCCGCCACCCGTTACGGCGGAGTGTTGCGGGCGCCGATGAAGTACGTCGGCCCGACCCGGTTCAGCACGCCCGGCTTTCTCGAAGTCGACAACGACAGGCGCGAATGGAATCCGGATACCGGCGTCTTCTACAGCAATCCGGAAGACCCGGACGATCGCGACAGCAGCACGGTCAACAGCGGCGTGATCAACTACCTGAACAAGTTCGGCCGTTCCGGCCGCTACAAGACCTACGACCCGGTCAGCGAACTGTATTACGAAGGCATACGCTACCTGCAAGGCAAGGCGCCGACGGCCGCCGCCAGCGCCGACGTCGGGGACGGCATGGACGACGGCTTCCCGGTGCTCACCGACTGGCACGATCCGATGACCGCGTCCTGCCAGGCCAACTACATCCTGACGATCGCCGACGTGAATACCCATTGGGATCGCTACATTCCGGGCAACGACCGGACCACGTTCGGCGCCGGCGAGGACGCCCACGACGGCGCCCGGGCGGCGGAGGCCGCCGATGACGGCACCCCCGAGCTGAACGTGAAGGACTGGACCAGGAAGGTCGGCGAGATGGAAGTCGACAAGTCCGGCGACTATGCGAACGCATCCCCGAATCCGGCGCTCGCCGATCTCGACGAGCAGGACACAGGCTCATCCGGACACGGCACCTACTACATGGCCGGTCTGGCGTACTGGGCCCATACCCATGACATCCGGCTCGACAAGCCGGCGCGGGTCACCACGTTCACGGTCGACGTCGACGAGGGCGGCAACGGCCAGATCGACGGCAATCCGCGCGGCATTGCGCCGCGCGTCAGCCAGTTATACCTGGCTGCCAAGTACGGCGGCTTTGCCGACCTGAACGGCGACGGCAATCCGTTCATCACCTCGGCGGCAAAGGGAGATGCAGCCGGTATCGCCGCCTCCAGCGAGTGGGATAAGGATGGCAACGGCGTGCCGGACAACTATTTCCTGGCCGGGCAACCGAAGGCGATGATACAAGCGATCCACAATGCCTTCGCCCGTATCGGGGGCGCCGGCGGCGCGATCGCCGGGGTCGCGCTGTCCGGCACGCGGATAACGGCCGCTGGCGCATATGTGTTCCAGCCGGGCTTCGATTCGTCCGACTGGAGCGGCAGCCTGAAGAAATTCGCGATCATCAATGACGGCGGCACGCTGAAGCTAGGAACCGAAGCCTTATGGGACGCCGGCAAGAAGCTGACCGACAGCGACGACGATACAAGCGACCCGGCGCGCCAGGACCGCCATATCTACACCGGCCGGACCGGAGCGAACGGTAACTGGTCGACCGTCGAATTCAAGTGGGATGCATTGAGCGAGCATCAGCGCGGCGCGCTCGGCACGTCCCCCGACGACGGCGAAGCGGACGGGTTCGGCAAGCAGCGCCTGGACTTCCTGCGCGGCGACCGCAGCAAGGAGCAGTCGCAGCAGGGCGGCATATTCAGGACGCGGACCAGCGTGCTGGGAGACATCATCAACGGCAATCCGGTGTACGTCGGTGCACCGGCATCCAATCTCAACGGCGCCGGCTACCGGAAGTTCCGCGACGACCACAAGAACCGGACGGCCGCGGTATACGTGGGAGCGAACGACGGCATGCTGCATGCCTTCAATGCTGACGACGGCAGCGAGTTGTTCGCCTACCTGCCCAGCATGCTGTTCCCGCAACTGGGCCGGCTCGCGCAACCGGAATACGAACACCGCCCCTACGTCGACGGGACCTTGACGGCGGCCGAGGCGAAAGTCGGCAAGCAATGGAAAACAGTGCTTGCCGGCGGGCTCGGTGGCGGCGCCCAGGGCGTGTATGCGCTGGACGTCACCGATCCCGCCCATTTCGCCGACGGCGCCGGCGCGCTGTTCGAGTTCACCGACGCCGACGACCCTGACATCGGCAACGTGCGCGGCGCGCCGGTCATCGCGAAATTCCGTACCGGATTCAAGGCCGGTGTCCCGGTCTACAAATACTTCCTGGTGGTTTCCAGCGGTCTCGACAATTACCGCGACGACGGTACCGGGCGTTTCAACGACGACGGCGCTGCGGCGCTGTTCCTGCTGTCTCTGGACAAGCCCGCCAACCAGGAATGGCAGCTCGGCGTCAATTATTTCAAATTCAGGACGCCCAGCTCGGTGGCGTCGCTGCCGAACGGCCTCGCGGCTCCGGCACCCGTTGTCGGACCGGACGGCGCGGTGCGCTATGTGTACGCCGGCGACCTGCAAGGCAATCTGTGGCGTTTCAACTTTACCGGCGCGGCGCCCTGGAACACGGCGCTGGCCGGCAACACGCCGCTGTTTACCGCGTTGCGCGACAAGCTGCGCCAGCCGATCACGGTCCGGCCGCGCGTGGTGTTCGCGCCCGGCGGCTATCTGGTGCTGTTCGGCACCGGCAGGTTTGTCGCAAGCAGCGACCTCGCCAGCGCCGATTTTGCGACCCAGTCGTTTTACGGTATCTACGATACGACTGCCGCCGACTACACGGTCGATGGCCGCGACCAACTGGCGGCGCGCACCCTGACTGCGGACGATGGTGGCGCTTATACCATCGATGGCGATCCGGTCCGGTTTGGCAGCGGGGTGGGACAGAAGCGCGGCTGGTATTTCGATTTCCCGGATTCCGGCAGTACCGGCGAACGCGTCGTGACCAATCCGGTGGTCGCCGGCGGCCTGCTGTTTTTCAATAGCCTGATACCGGGAAGCGATCCCTGCAAGCCGGGCGGCGGCAGGTCTTATGCGGTCGGCGCCCTCTCCGGTTTGTCGGACTCGGCCACCGGCCAGCTTTCCGAGGTCGGCATGCCGAGCGCGCCGGTGGTGTTGCTGTCCGAGGTCGAGGTGGGCGACCGCAATGCGATCGGACGCCGTCTCGTGACCAAGCGCTACACGATCTTCAATTTCGGTAGCGGCGGCGCCAAGGGAATGGCGGCGCCCGGCATCAGCAAGGAGATCCAGGTGCCGGCGGGGCGCTTGAGCTGGCGTGAGATCATCAACTGGGAGGAGTTGCACGATGCGGCGCTCGACAAATAGGCAAGCGCGCGCGGGACGCGGCGTCACGCTGATCGAACTGCTGGTAGTGCTGGCGCTGATGGCGATCCTCGCGGCGATCGGCTATCCATCCTATGCCGGCGCGGTGCGCCAGGCGAAGCGCAGCGAGGGCAAGAGGGCCTTGATGCAGTTGATGCAGCAGGAGGAACGCTACTATTCCCAGCACAACAGCTATATCGGCTTCAGCAGCGCATCCCTGGATGCGGATGAAAAGCGCTTCAAATGGTACTCCGGAGACAGCGCGGCAGCCAGCGCCTATGAAATCAGCGCAGCCGCATGCACCAAGGACGGCAGCCTGAGCGCCTGCGTTCGCCTCGTTGCGCGCCCCGGCACGGGCAAGGTGGATGCGGGTTTCAAGGATGAAGAATGCGGCAAGCTGAGCCTGGACAGCACCGGGGCGAAGGGGGCGGACGGAGCGGCCGGCGGCGCCTGCTGGAACTGAGATGCGCGGATATCGCTCGCTTTATCGTCCGTTTTCGTCTGCGCGCCGGATTGCCGGATTCACGCTGATCGAACTGATGGTCACGCTGACGGTTGCCGCCATCCTGCTTGGCGTCGGCGTGCCGAGTTTTCGCGATCTCCTCGGGAGCAGGAAAGTCGGCGCAGCGGCCAACGGCTTCCTGGCCGCGCTTCGCCTCGCGCGCTCGGAAGCGATCCGGCGCGGCCGCCGGGTCGACCTGGTGCCGGCCGGCGGTGGCTCCGACTGGCGCGAGGGCTGGGTGGTGTTCGTCGATGAAAACGGCGACCAGAAGCCCGGCACCGGCGAAACCGTGCTGTTCCGCCACGGGCCGCTGGCGCACGGCATCGCAGTCAGCTCCACTCTCAGCGGCCAGTACCTGGCCTACAACGGCAGCGGCCGGACCCGCAGCAACGCGAGCAGCCAGGCGCCGCATTTCGGTTCCTTGTCGTTCAGCCTCGACCAGCAGGTGCGCAAGGTCATCGTCAATTTCCTCGGCCGCGCCCGGGTCTGCAATCCCGGTTCGCAGGCGGAAAGCTGCTGAAACGCCGGCCCGAAAAGGGCGGGGAACCGATGCCCCGCTCGGACGACCCGTTCCGCTAGAATGGCGACAAGCGGACGGGCAGGAAAATGATCTGTCCGTCTTGGCATCCAGCAACCTGTTACCGAGTACTCCGTGCAACTCACTAGCGATCTTGAAGCGATGCGGCTCGCCCTCCAGTGGGCAGAGAAAGGCATGTTGACGACCTCTCCCAATCCGCGCGTCGGCTGCGTGATCGTGAAGGACGGCCAATTGATCGGCGCCGGGCATACGCAGCCCGCCGGACAGGCCCATGCCGAGGTGCAGGCGCTGCGCGACGCGGCGGCGCGCGGCAACGACGTGCGCGGGGCAACGGTCTATGTCACGCTCGAACCGTGCAGTCACCACGGGCGCACCCCGCCATGCGCGGACGCGCTGGTGCGCGCAGGCGTGGCGCGGGTGGTTGCCGCCACCTCGGACCCCAATCCGCTGGTGGCGGGACAGGGCCTGGCCCGGCTGCAGGCAGCCGGCATCGAAGTCTCCTGCGGCTTGCTCGAAGACGAGGCGCGCGAGCTGAACATCGGGTTCATGTCGCGCATGCAGCGCGGCAAGCCCTGGGTGCGGATGAAGGCGGCCGCCAGCCTGGACGGCAAGACCGCGCTGCATAACGGCCGCAGCCAGTGGATCACTTCCGCCGCCGCGCGCGACGACGGGCATTATTGGCGCGCGCGCGCCTGCGCCATCCTGACCGGGATCGGCACCGTCAACGAAGACGATCCGCAACTGACGGTGCGGGCGCTGGAAACGCCGCGCCAGCCGCACCGTATCGTGATCGACAGTCGGCTCGACATCGACCCGGGCGCGCGCATCCTGGAAGGCGGCGGCACCTGGATCGTCGCCGCTCGCCCGGATCCGGAAAAGGAAGCGCGGCTGCGCGAGCGGGGTGCGGAAATCCTGCTGCTGCCGAACGCGAACGGCAAAGTCGACCTGCCGGCGCTGATGCTGGAGCTGGGCCGGCGCCAGATCAACGAATTGCATGTCGAGGCCGGTTTCAAGCTCAACGGCTCGCTGATCCGCGAAGACTGCGTCGACGAGCTATTACTGTATTTTGCGCCCAGCCTGCTGGGCGATGCGCGCGGCCTGTTCGATCTTCCCGCGCTGGAGGACCTGGACGGCCGGCGGATGCTGAGTTTTCACGAGGTCAAGCAAATCGGGGCGGATTTGCGTATCCTTGCTCGTTTCATCTGATCGGATAGCAGCATGTTTACAGGTATCGTCGCCGCCGTCGGCAAAATCACTTCCGTCACTCCTCTGGGCAGCGGGCCGGACGCCGGCGTGCGCCTGCAAGTCGATGCCGGCGGCTTGCCGCTGCAGGATGTCGCGCTCGGCGATTCGATCGCGCTTAACGGTGCCTGCATGACCGTGATCGACAAGAGCGAGCAGGGGTTCGCGGTGGAGGTCTCGCGCGAGAGCCTGAACCGCACGGTGGGCCTGGACGCCGAAGGCGAGGTCAATCTGGAAAAGGCATTGACGCTGGCTGAGCGCCTGGGCGGCCACCTGGTGTCCGGGCATGTCGACGGCCTGGGGACGGTGCGCCGCTTCGAGGCGGTGGGCGAGTCGATGGAACTGGTGATCAGCGCCCCGAAAGAGCTGGCCCGCTACCTCGCATACAAGGGCTCGGTGGTGGTCAATGGCGTATCGCTCACGGTGAACCGGGTCAGCGATGTCGCGGATGGTTGCGAGTTCTCGATCAACCTGATTCCGCATACGGTGCAGGTGACGACGCTCAAGCACTTGAAAGCGGGGTCCCGCGTCAACCTGGAGATCGACCTGATCGCGCGTTATGTCGAGCGGATGCTCTCGCTGAAGCCCTGAACGCACGCCGTCGTCCCGACGGCGATCTCTTTCCGCTCTACTATCCGCCTCACTATCCACCCCGATACGCCGGCCTGCGTCCGCTAGGCCGGCCCATGCCGGCTAGTTTCCTTTCCCGGCCGGCTCAGGCTGCTTCTGGCACGGATTGCCGAGCTTCACGCCGTCTCCCTTGATCGCAAGCAACTGCTGCCTGGATGTCTGGTCCGTATCTTCCGGCGGCGGCGTCTTCGCGTTGACCACGGCGTCGCAACTGAGATCGACCGCAGGGGAGGAGGGAGCGGCCGCGTTCCGGTCGCCGCTGCCATCGCCGCCGTTTGCCGATTGGTCGCCACCGTTGCCACCGTTGCCTGCTTCGCCGTTGCCGGCGCCACCGTTGCCGTTGGCACCATTCGCATCCTGATTGCCGCCGTTGCGGCCGGCTCCGTTATTGCCATTGCCATGGTTGCCTGACGCGGCACCGCCGTCCCCGGTTCCGGCTCCGCTGTCGCCGCCTCCGGCTTCGTCGGCGGCACCACCGCTGCCGCCCTTGCCGGTGTCCGGGCTTCCCGCATTGCCGTTGCTCCCGTCGTGGCCGCCGTTGCCATTGCCCGCGCCTCCATTGCCGGCACCGGCGCCACCGTCCCCGGCACCGCCATCGCCGGTACCGGCGCCTGCATCGCCGCCACCGCTGCCGTCGCCACCGCTACCATCGCCGCCGTTGCCATCGCCGCCGTTGCCATCGCCTGCGCCAATGGCGCCGCCGTTGTGACCATTGCCGGCGCCACCGCCGCCGGCACCTGCGTCACCACCGCCAGCTCCGTCGCCGTTCGAACCGGCGCCGCCGCTGCCCGTTCCAGCTCCGCCGTCTCCGCCGCCCGCACCACCGTCTCCGGCACCGTTACCGCTATTGCCATCGCCGGCTCCGCCCGCGCCTGCCCCGGCAGCATTGGCGCCATCGTTCGCGCTGCCGCCGGCGTCTCCACCGGCGCCGCCACCACCGGTACCGGCCCCGCCCTCGCCGCCGCCCGCTCCGTCCGCGCCATTACCGGCACCGCCGTTTCCGGCACCGGCTCCATTTGCGCCGCCGCCATCGCCGCCATTGCCGTTGCCGCCGTCTCCGGTACCGGCGCCGCCGTCACCGCCGCCATTGCCGTTGGCACCGTTACCGGCGCCGCCGGCACCTGTTCCCGCGCCGCCATCGCCATTGCCGGCGCCATTGCCGCCGGCACCGGCGCCGCCGTTCGCGGCCCCGCCGTCGCCTGCGCCTCCTCCGGCTCCATTCCCATTGGCGCCGTCTCCGGCGCCTCCGCTGCCCGTACCGGCCCCGCCATCGCCGCCGCCGGCCCCGGTTGCGCCGGAACCTGCGCCGCCACTGCCGTTGCCGCCGCTTCCGTCTCCCGCGCCGCCGGCACCCGCTCCGGCTCCGCCATCACCGGCGCCGTCGCCGGCACCACCGCCGCCTGTACCTGCACCGCCATCGCCGCCGCCGGCTCCGCCCGCGCCGGAACCATCGCCGGCGCCGCCGTTGCCGGCCCCGCCCGTACCGTCTCCCGCGCCTCCGGCGCCATCGCCGTTCGCGCCGGCGCCGCCCGCTCCGTTACCGGCGCCGCCATTGCCTGCGCCATTGCCGCCGTCACCCGCTCCACCGCTTCCGGTACCGGCTCCGCCGTCGCCGCCGCCGCTACCGGTGGCTCCCGAG
>CBIHOK010000053.1:0-21413 GCA_966211575.1 uncultured Noviherbaspirillum sp.
CTATGCGGACGAACAGTCGGCGCGGCCGATGCAAGCGCAAGCGGAGCAACTCGATCTGGCGATACGCAAGCTCGAGGCCGATACCGGCCGCAAGACGGTGCGCATAGGCGAAATCACTTCGGACCATGCCGGCCTGCTGCTGCGCCACGGCAAGCCGGCGGCGCAGGCCGAACCTGCCGCCGCAACATCCGGAAATCCGGCGCCGCGCTCGACCGATTCCGCGTCCGCACCGGCAAGCGGTGCCGCTTACGCGGTACGCGTCGATAGCCTGAAGATCGCGAACTGGTCGGCCCGGCTGGAGGATTCGAGCGCGCCGCAGCCGCTGGTGACCACGATGTCGCCATTGAGCCTTTCGGTTCAGAACTTCTCCACCGCTTTGGCCGCGCCGGCGCAAGTGGCACTGAAAGCGACGGTGAACGGGAATGGCCGGCTGGCACTCAGCGGCGAACTCGGCCTGGCGCCTTTCCATACCAGGCTTGCGCTGGATGCAAGCAACGTGGACATCCTGCCGTTGCAGCCTTTTGTGGCCGACAAGATCAACCTGCGATTTACCCGCGGCAGCCTTTCCGGCAAGGGCACGCTGGAGCTGGAGGGCGGGCAAGGCGGCGGGTTGAAAGGCGGATTCAAGGGCGATGTCAGCCTGAACAACCTGGCGACCGTGGATGCCGCGAGCGGGAGCGATTTCCTGCGCTGGCAATCGCTGTCCTTCGGCGGCGTGGACGCGCGGCTGGGACCGTTTGCGCTGAACGTCGACAACGCTGCGCTGAACGACTTTTTCGCGCGCATCATCATCGACCCGCACGGACACATCAACCTGCAAGACATCGTGCGCTCCAACGCGCAGAACCGGAAAAGCCCGGACAGGAGTACCGACAGCAAGAACGCGGCGGCACCTCCCGCTAAGGCCGCCGCCACCCCCGTTGCAGCAAGCGACATGCCGCCGATCCGCATCCGCAAACTCACCTTCCGTGGCGGCCGCGTGCGTTTCTCCGACAATTTCATCCAGCCCAATTACTCGGCCAGCCTGATGAATCTGGGCGGCGTGGTGGCCGGCCTGTCTTCCGATCCGGCCGCCAGCGCGAGCGTGGACCTGCATGGCGAGGTCAACCATGCGCCGTTGTCGATCACCGGCCGCGTCAATCCTTTGCGCAAGGATCTTCTGCTCGATCTGAAAGCGAACGTGCGCGGCATGGAACTGGCCGAGCTGTCGCCCTATGCGGACAAATATATCGGTTACGGCATCGAGAAAGGGAAGCTCTCGTTCGAGGCGAATTATCACGTCGAAAACCGCCGGCTGAGCGCGATGAACCGGCTGATCCTGAACCAGCTCACCCTGAGCGAGAAAAGCACGAATTCCGCCGCGGCCAAGTTGCCGGTGAAGCTGGCGATCGCGCTGCTGCAGGATCGCAACGGCGTCATCGACCTCAACGTGCCGGTCGCCGGTTCGCTCGACGATCCGCAATTTTCCATCGGCGGCATCATCCTCAAGGTGATCGGCAACGCGATCCTCAAGACGGTCAGCCAGCCTTTTGCGTTGCTCGGCTCGCTGTTCGAAAACCATGGGGGCGGCCAGCTCTCTTCAGTGGCGTTCGAACCCGGCCGCGCCACCATCCCGGCGGCCGCGCAGTCCAAGCTCGAGACGCTTGCCAAGGCACTCAACGAGCGCCCTGCGCTGCAACTGGACATCACCGGCTGGGCCGACAGGAAGGCCGACTACCAAGGCCTGAAACGGACTATGCTCGATCGCCGGGTGCGCGCGCTGAAGCGCAAGGATCTGCTGGACAGCGGGAAGCAGGTGGCGTTCGGCAGCGTGGCCGTATCGGCCGATGAATATCCGGACCTGTTGAAGCGCGTCTACCGGGATGAAAAGTTTCCGAAACCGCGCAACCTGCTTGGCCTGCAAAAGAGTTTGCCGGTAAAGGAGATGGAAGACCTGATCATGTCGCACACCGAGATCGACGACGGCGACCTGACTGCGCTGGCGAACCGGCGGGCCGAGGCGGTGAAGGATTGGCTGTTGAAGTTCGGGCACATTCCGGGGGAGCGTGTCTTCATCCTGGCATCGAAGGTGGGTGACGCGGAAGGGAAAGAAGGCAGTGCCGGATCGGCGCTGAGCAAAGTGGAATTTTCCTTGAGGTAGCGTGGATTTGGTTTGGGGGTAAAAAACGGGGGAGTCTCCCGGTGACCCGCGGCGGTTGGGACTTCGTGGGGGCTTGCCGGGGGCGGCCCGGCAGCCGCTCACTTTCTTTGTCTCGCCAAAGAAAGTAAGCAAAGAAAGGCGACCGCGAGACGCTGCCCCTGCGGGGTTCCCAAAAGAGGTGGCGGGAAATCGGGAAGCGAAGAACTCGCCCTCGCTGCGCTCGGAGCCCAGACATGCTTCGCTTCCTTTTCCGATTTCCCGCCACCTCTTTTGGCAGCGTCAGCAGCGGAACCTGCCGGTCCGGCTCGGCTTCGCCATCGCCGCTGGCGCTCGCGCTGCGCGCTTTGCTCCTCTCTCCCGCTTGCGGGAGAGAGGCCGGGAGAGAGGGTGTTCACTACGAAGCGCTCCCCCCATACAACTCGCAAGCCGAACCCCGGCTGCAACAGCAAAAACCGGTAGTTCGCGAAACCCTGCCTGCGCTCCGCCAACGAAGAACAAAACGGCAACAATCGCACAGCCGAATTTGAGCGCCGCTCCCTGGATGCTCAGACTTGCATCCCGGCCCCACTTGCTCTCCCCACCATACTCATTGCCCGGCCGCCGACGAATCAACCTGCTGCAGCCGCTGGCCCTGCCGCATGATCTCCTCCAGCCAGTTCATGAAAACCTGTACGCGCCGCGGCTGATGGCGCCGGTTCGCGTAGATCAGCGACACCGGCATCGGCGCCGCGCGGTATCGCGGCATCACCTCCACCAGTTGCCCGCTATCCAGCGCGGGCCGCACGCCGGCCTCGGGAACCTGGATGATGCCCAGCCCGGCAAGACAGGCGCCGTAGTAGGCATCGGAATTGTTCACCGTGAGCGCTCCCTGCATCGGCAGGAACTTGACCTTGTTCGCATCGTCCGGGTCCATGTATTCGAAGCCGCTGTCGCGCGCGCCGAGGTTGGAAACGTAGTGGATGAGCCGATGTCCGGCCAATTCATCGAGATGCCGGGGAGAGCCGAAACGGGAAACATAATCCGGGCTGGCGCAATTGACCATCCGGTAGTGGCCGAGCGGGCGGGCGATGTGGCTGGAATCGCCGAGCGCGCCAACCCGCAGCACGCAGTCGAAGCCTTCGCGCACCAGGTCGACGCGGCGGTCGGTGCTGGAGAGTTCGAGCTGCAGCGCCGGATGCGCCTGCAGAAACTCGGGGAGGCGCGGCAACACCACGTCGCGCGCGACCGCGCTCGGCATGTCGACCCGCAGCCGCCCCTGCAGTGCCGCCTGCTCGTTGCGGAACAGGCTGTGCAATTCCTCCATGTCGGCCAGCAAGTCCTTGCAGCGCTCGTAGAACACCTGTCCGTCCTGCGTCATCTGCACGCGGCGGGTGGTCCGATGCAGGAGCCGCGTTCCGAGCTCGCTTTCCAGCTGTTGCACCGCGGTCGAAATGCTGGCCTTGGGCAGCCGCATCGCTTCGGCGGTCTGGGTGAAGCTGGCGAGCTCGGCAACCCGGACGTAAATCTGCATCGCTTCAATGCTGTTCATTTTGCCCTCACTGTTCTGAATTTTTGAACAGTTTAATCAATTCAACGGTATTTATCTTCTTTTTATCTCCCAATAAACTGGGCTTACGTCGCGAGCTTCATGCAACGCGATGACCACCAATCCCATCTGACAGGAGAAAAACATGAGCACGAATGCAAACGACAAGCTGGGCAAAAGCACGGAAAGGAAGATCGCCATCGTCACCGGCGGCAGCCGGGGCCTAGGCAGGAATGCCGCGCTGCACCTGGCGCGCAAGGGCGTGGACCTGATCCTCACCTACCACAGCAGGCAGGCCGACGCGGACAGCGCGGCGACCGAGATCGCGGCACTGGGCGGCAAGGCGGTGGCGCTGCAGCTTGACGTCGGCAACAGCAAGTCGTTCGCCGGCTTCGCCGATCAGGTGCGCGCCGCATTGCGTACCCATTGGCAGCGCGACAGTTTCGATTACCTGGTCAACAATGCCGGCATCGGCATTCACGCCAGCTTCGCCGAGACCACCGAAGCGCAGTTCGACGAGCTGGTGAACGTCCACCTGAAGGGCCCGTTCTTCCTCACCCAGACGCTGTTGCCGTTGATGGCCGACGGCGGGCGCATCGTGAACCTGTCGAGCGGGCTGGCACGCTTCGCGCTGCCCGGCTACGCCGCCTACGGCGCGATGAAAGGCGCGATCGAGGTATTGACGCGCTATCAGGCGAAGGAACTGGGGGCACGCGGCATCGCGGCAAACGCGGTGGCGCCGGGCGCCATCGAAACCGACTTCGGCGGCGGCCAGGTGCGCGACAACGAGCAACTGAATGCGTTCGTCGCCAGCCAGACCGCATTGGGGCGCGCGGGACTGCCGGACGATATCGGCGGGGTGATCGCTTCGCTGCTGTCGGAAGACAATCGCTGGATCAACGGGCAGCGGATAGAGGCGTCGGGCGGGATGATGCTGTGAGGCTCGCACCTTCGAAGATCGGTGAAAGTCCGGTTTTGCGAATGCGGGATGCCGTATGAGGAATGGCGATTGAGCAAGGGGGGACGGTTCCTTCCCCGTGCAAGCTGAGGTTTGCGCACAAATCGGCTGCCATGCGTGCTCACGGGTGAAGCGCGCATGGCGGGCTCCTTCCCCCTCACAGGAGGATGAGGCAGGGGTTTCGCAAAGCCTGCTTTGCGCCTGCCGAATCGCTTTACCTTGCAAGGTAAAGCGTGGGACGGTTGGGATGGGGGTCGGAAGCTCAAATTTCCGTTTGCGCTATTTGAACCTCACTACCCCCATCCCAACCTTCCCCCTTGCAGGGGGAAGGAGTAGTCAGGCGCCGCTTGATAGGGCTTCAAGCAAAGCCGTCCAGCGTGCATATGAAGAACGGAATTCATTCTTTCCCCGCACCCATTCAGGCCTTGCCCAAATCGTAGGCGGCCGGAGGCCGATTGCCCGCCAGCGCTTCCAGCAGGTTGGTGGTCGCGAGTTCGGCCATTGCATGCCGCGTTTCATGCGTGGCCGAGCCGATGTGCGGCAGCGCCACCACTTTCGGATGCGTACGCAGCGGGGAAGTTTGCGGCAGCGGCTCGGTCGCGTACACGTCGAGGCCGGCTGCGCGCAGGCGGCCGCTGTCGAGCGCGGCGAGCAGCGCGTCTTCCTGCACGATCGCGCCGCGCGAACCATTGACCAGGATCGCGCCCGGTTTCATCGCCGCAAATTCGGCCGCGCCTATCATGCCGCGCGTGGCGTCGGTCAGCGGCAGCGTGACGGCGATGATGTCGGCGCGCCTGAGCAACTGCTCGAACGAGACCGCCAGCGCGTGCGCCGCCAGCTGCGGCACCGTGACCGGATGGTGGTTGTAGTACAGCACCGGCATGCCGAAGCCGAGCGCCGCGCGGCGCGCCAGCGCCTGGCCGATGCGGCCGAAGCCGAGGATGCCGAGCGTCTTGCCGTGCACGTCCCAGCCGAACAATTGTTCGCCGATGTTGCTGGTCCAGTGGCCGTCGCGCACGTACTGCGCCAGCTCCACCAGGCGCCGGCTGGTGGCCATGATCAGCGCGAAGATGGTGTCGGCGGTGGTTTCGGTCAGCACGCCGGGGGTATGGCACAGCAGGATGCCGCGCGCCCGCAGCGCGGCCAGCGCGTAATTGTCGACGCCGACCGAGATGCTGGAAATCACTTCCAGCCGCGGCGCCAGGTCGAGCACGGCTTCGTCGATCCGGTAGCTGGAGCCGATCAGGCCCTGCGCGGATGGCAGCGCCGCGCGGAAAGCGGCCGCCTGTTGCGGCACCCGGGGATTGGCGAGCGTGACGTCGTGCAGCGCCTGTATCCGCGCCAGCTGGTCTTCGGGCAATTCCCGGAACACCAATACCTGCTTGCGTGCAGCTGTCACAGTCCGGCCTCCTCCAGTTCCGCGCGGGTCGGCAAGCCTTCGGTGTCGCCCACCCCCTGCACCGCGCGCGCGCATCGCCCGGCCGCCCCCCTGACCGCGTCGGAAATGTCGGCGCCTTCGAGCAAGGCGCTGATCACGCCGACCGCGAAACCGTCGCCCGCCCCCACCGTATCGACCACTTTCGGCACCGGAAATGCGGGAACGTAACCGGCGATCGTGAGGCCGTCGCGCCGCTGATGGAAATATGCGCCGTCGCCACCCAGCTTCACCACCACCAGGTCGGCGCCGCGTTCCAGGTAAAACTGTGCGATGCCTTCGGGGCCGTCGGCGCCGGTCAGGAAGCGGCCTTCCTCTATGCCCGGCAGCACCCAGTTGGCGCGCGCCGCGAGCGCATTGATCTCTTGCCGCATCCGCTCCGGGCTCGACCACAATGTCGGCCGCAGGTTGGGATCGAACGACACGGTGCGGCCGGCCGCACGCATCAGCTCCATGCTTTTTTGCGCCGCCTCCAGCGTGCTCCCGGAAAGCGCGGCGAACACGCCGGTGGCATGCAGGTGGCGCGCCGATTCCAGCCATTGGCGATCGATGTCGCCTGCGCCCATCTGGCTGGCCGCCGACTCCTTGCGGTGATATTCGATCGGCGGGTCGCTGCCGTCGAGCACGCGGCCCTTGAACAGGAAGCCGGTGCGCTGCTCGGGGTCGCACACCACGTGCGAGCAATCGATGCCCTCGCCCCGCATCGCGGCCATCAGGTAGCGGCCCATGGCATCGGTGCCGAGCCGGCTGGCCCAGCCCACGCGCAGGCCGAGGCGGGCGAGGCCGATCGCGACATTGGTTTCGGCGCCGGCGGTGCGCTTGTAATACATGCCGGCATCCTCGATCGGTCCCGGCCGGTCGGCCACCAGCATCATCATCGCTTCGCCGAAGGTGACGACGTCCAGCGTATCCGTCATTGCGGCGCTCCCTTCATGAGAGACGCAATATTGCGCAACTGCAGGATCTGGTCGCGCGTGACTTGCAGCAGGTCGGCGCCCGCCAGCGGATATTCGATTGCCCACGGCACGGTGGCGGGCAGCGCGCCCAGCACCGAGCGCCAGGGCGCGGCCGACTCGGCCAGCGGCACCGCCACCCAGCGATGCGGCTGGCGCTGCACGCCCTTGCAATGCACGTAGCGCACGCGCGCCGCGCACGCCTGCGCCGCCTGCAGCGGGCACTCGCCGGTCCAGTGCCAGTTGCCCATGTCGAAGGTCATGCCGAGCGCCAGGCCGGCATCGTCGGCCGCCGCAAAGAAGCGTTGCAGCGCGAGCAGCGTACCGGCTTGCGCGGTCTGGTCGTTTTCGATCAGCAGCTCGATGCCGCGCCCGGACAGGCTGTGCTTGAGCGTTGCCAGCGTCGTGACCGAGGCCGGGCCGAAGCCGCCGATCGACATTTTCAGGCGGGTGGTGCGCAAGCGCGCGGCGGCGTCCAGCGCGCGCGCCAGCGCCGCACGGTCGAGTTCGCCTTCGGCATTCCACAAGCCTTCCGCGCTCGAATACACGAGGCTCAGCGAGGCATCGGCGCCAAACTGCGCCAGCGCATCCAGTTCGGCCTCTGGCCGGGTAAGCAGTTCGCTGCGAATCTCGACGCCGTCGGCGCCGGCTTCCGCCGCGAGGCGGGCAAACCAGAGCTGGCCGTGGCGCCGCACTTCGTCCGCACCGAATGCGGACAGGGAAATCAGTACTTCGGGAGCAGCATGCATTGCATCGATCGCCACGCGCTCACGCGGTGGCATGGTGTGAGGTGAGAATCTGTCCGAGGAAATTGCGGGTCGCCTGCTGCTGCGGATTGCGGAAGAACTGTTCCGGCTCCGCCTGTTCGACGATGCGGCCGTCGGCCATGAAGATCACGCGGTCGGCGACGCTGCGCGCAAAACCCATTTCATGGGTCACGCACAGCATGGTCATGCCGTCCTCGGCCAGGCTCACCATCGTGTCCAGCACTTCCTTGACCATTTCCGGATCAAGCGCCGAGGTGGGCTCGTCGAACAGCATGATCTTCGGCGCCATGCACAGCGCGCGCGCGATCGCGACGCGCTGCTGCTGGCCGCCCGACAGCTGGCTCGGATACTTGCTGGCCTGTTCCGGAATGCGTACCCGGGTCAGGTACTTGAGCGCGGTGGCTTCCGCTTCCTCGCGCGACATGCCGCGCGTGCGCATCGGCGCCAGCGTGCAATTCTGCAGCACGGTCAAGTGCGGAAACAGGTTGAACTGCTGGAATACCATGCCGACTTCACGCCGCACCGCGTCGGTGTTGCGGCCGCCGGCGGTGAGATCGATGCCGTCGACCACGATGCGGCCCTTCTGCACGGTTTCCAGCCGGTTGATGCAGCGTATCAGCGTCGACTTGCCGGAGCCGGACGGGCCGCAGATCACGATGCGTTCGCCGGGCCGGACTTCCAGGTCGATATCCTTGAGTACCTGGAAACTCCCGTACCACTTGCTCACCGATTCCATGCGGATGATCGGCTCGGCGGAGCCGGCTTGCTGCATCCTGTCTGCGTAGCCCGTCATGAAAAAATCTCCGGTATCACTGTGCCTGCATTTTCGGGAAATCGGTGCCCAGCCACTTGCGGTAAAGCGCGTTGAGCTTGCCGTTTTCCTTGTTGCGCTCGATGAAGGCGTTGACCGTGTTCACCAGGTCGGTCTGGCCGGGACGCAGCGCCACCGCCATCACCTGCTGCATCAACTGGAACTTGGTTTCGAAGGTATCGGCCGGCGCCCGCTTTTCGATCTGCGCGGCCACCGTGGTGGAACAGCCGATTGCATCGACCTGCCCCGACATCAGCGCCTGCATTGCCGACGCATCGTCGTCGAAGCGGCGGATTTCGGTTCCCGGCGGCGCGACCTTGGTCAGCGCCACGTCCTGGGTGCTGGCGCGCGCCACGCCTACCCGCACGTTCTTCAGCTCGGCCGGCGTCTTGATGTCAGCCTTCTTGCTGCCGAACAGCACGATGGTGGCAGCTGCATACGGCTTGGAAAACAGCACCTGCTTGGAACGCGCAGGCGTGATCGCAAGCGAGGCGATCAGCATGTCGACCTTGTTGGTCAGCAGGTAGGGAATCCGGTTCGGCCCGGTCACCGGCACCAGCTTCAGCTTCACGCCCAGGTCCTTCGCCAGCAGCCGCGCCACGTCGGCGTCGTAGCCGTCCGGCTGGTTGTTGCTATTGAGCGTGCCGTACGGCGGAAAGTCGACCAGCATGCCTACCGTCAGTTCGCCCTTCTGCTTGATTTCCGCGGTCGTCTGCGCATTCGCGCGCGGCGCCGACAACGACAACAGGCTGGTCAGTCCGAGTGCGAGCGCGCCCGCGATGAAGGCGCGGCGCTGAATCGATTGGATCATGATGAAGTCTCCGTTATTGAGTGATTAAGTGGCCTGCAACAAGTGGGTATTCAATGCTGGCGCGGACCGGTGTCCGCGTCAGCGTGCATGCGCCGCCGCGCGGCGGCGCTCCATCCGTGCCGCCAGAAGCGAGAGCGGCCAGCACAGCACGAAATAAATCGCCGCCACCACGCTGAACACGATCAGCGGCTGGAAGGTGGCGTTGTTGATGATCTGCCCGGTACGCGTGACTTCGACGAAACCTATGATCGCAGCCAGCGAGGTTCCCTTGATGATCTGCACCAAATAACCGACCGTGGGCGGCAGCGCGATCTTGAATGCCTGCGGCAAAATCACGTCGCGCAGGCGCGATACGTACGACAGGCTCAATGCATGCGCGGCTTCCCACTGGCCGGCCGGAATCGCTTCTATGCAACCGCGCCAGATTTCCCCGAGAAAAGCGCTGCTGTTGAGAATCAGCGCGACGCTCGCCGCCGTCCATGGATTGACTTCGATGCCGATCACCGGCGCGCCGAAGAAAATCAGGAACAGTTGCAGCAGCAGCGGCGTGCCCTGGAACAGCTTGATGAAGCCGCTCGCGAACGCGCGCAGCGGGCGGTTCGGCGAAATGCGGGCCAGCGCCAGCAGCAGGCCGCCGAGCGAACCGCCGGCGAATGCGATCAGCGACAGCGCAATGGTCCAGCGCGCCGCTTCCAGCATGAACAGGAAATCGGGAAAGCCGAAGGTACGCATCAGCGGCGCTCCGGGTAGCTCAGCCAGCGCTGCTGGATCAGCCGGAACAACGCCGAGAACAGCAGCGACAGCACAAGGTAGATGACGGCAACCACGATGTAGATCTCGAAGCTGCGGAAGGTCTGCGACTGCAGGTTGGCGGCGACCGAGGTCAGGTCGTCGGCCGAGATTGCGGAGACCACGCTGGATGCCAACATCAGCAGGATGAACTGGCTGGTCAGCGCCGGGTAGATCGCGCGCAGCGCCGGCTTCAGGATCACGAACCGGAAGATGTCGACCGCGTTCAGGTTCAGCGCCAGCCCGGCTTCGATCTGGCCCTTCGGGATCGATTCGATGCCGGCGCGGATGATCTCGGTCGCGTAGGCGCCGAGGTTCACCACCATCGCCGCCAGCGCCGCGGTATGCGCGGACCAGCGCACGCCGAGCGCCGGCAACGCGAAGTAGAAGAAGAACAGCTGGACCAGGAAAGGCGTGTTGCGGATCAACTCGATATAGGCGTTGATCAGCCAGCGCAGCGGACGCGGTCCGGCAGTCTTGCCCCAGGCGCACAGGATCGCCACCAGCAGCCCGAACAGCATCGCCTCGGCGGAAAGCTGGATGGTGATCCAGGTTCCCCGGACGAGCAGCGGCCACGCCGCGAAAACATCTCCGAATTGGAACGTGTAGTTCACTTTTTCTCGTTCGCTCTGTAGTTATGACCGGGGTGTCTCGGGCCCCGGCGGGAAGCAGATGAATCCATTCTAGCTGAAACCGGTTTCAGCGCGCAACGGGGGAGCGGACTTTTTTTATGAGGGGGATTCAGGGGCACCCTTTTAAAGGTGGACGTTCCCGCGAGAATATTTTCGCTCGCTCTGCTCGTTTCCGGCTTTGCGTGCGGGCCCTTCAAGCCTTTGTTGACAGCACCTTCCCCCTTGCAGGGGGAAGGTTGGGATGGGGGTCGTGCGCTCGAGATATGGAGTTGCTGTTCGAGCGCACTACCCCCGCCCTAACCCTCCCCCTGCAAGGGGGAGGGAGCCGTCCGCTACCAGTAATGACCTTTAAAGGCAGCCCTGTAAACATGCGAGGCTGCAACTGAAATCTCTGGCTTTGCTGCCAGTCGAACAGCGATCTCGAGTTGACGCATGGAGACAGCCATGGCCAGAAAAGAAGCGAGGCATCACGCCACGGCAAGCCCACTTGCCTATCCAGCCGAACTGGAACCCTTCCTGCACCAAGCCCCCTTGCCGGTGCTGGTGCGATCCGTGCTGGAATGGACGCTGCAACAGACCATGCTGGAGGACTTGTTCGAGCAGACAGCGCAAGAACAATACACCCGCGAATTGACGCTGACTTACCTGGTCGAGGCCATGCTCGATGTTGCTTGCAGCATCCAGCCATCGGCACGCAAGGCGTTTGTCGCCCGGTCCGCGCAACTGGCGGTGTCCCGCCAGGCCGTCTATGCGAAGCTGCGCCGCATGGAGCCGGCTATCAGTGAAGCCGTGGTGCAGCGGTTTTCCACGCTGGCAAACCGGCTGATTGCACAATTGGAACCGCTACGGCAAGAGCCGGTACCGGGTTTTGAGGCGCGCATCGTTGACGGCACCGTGCTGGGCGGACGCAGTGAACATCGTATCAAGCCCTTGCGCGAGATCTGGTCGGCTCCACTGTCTGCCCTGGCGCTGGCAGTGTATGCGCCAGCGCAGCGTACCGTCGGCCAAGTGGTACTTGCAGAAGATGCCTATGCCGGCGAACGTACGCTGCTCGAGCAATTGCAGGTGCGTGCCGGTGAACTCTGGATCGCGGACCGCAACTTCTGCGTGCGCTCCTTCCTGTTTCACCTCCATGCGTGCCGCGCCGCATTCCTCGTGCGTTGGCACGCGACCTCGTGTCCGTTCGTATCAGCCGGTCCCTTGCAACCGGCGCAGGGAACCCGGCAAGGTGCGATGGAACAGCCAGTATAGTTAAACGGACCAGCCGGCAAAGAACGGCTTGCCGTGCGCCGCATTGTCCTGCCGCTGCCAAAGGCCACGCGCAATGGCGATACGGAGCTGGTGCTCATGACGACGCTGCCGGCCACCGTGGCAGCCGACGAACTATGCGACGCCTATCGCGCACGCTGGCAAATCGAATCGCATTTCCAGCATCTGACGCAACAACTGCATTGTGAGCCGCCCGCATTGAACTATCCCCGTGCCGCGCTGTTCGCCTTTGCGATGGCCGTTTGTGCCGGGAACGCATTGGCGGCCGTGCAGCAGGCGCTGCAGACCGTGCATGGCCAAGAGCCGGTCCAGGAACTATCGTATTACTCGCTGGTGCTGGAGATTTCGCAAATCTGGCTGGGCATGGCCATCGTCATGCCTGCGCAGCGCTGGCAATTCGTGCGCGAGAGTTCAGCGGTCCAATGCGCCTGCTGGTTACGTCAGGTGGCGCAATTCGTTCCCATGGACCGTTTCAAGCGCAGCCGGCGCGGCCTCAAGCAGCCGCGCAAGAAGCAGCCTATGACGCGCGCCAACCTGCAATTCCACGTCTCTAATAAACGGCTACTTGACCAATCCAAGTTGAACTAAACTCCCTCATGTTTACAGGGCTGCCTTTAAAGGGGTGGGATTCAGGGGTTCAGGAAAGCGGATGCGAGGAACCGCGCACCAGCAGTTGGCCCGGCAACAGCACCTGTCTCGGCGGCAAGCTCAGCCCGTCCAGGCGTTCGATCAGGCAAGTCGCGGCGACCCGTCCCAGGTCGTCGGTGGGCTGCGCGATCGTGCTCAGGCCCGGCCCGATCAGCGGCGCCCATTCGGTTTCGTCGAACGCGACCAGCCCCAGTTCGCGCCCGAACTGCCAGCCGGCGGCAGCCACAGCTCCCGCCACGCGCAAGGTCACCACCGCATTGCCGGACAGCACCGCGGCCGGCCTTCCCGCCGCGCGCGTGCGCAGCGCCTGCAGCGCCGCCGCCAGGCCGGTGCCGTCATCTTCCGCGCTTTCGAAGCAGTCGCCCCGGAGGCCGGCGCCGTGCTCGTTTACATAGAAGCGGAAAGCGGCTTCCCGTTCGATGCGCGAGCTGACTCCCTTGAGCGGTTCCGACACCAGCAGGATTTCGCGATAACCGGCGTCCGCCAGATGATTCACCGCCAGCCGCATCGCGCCGGCATTGTCGAGCGAGACGAAATCGGCCTGCGCGCCCTCGTGGCGGCGGTCGATCAGCACCGCCGGCTTGCCGTGGCGCGCCGCCTCGGAGACGCCGCCGGCATCGCCCCCGGTGGCGTTCAGGATGAAGCCCTCGACCTGGTAGGACGACAAGGCGGCGACCGCCTCGCGCTCGCGGCTGCTGTCGTTTCCGAGGTTGTAAAGCATCACCAGGTAGCCGGCGTCCAGGCAGGCCCGCTCGGCCCCGCGCAGCACCGCCACCGAATAGGGATTGGTGACGTCGGCGACGACCAGCCCGATCAGCCGCGAGCGGCCTTTCTTCAGCGCGCTTGCCATCGGGCTCGGCTGGTAGTCGAGCGCCACCACCGCCGCCTCGACCCGGGCCGCAATGTCCGGCGTCAGCAGCCGTTCGCGGTGATTGAAGAAGCGCGAGACGGTGGCCTTGGAGACGCCGGCCTTGCGCGCGACGTCGGCGATGGTCACGGGACGCCGTCGCACGGACTCGCCGGAAGCCGCGGCAAGCGGGGATTTTTTCGTTGTCATGCCCAGGAATACTGAAACCAGTTTCAGCCGATTTTACCAGTTGTCCCGGGATAAAAGACCGCTATTGCAGCGATACCGTACCCCGGCCGGCCGCCACCTTCCCGATGCAGTTCAGGCCGAACAGGCTCGCTTCCACCGCCGCGTCGAGCGGGGTCTCCGGCTCGCGACCCAGTTCGGCGACCAGCTTGCTGTTGTCCATCCGTATAGGCTGTTGCCACAGATAGCGCATTTCCAGGATCTCGCGGAACAGCGGTACCGCAGGCGCGGCAAGCCGCAGCAGCCACCACGGGAAGGCGCGCACTTTCGGCGTCCGTCCCTCGCTCCGCGCCACCACGCGGCAAATCGCCTGCGCCATCTGCGTGCCGTCATGATCCCAGTGTGCGCCCATCTGGTAGACCGCAAACGCAGCGAGCGACTCACGCCGTTCGATCAACGCGACCATGGTTCGCGCGACGTCCGGCAGATACGACCACTGGTGGCCGACTCCCGGTGTGCCGGGATTGTGAATCACCTTCACCGGTCGACCGGGCGTGACCAGGCTTTGCGAGAACCAGGTGCTGCCGGCGTTCGGCCCGAAGAAATCGCCGGCGCGCACGATCAGCGCGCTGCCACCACGTTCACTGTACGCCCGCAGACGCCGTTCCATCTCGACCCGAATCGCGCCCTTGGGCGTGTCCGGTTGCTGGAGCGAGTCCTCGCGCAGCAGCGGAAACGCATCCGGACCGTAGTTGTACAGCGTGCCCGGCAGCACTACCAGCGCCCGTTCCTGCTCGGCCGCCGACAGCGTGCTCTCCAACATCGGCAACACCAGTTCCGACCAGCGTCGGTAGCCGGGCGGATTGACCGCATGCACGATCACTTCGCAGCCGCGCGCCGCCCGCTGCACATCCTCGGCCTGCATCGCGTCGCCGCGTACCCACTCGAAGCCGTCTCCGCTGTCCGACGGCGGGGGCGTGCGTGCGAACGCGACTACCTGCCATCCAACCGCGACCAGCTGCTTCCCCATTTCACTGCCGATGCCGCCGTTCGCCCCCACCACCAGGGCCTTGCAATTGCCTGTCATTGCTTTCTCCGTCATCAGATTGACGGCTCAAGAATAGGGTCCCGGCGGCTATAATGAAATTACCAAAACATATCAATCGTCCATACATTTTTGCATGGCCTCGAAAATCACCTGGGAGCTTTACCGCAGCTTTCTCGCGGTGCTGACCGAAGGCTCGCTGTCCGGCGCCGCCCGTGCGCTCGGCATTGCGCAGCCGACGGTAGGCCGTCATATCGCGTCGCTGGAGAAATCGCTGGGCATCGTGCTGTTCACGCGCTCGCAAGCCGGCCTCCTGCCGACCGAAGCGGCAGCCGCGCTGCAGCCGCACGCGCAGGCAATGGAAAGCACGGCGGCGGCGCTGGAACGCGCGGCCGCCAGCCAGGGCGAAGGCGTGCGCGGCGTGGTGCGGGTGACGGCGAGCGAGGTGATCGCGGTGGAAGTGCTGCCGCCGGTGCTGGCGCAGCTGCATGAGCGGCATCCGGAACTGAAGATAGAGCTGATGGCGTCGAACACGATGCAGGACTTGCTGCATCGCGAGGCCGACATCGCGGTGCGCATGACGCGGCCGCGCCAGGGCCAGCTGATCGCGCGGCCGGTCGGCCGGATTTGGCTCGGCCTGTATGCGAGGCGGGATTACCTCGAACGCCACGGCAAGCCGGCCGCGCTGGCGGACCTGGGCGCGCATGCGCTGATCGGCTTCGATCGTCCCAATGCATTCATCCGCGGAATGGCGAACAAGTTTCCCAGCCTGAGCCGCGAGGGTTTTTCGTTCCGGGCCGACAACGACCTCGCGCAACTGGCACTGCTCCGCGCCGGCGCCGGCATCGGGTTTTGCCAGGTGCCGCTGGCAAAACGCAGCAAGGACCTGGTGCGCGTGTTGCCGAAATTGATTGCGCTCGAACTGGAGGCCTGGATCACGATGCACGAAGACCTGCGCCACAGTCCGCGCTGCCGGGTCACGTTCGACGCGCTGGCAGCGGCGTTGCAGCGGCATGCCGGATAGCGACAATTCAGGCGGCGGCGCGTAACGGCTGTGCTTCGGCTTGCGCGGCGGCAGCGACCGTTTGCCTGACGATCTCGCCCAAGCGCCGGCATGCAGGCGGCTGTTCGGCTTCGGAGCGGAACAGCGCGAGTCCGAGCGCGGGCAATGCAGGCAGACCGGCCTCGTTCGGGTCCATCACCTGCAGCGCCGCGCCGAGGCCGAAGCGGGTCCGCACTGTCACCCCCAGGCCTGCGGCAACCGCCGCCCAGACGCCGGCGAGGCTGGGACTGGTGAACACCAGCCGCCACGGAATGCCGGCGCGGTCGAGCGCCTCGGTGGCGAGTGTGCGGACCACGCAGGGCGCTTCGAATGCAACCAGCGGCAACGGCTCGCTGCGTTCGCGCCAGGGTGTCAGCGCCGGGTCGGCCGGACCTATCCACTCGAGCGGGCAGGCACCGAGCACATCGGCCAGCCCTCCCGGCGGGGACGTGTGCCACGCCAGCGCGAGGTCGAGCCGGCCGGCCTGCACCTGTTGCAGCAGCTCGGCATTGCGCGCGATCTTGACCTCGATGTGAACGTCGGGGTGGCTGCGCGCGAAGCGGCCCAGCATCTCCGGCAACAGATGTTCGCCGAAATCCTCCTGCAATCCGAGCCGCACCTGCCCCGCAAGCGCAGCGCCGCCGACCGCCATCACCGCTTCGTCATTCAGTTCCAGCATGCGGCGCGCATAGCCGAGCATGACCTCGCCGGCATCGGTGACGATCATGCCTCGGCCCGACTTGCGCAACAGTGGCGCGCCGGCCTGCTCTTCGAGCTTCTTCAGCTGCGCGCTGACCGCCGAGGTCGAGCGACCCACCTTGTCGGCGGCCTTCGCGAAGCTGCCCAGTTCCACGCCCACGCAAAAGCTGCGCAGCGCATCGAGATCGAGATTGACACGTCGCATTATCCTGATTTTCCGAACGATTGATTCAAAACTTTCCGATTTTCGAAATCATCATCCGGCTTTAGCATTTCCCTGTCAACCAACCGGGAGCACATGATGAGCACGATGAAGGGAAGCGGCCGCAAGGCCATGGGCGAGATCGCACCGAAACTGGCGGACGTGACGGACGAGGTTTTGTTCGGCGACATCTGGGAACGCAGCGAGCTGTCGAAACGCGATCGCAGCCTGATCACGGTCGCGGCGCTGACCGCGTTGTACCGGCTGGAACAATTGCCGTTCCACCTGCAGGCTGCACGCGAGAACGGACTGTCGCGCGAGGAACTCGCCGAAGCGATCACTCACCTCGCGTTCTACGCCGGCTGGCCCTCGGCGGCAAGTGCTGTGAAGTTGCTGGAAGCGGTTCGGTAAAAGGAGCACAGCGATGCCATTTGCCCGTATCTCTCTACTCAAAGGCAAGCCCTCCTCCTACCTGAAGGCCTTGTCCGATGGCGTGCACCGCGCACTGGTGGAGGCGTTCGACGTGCCGGCCGACGACCGCTTCCAGGCAATCCACCAGCACGAGCCGGAAGAACTGGTGTTCGACCGCGACTACCTGTGCGGCCCGCGTTCCGACGGATTCGTGCTGATCAGCATCAGCGCCGGCCGGCCGCGCGATATCCGGGTCAAGCAGGCGTTTTACCGGCGGCTGGTGGAACTGCTGGCCGACGCGCCCGGCATCCGGCCGGAAGACGTGATGGTCGCCATCCAGACCAGCGAGGCCGCCGATTGGTCGTTCGGTTGCGGCATCGCGACGATGCTGCCGCCCCACTCTCGACAGGAGACATCATGATCGCGATGCAATACAGCATTCCCCTGCCCGCCGATTACGACATGGCCATCATCGACCGCCGCATCGCCGACAAGGGGTCGTTCACCGACGGTTTCCCCGGGCTGTTGTTCAAGGCTTACCTGAGCGCGCGTAACGAGGGAACGATGGACGAATGCGAAAACCTGTACGCGCCGTTTTACCTGTGGCGCTCGTCCGAGGGGATGAATGATTTCCTGTGCGGGCCAGGTTTCGCCGGCCTCACCCGCTCTTTCGGTTGGCCGTCGGTGAAAACCTGGTCGGTATGGCAGGCGGAAATCTCGCCCGAGGTGGCGCGGGCGCGCTTCGCCATCCGCGAATCGATGCCGATCGCACCGTTCACGCACCTCGATGCCTTGCGCACGGCCGAAAGCGAACGGGTGAAGGAAGCTGCCGCGAAGCCGTACTCGGTGGCCGCGCTGGTCGGCTTCGATCCGGCCTGCTGGAACCTGGTGCGCTTCCAGTTGCTGACGAAGCGGCCGCCGAAGACGCCGTTGGAAAACGGGCGCATTTACACGGTCGGCCATGTATCTACCGGTTGAAGGCGAATCGCAAGCGCGGCGCCGGCGAGCGGGTTCGAGCGGCCGATGGAATTCCGTTTCAGCAGGTGTGCTTTTAGTGGTCTTTCAAGCGTCGTCCGGCTACACCTTCCGCGTTGCCGGGAGAGGGAACCGTGCACGCTTTCTACTGGGAACATCGAATGAACAAAAACTTGAGATAAATCGTCATTCGACATTTGCAAAACTTTAAAGGGACTGGTCTTACAGCTTGAATAGACGCGCTACATTGCCTATTTCATCCCCACCGTAGTTTTCTTCTTCCACTGGAGAACGCCATGTTCAAGAAATGCATGCTGGTGATTGCGGGATTGTTGATGTCGATGGGTATTGCCTTTGCAGCGGTGGACGTGAACACGGCGGATCAGGCGACGCTCGACGGAGTGAAGGGAATCGGGCCGAAGATCGCGAAGTCGATCGTCGACGAGCGGACCAAGAATGGCCGATACAAGGACTGGGCCGACTTCGAGCAGCGCGTCAAGGGCATCGGAGACAAAAACGCGGCCAGGATGTCGGCCGCCGGGCTGACCGTCAATGGTCAAACCAAGCCGGGAGCGCCTGCGGCGACCGCGTCGAAGTCGGCCGCCTCACCCTCGTCCGGGTCGAGCGCTTCGGGCAGCAGTGCGGCGGGCAGCGGATCGAAACGCTCCAGCAAGAAATCGTCCGATTCCGCCGGGAACACGGCGGGCACCGGAAAATAGCCGGGGGCAATATTGCTTCGGATACCGCTTCGGATGCCGCTTCGGCCGCGTTCAGTCGAACAGCTTGTTCGCGGTCCGCGCGATCAATTCCCCCTGGTGCCGCGCTCCTTGCAGATCGAGCGCGCTCGGCTGGCGCTGGCCCTGGCCGCCGGCAATCGTGGTAGCGCCGTAGGGGCTGCCGCCGACGATCTCGTCCAGCGTCATCTGCCCCTGGTGGCTGTACGGCAGGCCGACCACGATCATGCCGAAATGCAGCAGGTTGGTGATGATCGAAAACAGCGTCGCTTCCTGGCCGCCGTGCTGGGTCGCGGTCGACGTGAAGGCGCCGCCGACCTTGCCGTGCAGCGCGCCTTTCACCCACAGGCCGCCGGCCTGGTCGAGAAAGCTCGCCAGCTGCGACGGCACCCGTCCGAAGCGGGTCGGCGAGCCGATGACGATCGCGTCGTAGTTGACCAGGTCGTCGATGGTGGCCACCGGCGCTGCCTGGTCCTGCTTGAAATGGGCGTCCTTTGCAATATTCTGCGACACGGTTTCAGGCACCCGCTTGATATCGGCGGTGGCGCCGGTCGAACGCGCCCCTTCGGCCACCGCGTCGGCCATCTTTTCCACATGACCATAGGTCGAGTAATACAGCACCAGCACTTTGGACATTTTTCTCTCCTGGCTCCGGGTATTGAAAATTCGTTGTGGGATGCAATCGGCATGCCATGCAAGACGCGGATTCAGGGTTGCCACGATGTATCGAACCGCACCCGCTCGCCCCGGCACTCTCCCAATGGGGAAGTCGAGAAATGGGCACGATGAAATAAAGACTCCATCCGGCGGATCAATGGAAGCGGCGCCACCAGCGGCTGGCCCCATGCACCACGCGGGCCAGCCCGTCGTAAGGGCGCGTCGGCAAGGCCAGCGATTGCGGCCGTCCGGCATCGGCCAGCACCTGCTCCGCCGCGAGCAGGCCGGAGGCGACCGCGCTTTCCATCGAATACGGCAAGTGGGTCCGTATCCAGTCGCCGGCCAGGAACAGGCCCGCCACCGGCGTGCGCGGCGGCGGGCGCAGCCGTTCCATCCCGGGTGTCGCGCACGGGATCGCCATCGGAATCCGGTGCACCCTGGCATGGCGCAGATGCGCCTGCCGCGCCGCCGGCAAGAACTCGGCGATTTCGCGCCGGGTCGCCTGCACGATTTCGTCGTCGTTCAGGTGATGCGCGCGATGGCTGTAGATGATGTTGCTGGCGAGGATGGATGGCCGCCCCGACCAGCCGTGCCGGATCTGCGAGAGATCGTAGAAATCGTAATTGAGCCGCTCGGGCGACCACAGGTGCGAAATGAAACGCTCGCCGCGAAGCGGGCGGTCGAACCACAGGTAGCAGGAGATGTACGGACAGGGCTCGAACGCCGCCAGCGCATCGAAAGGCGGCTGGTCCCGCCAACCGGCCGGCAGCAGCGCGGCCAGCTGCCGCGGCGGCACCGCGCCGACGCAATACCGTGCGCGCAGCGTGCTGCCGTCGTCCAGCAGCACGCCTTCGCAACGCTCGCGTCCGATGAATCCGCCCACGCCGGTGGCGCTGCGCACGCTGCCGCCGGCGGCGCGGATACGGCCGGCGGCCTGCGCCGCATACAGCTCGGCCAGCCCGACCGCCGCAAAACCGAAATGCAGCTTGTGGTGCCCGCTCAACTGCGCATGGATGCGCAGCAGCGCGGCCGCCGAACAGCGCTCCAACGGCAGGTTGTTCACCACCATCGCGACGGTCCGCCACCACCAGTCGATCATGCGTTCGCTGACGCCTTCGCGGCGCAGGAAATCCAGCGCGTTCAAGCGGTCGAGCGGCTCCAGCTGCCGCTCGTCGAACTGCATCGCACGCCAGGCGGTGGCCGTCATCGACAGGTAATCGCGCGCCGACAGCCCGGGCGCGCGGAACATGCTCGGCAACAGGCTCAGCGGCGCCGGCAACGGCCAGTGCCGCAGCGTCAGCGGATGCGGGCGGCTGGCGAGCGTGAGCACCTTGCGCGACTGCCAGGCGATCAAGTCCTGCGTCCCCAGCCGTTCCAGCAGCGCGAGCATGTTGCGGTATTCGGAATGCACCACGTGCGGTCCGACGTCGACCATGTCGCCGGTTGCGTCATCCGCCCAGCTGCCGGCGCGGCCGCCGAGGCGCGGCTGCCGTTCCAGCACGGTCACCCGCATGCCGCGCTCGGCCAGCGCCAGCGCGCAGGACAGTCCGGCCAAGCCGCCGCCGACCACCAGCACGTCGGTCAGTCCATCGGTCAGCGCCTCGGCCATTCAAGACTCCGGCAAGGCGCGGACGCGCCGGACCTGCGCGCCGCCGGCGAGATATCCGCTTCCGGAATGTCTGTCATTCGAGGAATAAAGCGGCAATCGCAAGCCTGCCCCGGTATGATTCACCCGTCTCCTCCAACTCTTCTTGAATTGGATTCAGCCCGCAAACCGCAAGGTCTGCGGGTTTTTTTTCGCGCTCGCTGGCGCCATGCCCCCGCCTCACGCCAGCAGCCGGTCGATCACGTTGCGGGTGATGGTGTCGACGCGACTG
>CBIHOK010000054.1:0-21295 GCA_966211575.1 uncultured Noviherbaspirillum sp.
GCCGTCGATCGCGATGCGGCCGCCGCCGACATCGTAGAAGCGCAGCAACAGCCGCGCCAGCGTCGATTTGCCGGAGCCGCTGCCGCCCACCACCGCCACCGTCTTGCCCGGCGGAATGCGCAGGCTGACGTCATGCAGGATGGGGCGATCGGGCTCGTAGGCGAAGCTGACCTTGTCGAACACCACCTCGCCGCGCTTGACCTGCAGCGGCGGCAGGCCGGGCGGTTCGTTGATTTCCGGCTTTTCGCGCAGCAGGTGGAACAGCTTTTCCGCATTCACCAAAGCATCCTTCGCTTCGCGGTAGACGAAGCCGAGCGCATTGAGCGGCAGACAGATCTGGATCACATAGGCGTTGATCAGGATCAGGTCGCCCACCGTCAGGTGCTGCGCGACCACGTCGCTGCCGGCGCGCAGCATCACCGACGCCACCCCCAGCGCGATGATGCCGCTCTGGCCGACGTGCAGCGTGAACAGCGCTTTCTGGTTGGCTACCACCGCGTCCGCCCAGTTGTCCATGATGTGCTGGAAGCGGGTCGCTTCGCGCCGCTCGTTGGTGAAATACTTGACGGTATCGTAGTTGATCAGGCTGTCGGTCAGCAGTCCCTTGGCGTTCGAGTCGAGCCGGTTGACGCGCCGCTGGAACACCGCGCGGCGCGCGGTAAACACCAGCGTGAAGCCGCAATACAGCAGGAAGGTGGCGCCGACGATGCCCATGTACCAGAAGCTGTAGCGCTTGCCCATGATCGCCACCACCATGCCGATTTCGAGCACGGTCGGCACCAGCGTAAACAGCGCGACGCCGAGCAGGAATGCGATGGCGTTGGTGCCGCGGTCGATGTCGGGCAGCAGGCCGCCGATGCGGCGCTGCGCATGGAAGCGCGAGCTGAGCGCGTGCAGGTGCGAGAACGTGTTCAGCGCATAGGTGGCGACCGTGTGCTGCGTCACCCGCGAAAACGCGAGGTCGCGCAATTCGTTGAACAGCGTGCTGGCGAAGCGCAGCGCGGCATAGCCGGCCAGCAGCGCGGCCGGCAGCACCAGCACCTGGCCCGGATGCGACAGGATGTCGACGATGCGCTTGAGGGCCAGCGGCACCGATACCACCGCCACCTTGGCCAGGATCAGGAACAGCAGCGCCAGCAGCACGCGTCCGCGAAACGCGGACACCACCTGCCACAGGTCGCGCATGACGTGGCTGTCGCGATGTTCGTCGGTCTTTGCATTCGGCATGTTTCGCAAACTCCCTTTGCTGTGCGCAGGCGATTTCCTCCGAGGAAATGTGCGCGGTAATACTTACATGCGGACGCTGCAAAATCTGCCCCGCCGCGCGCGGGCGCGCCGCATGAAACCTTGGGCCGGCGCGCTGGTCAATCCTTGCATGGGCGGCAGCCCGGGCGCGCCTGGCCGGCGCTACGCCGGGTTGCAGCGCCGCTTCTGAAATGCGTTCCCGTCAGGCAGTAGCACACTCCGTTCCACGCGCAGCCGGCAATCGGCCGCTCGTTCATGCCCGGAAGAAACGAGGAGATTCATCATGGCAAGAATTGAAAAGTCGATCGACGTCAACGTGCCGCTGCAGGCGGTCTACATCCAGCTCACCGAGTTCGAGGAATACCCGAGCTTCATGGACCGGATCGAAGAGGTGCGCCTGACGGACGACCGGCATCTGCATTGGCGCGCGAAGAAGAACGGGAACGATATCGAGTGGGATAGCGAATTGACGGCGCTGGTTCCTGACCGCAGTCTCTCCTGGCTCAACCTGAACGGACCGCGCAACAGCGGCCGGGTGGAACTGGAGCCGCTGGATGCGGACCATACGCGCGTGCGCCTGACGATGGAGTGCGAGCAGCGGGACGGCCACGAAGGCGTCGGCATGACGGCCGACATGATCGGCAACGTCGGCCGGCGGGTCGAGGAAGACATGGCGCGCTTCAAGAAATTCGTCGAGCGCCTGCCGCACCGGGTCGCGATCATGGATAACAGTCTGAGTGGGGCCGAACCGATCGGCAGCGGGAGTTTCGGCGAAGTCGGCGAAATTCCGCCGGCCGCGCAACCGGCCGGCAGTACCGCCGGCAAGGCGGTCGGCCAGGGCGAGCAGGAACGCCGCGATACCCATGAAAGCGCCGGGCATGCATACCAGAGTGCATACCAGGGCACATACCAAGGCGGAGCGGCCGGCGACGAGGCAGCGGCCGGCGCCCGGCGCAGCGGCGCGGAGGGCGGCCGGGGCGGGGCACGCGGGGAGCGCAGCGGCCGTCCGCCGTGGCTGCCGCATCTGCTGCAGGCCTGGGAAGAGCCGCTGAGCCGGGTGCGCAAGATGTCGGAGGAAGTGGACGAGATCGCGCAGCGCTATATCCGGCGTCCGCTGTACGGTTCGCGCGCGCGCCAGGGCGGGATCGGGCCGGCCTGGACGCCGGCGGTCGAGGTCAGCAAGCAGGGCGACGAGTTCGTGGTGTGCGCCGAAGTCCCCGGCGTCAAGCGCGAAGACGTGCAGATCGAAATCAGGAGCACCAGGCTGACGATCGAAGGAGACCGCCGCCAGCCGCCCGAACCGCGCCCGGAATTCCGGCGTTCGGAGCGCTCCTACGGCCACTTCTACCGGGTGATCGAGTTGCCCGAGGGCGCCGAGGAAGAGGGCGTGCGCGCGTCGATGCAGGATGGCCTGCTGGAGATCAGGGTGCCGCTGGCGAAAGAGGGGCAGACCGGCCGGCGCGTCGACATCGGCTGATCCTGTTTCATCCGCCGCCCGGCATGCGGCGTGCATGCCGACGATGCAGGGCGCGCCGGTCCGCGCCCTTGCCCCTTGCCTCGTCTCCGGAGCCTGCAAATCGAATCCGTCACTCTCTGGTATCTCGTGATCGGCAGCCTGCTGATCCTGATGGGATTGACCGGCTCGCTATGGAAGCACCTGCCGCTCAGCCCCGCCATCCTGTATCTCGCGATCGGCTATGCGCTCGGGCCGTCCGGCGCGGCGCTGATCCTGCTCGATCCTTACCGCGACGCGCACTGGCTGACGCGCGCGACCGAAATCGCGCTGCTGATTTCGCTGTTCGCAGTGGGGCTGCGGCTGCGCGTCGCCACGCATGACCGCATCTGGCGGCTGCCGGTCAGGCTCGGCGTGATCGGCATGCTCGCCACCATCGTGCTGCTGGCCTGCGCCAGTTTTTTCCTGGTCGGGCTGTCGCTGGGCGGGGCGGTGCTGCTGGCGGCGATCCTGGCGCCGACCGACCCGGTGCTGGCGTCGGACGTGCAGGTGCAGGACGTGGGCGATCGCGACCGGCTGCGCTTCAGCCTGAGCGGCGAGGGCGGCCTCAACGACGGCACCGCCTATCCGTTCGTGATGCTCGGCCTGTTCCTGCTGCACGTGCCCGGCGTCGAGACTTCCGGCGTCGGTGCGCTGGCGCGCGCGCCGTGGGGCGTGGTGGCCGGCCTGCTCAGCGGCTGGCTGCTGGGGCGCGGCGTGGTGCGGCTGACGCTCTACCTGCGGCAGCATCACCGGCAGGCGCTCGGGATGGAAGAGTTCCTGATGCTGGGGCTGATCGCCTTGTCCTACGGGGTGGCGCACCTGGTTCACGGGATCGGCTTTCTGGCGGTGTTCGCGGCCGGCTTCGCGATGCGCCATACCGAGCACGAGGCCAGCGGGGTGGCGCAGCCGTCAGCGGTGATCGGCGCGCTGGCGGCCGGCGACCAGGTGACGGCCGCGATCCATCCCGGCAAGGGAGCCGCCTACATGGCGGAAACCGTGCTCGGCTTCAATCGCCAGCTCGAACACATCGCGGAGCTGGGCATGGTGCTCCTGCTGGGCATCATGTTGTCGGCCAGCGGCATATCGTTCGAGGGCGTGCTGATCGCGGCGCTGCTGCTGGTGGTGATCCGGCCGCTGGCGTCGGCCATTGCGCTGGCCGGTGAAAACGCGACCCACGCGCAGCGCACGCTGATCGGCTGGTTCGGCATCCGCGGCATCGGCTCGTTCTATTACCTGGTGTTCGCGCTGCAGTATCCGTGGCAGGACGATTTGAAGCACCGTTTCGTGCCGCTGGTGCTGACCGTGCTGGCGATGTCGGTGCTGGTGCACGGCGTGACCGCGACGCCGCTGATGGAACGCTACTATCGCAGGCGCGAACGAAAGGAGAGCGCATGACGCAGGACATGGTTGGCTGGTTCAGCGCGGCGGTGCTGGTGCTGACGATTTCGCGCCAGGTGTATACGCAATGGCGCACGCGCAGCATCGCCGGCGTGTCGAAATGGCTGTTCGTCGGCCAGATCACCGCATCGATCGGCTTCACCTTCTACAGCTACCTGGTCGGCAACTGGGTGTTCGTGTTCGCGAACTTCTTCATCCTGCTCACCGCCGTCGCGGGCGAGTGCATCTACCTGCGCAACCGGCGCCTGTCACAGCGCAGCGGCGGCGGAGACAGCGCACGTCAGTAAAACATGCAACAAAAGTTTTTCGAATTTACAAGACGGCGGCCGCATCGCGTCTTGCCGTACTGACACAGGCTGCATGCATGTTGCCCGGCGCGGGTTTCGGTTGCGTTATGGGTTACGGGTACGTCAATTGCTTCTCGCCGGGGAAACACGCCGGTTCCGCCTTCGGACCGGCCAGTCCCGGAGGAAACTGTGTATACCCTTGGAATCAATGCCGCCTATCATGATTGCTCGGCCTGCCTGGTGCGCGACGGCGAGGTGCTTTCCGCCGCCGAGGAAGAGCGCTTCACCCGCATCAAGCACGGCAAGCGTCCGGTTCCTTTCACCACCTGGCAACTTCCGTATCACGCGATCGATTACTGCCTGGCCGATGCCGGCATCGAGCTGGCCGACGTCGACCATGTCGCCTATTCCTACGATCCTTCTCTGCAGCTGGGCCAGCTCGCCGACGATGCCGTCATCACGCTGCCGCTGCAGCCTTCCGCCCATGCGTCCGGCCCATGGCTGTCGCCCTGGGATCCGCTGTTCCTGTCCTATATCGTGAATGCGCCGCGCCAGCTGGCCGGCGGCGCTCCGCATCACCTGCGCAAGCGCTTTCGCGGCGTGCGCTACGACGGGCCGTTCCGCTGGCATTTCGTCGAACATCATCTGTCGCACGAGGCCAGCGCCTTCCTGGCGGCGCCGTTCGACGAATGCGGGGTGCTCACGATGGACGGGCGCGGCGAGATCGCAACCACCAGCTACGGCCTCTACCAGGACCGGCGCTACCGCCGCATCAAGCAGGTCAACCTGCCGAATTCGCTCGGCCTGCTGTACGAGGCGCTCACCGATTACCTTGGCTTCCTGCACTCGTCGGACGAATACAAGGTGATGGCGCTGGCTTCATTCGGCAAGCCGGTGTATGCACCGCTGCTGCACGACGTGCTGCAGTATCGCGGCGACGGCGATTATGAAGTGCTGAAGGTCGACTGGGTAAAGCTGTTCGGCCCGCCGCGCGAACGCGCCGCCGAATTCACCCGCAAGCACATGGACATCGCCGCGTCGCTGCAGCGCGTGCTGGAAGAGGTGACGCTGAAGATGGCGCACTGGCTGCACGAGGAAACCCGGGTCGAAAACCTGGCGCTGGCCGGCGGCGTGGCACTCAATTGCGTGATGAATGCGCGGCTGCGGGAGCATGGCCCGTTCAAGCGGGTATGGGTGCAGCCGGCCGCCGGCGATGCCGGCACCGCGCTCGGCGCCGCCTTGTGGATAGACCAGCAGGAGCGCGCCGGCGGCGGCAAGCGGCGCTGGCGCATGGACAACGCATTTCTCGGCCCGTCCTACAGCGAGCGCGAGATCGAGGAATGCCTGAAACAGACCAAGCTGCCGTACCGGCGCGCATCGCACCTGGCCGACGAGGTGGCCGAACTGCTGCTGCAGGACAAGGTGATCGGCTGGTTCCAGGGGCGCATGGAATTCGGACCGCGCGCGCTCGGCGCCCGCTCCATCCTGGCTTCGCCGCTGGATGCGTCGATGCAGCAGCGCCTGAACCAGATCAAGGACCGCGAGGATTTCCGGCCGGTTGCGCCGGTGGTGCTGGAAGAGGAAGCGGCCGAATGGTTCGTCGATGCCGGGGTGTCGCCGTTCATGACCTTCGTCTACGACGTGCGCCCGGACAAGGCGGACCGGATTCCGGCGGTGCGCCATGTCGACGGCACCGCCCGCATCCAGACCATCAACCGCTCGCAGAATCCGCCGTACTACGAGCTGCTGCGCGCATTCGCCCGCCGCAGCGGGGTGCCGGTGCTGATCAATACCTCGTTCAATACGCGCGGCGAGCCGGTGGTATGCAATCCGCGCGACGCTATCGAGTCGTACAGCAGCACGCCGCTGGACGGGCTGGTGATCGGCCCCTTCATCCTCGAAAAGAACCCTTGAGGCCGACGATGAACAATGTCCGTGTGATTCCGGGTATCCCGGCGCAGTCCCAGGTCCAGGTGCCGCGCAAGATCGCGGTGTTCCGCGCGCTGCAGCTGGGCGACATGCTGTGCGCGGTGCCTGCGTTGCGCGCGCTGCGCGCGGCCGCGCCGCATGCGCGCATCACGCTGATCGGCTTGCCCTGGGCCACCGCCTTCGTCAAGCGCTTCTCGCATTACCTGGACGACCTGCTGGTGTTTCCCGGTTTCCCCGGCTTCCCGGAACAGCCGGCGCACCTGAACGCGATGCCGCATTTCCTGGCCGAGGCGCAGCGCCGCCGCTTCAGCCTCGCGATCCAGCTGCACGGCAGCGGCGGTCTCAGCAATGCGCTGACCGTGCTGCTCGGCGCCGAGCGCAATGCCGGCTGCTACCTGAAAGGGCAGTATTGCCCGGATCCGGCGCGCTTCATGCAATGGGACGACGAAGAGCACGAGGTATTGCGCCCGCTGCGCCTGATGCGCTTCCTGGGTGTGGAGCCGCGGGGCGAGCATCTCGAATTCCCGCTCACCGATGCCGACTTCCGCTCGCTGCAGCGTTGCCACATGCACCTGCCGCCGCCCGGCAGCTATGTCTGCATCCATCCCGGCGCGCGCCTGCCGTCGCGCCGCTGGCAGCCGCGCCGTTTCGCCGAGGTGGCCGACCGGCTGGCGCTGCAGGGATGGAAAGTGGTGCTCACCGGTTCGCCCGGCGAAACCGAGCTGGTGCGTGCGGTGCAGGACGCGATGCGGATGCCGGCGCTGGACCTGTGCGGCCGCACCGAGCTGGGCGCGCTGGCGGCGCTGATCGCGCAGGCGCGGCTGGTGGTGTCGAACGACACCGGGGTGTCGCATATCGCGGCCGCGCTCGCCACGCCCAGCGTGGTGGTCTGCTGCGGCTCCGATCCGCAGCGCTGGGCGCCGCTCGACGGCGGACGCCACCGCGTGGTCAGCGCCGCCGTCGAGTGCCGGCCCTGCATGCACGCGGAATGCCCGGTCGGGCATCGCTGCGCCGAGGAAGTGTCGGCCGCGCTGGTGGCCGACACCGCCACCCGCCTGCTGGCGTATCGCCCCGAGAGCGTGCCGACATGAAGGAAGCCGACTGCAAACGCATCCTGGTCACCGGCGGCGCCGGCTTCCTCGGCTCGCACCTGTGCGAATACCTGCTGCGGCAGGGGCACGACGTGCTGTGCGTCGACAATTTCTATACCGGCAGCAAGCGCAACATCGCGCACCTGCTGCCGCATCCGCGCTTCGAGCTGCTGCGGCACGACGTGACCTTCCCGCTGTACGTGGAAGTCGACGAAATCTACAACCTGGCGTGCCCGGCGTCGCCGGTGCACTACCAGAACGATCCGGTGCAGACCACCAAGACCAGCGTGCACGGCGCGATCAACATGCTGGGGCTGGCCAAGCGCCTGAAGGCGAAGATCCTGCAGGCGTCCACCAGCGAAGTGTACGGCGATCCGCAGGTGCATCCGCAGACCGAGGGCTACTGGGGGCATGTGAACCCGATCGGACTGCGCTCCTGCTACGACGAAGGCAAGCGCTGCGCTGAAACGCTGTTCATGGATTACCGGCGCCAGCACCGCCTGCAGGTAAAAATTGCACGCATCTTCAACACCTATGGCCCGCGCATGCATCCGAACGACGGCCGTGTGGTTTCCAATTTCATCATGCAGGCGCTCGCCGGCGAGCCGCTGACGGTGTACGGCGACGGCACCCAGACCCGTTCGTTCTGCTACGTTGACGACATGGTGGCGGCGTTCGACCGGCTGATGCAGAGCGCCGACGATTTCTGCGGCCCGGTCAACCTCGGCAACCCGGTCGAGCACACGATGCTGGAGCTGGCCGAGCACGTGGTGGCGCTGAGCGGCTCGCGCTCGCGCATCGTGTTCAAGCCGCTGCCGAGCGACGATCCGGTGCGGCGCCGGCCCGACATTGCGCTCGCGCGCAGCGTGCTGCAGTGGGAGCCGAAGGTGGCGCTGGCCGCGGGACTGCAGCGCACCATCGACTATTTCCGGCACTGGGTGGCCGAGCCGCGGCCGGCTGCAGTCGATGCCGCCGAGCCGGTGCCGGAGCAGGTACAGCGTTTGCATGTGATGTCGGCATCCCATTCGATCAAGGTCCAGCCATGAACCGAATCCGTCGCCGGTTTTCCGTGCTGCGTGTCGGCGCGCGCACCGCGTTGCAGGCCGTCGCCCTGGTTGCGCTGCTCGGCGCCTGCGGCCGCCGCGAAAAATTTCCGGTCCCGCCCTCGTCGCCGCCGCGTCCGCTGACTTCGGTGCACAAGCATATCGACAGCGCGATCCTGAAGGTGCACAAGCTGCCCGGGCATCCCCGGCGCGGCATGATGTAGCCGGCGCCCGGATTCCGCCACCCCAGCCGATAGCGCGCCCTGCACGCTTTCTTTCCAGGCATTCTTTCTTTACCGGGAAAAATTTGCTGTAATGGCCGCCATTGTCATCAAGCGGGCGGCAGCGGTACATGGATGAATCGAAAGCAAGCGGGCGATCGGCGCCCGGGGCGGTAGCCGCCAGGAGGGTAGCTGAAGTATTGCTGGCTTTCCTGAAGCTGGGACTGTGTTCGTTCGGCGGCCCGGTCGCGCATCTCGGCTATTTCCGTTCCGAGTTCGTCGAACGGCGGCGCTGGCTCGACGACAGCGACTTTTCCGACCTGGTGGCGCTGTGCCAGTTCCTGCCGGGGCCGGCCAGCAGCCAGGTCGGAATGGCGCTGGGGCTGGGCCGGGCCGGCTGGTGGGGCGCGTTCGCGGCATGGGTGGGATTCACCGCGCCTTCGGCGCTGGCGCTGATCCTGTTCGCATTCGGCGTACAGCGCTGGGCTGCGCTCGCCCACTCCGGCGCGGTGCACGGCTTGAAGGTGGCGGCGGTGGCGGTGGTGGCGCAGGCGGTGTGGGGCATGGCCAGGTCGCTGTGCCCGGATCGCGCGCGGGCCGGCATCGCGGTGGGCGCGGCGCTGCTGGTGCTGGCCATTCCTTCCTCGGCCGGGCAGATCGCCGCCATCGCCGCCGGCGCCGCGATCGGCCGCTGGAAATTGAAGCTGGACCAGCTCCCGGCATCCCCCCACCGCGACTACGGAATCGGCAAGGCCACCGGCGCGGCCCTGTTGCTGCTGTGTGCGGCCTTGCTGCTGATCCTGCCGGCGCTTGCCGCCGCCACGCATGCGATGCCGCTGGCGGCGCTATCGGTGTTCTACCGGGCCGGCGCGCTGGTGTTCGGCGGCGGCCACGTGGTGCTGCCGCTGCTGCAGGCCGGCGTGGTGCCGAACGGCTGGATCGGCAACGATGCTTTTCTCGCCGGCTACGGCGCGGCACAGGCGGTACCCGGCCCGCTGTTCACCTTCGCCGCCTACCTGGGTGCCGCGATGCCGGCTCCGATGGGCGGCTGGAGCGGCGGCTTGCTGTTGCTGGTCGCGATCTTCGTTCCGGCCTTCCTGCTGATCGCCGGCGCATTGCCGTTCTGGGAACTGCTGCGCCGGCGCGCCGCGGTGCGCTGCGCGATGGCCGGAGTGAACGCGGCGGTGGTCGGCGTGCTCACTGCGGCACTGTACGATCCCGTATGGACCAGCGCGATCCATTCGCGCGCCGATTTCGGGCTGGCGCTTGCGACCTTCGGCCTGCTGGCATGGGGGCGGGTCTCGCCGGTGGTGGCGGTGACCGGTGCGGCACTGCTGGGATGGGCACTTCAACTGTAGGAACAGGTCGCCCCGATCATTGCGAACACGGCAAGTGCCCGGCATGGCGGCGTTGTGCGAAAAGCATTTTTTCCGGCTTTAAGTCGCCCTTAAGAATCGGGGAGCACACTGACGTCTCCCCTCCTTCCCCATGCAATTGGGGTTCTACCCGCGGATTGCAAAATTCGCGGGTTTTTTCGTTTGTTTTTTCGTTTTACGGGAGCAACTTCCCTGCATTACGCTTTCGCCTGTTCATGCCAACAGTCATGCCGTTCGCGCCGCTCCTGCCGGTAATTCGTCAGCTCCAGCCGTATTCCGTCCGGGTCACTGAAAAAAGTGGCGACATAGTCGGGCGCGTACTGCGGATAAACCCGTGCTTCGCTGGCTTCGATGCCGGCCGCCTGCAGCGCCGCCGCCACCTCGTGCACTTCTCCGGCCGTTTCCACCCGCAGGCAGAAATGATGCAGGCCCGGCGCATACGCGTCGTGCGCCACCGGCACGCGGGCCGGGCGCAGCACGAAGCCGAAATGCCGGTTGAAATACTGGATATGCGGATCGCCGCCGAGCGTGAAGCTGTTCTTGCGAAAGCCGAGCACCGCCACCAGCGCCCTGTCATAGAAATGCTCGGCGCGTGCGAGATCGGAAACCGTCAGGTAGATGTGGTCGATGCCGGTGACTTCAGTCATGAATGTTCAGGGAAGGAATTGCGGATTCCAGACCACTTCCCACAGGTGCCGGTCCGGATCCTGAAAATAGCCGGCGTAGCCTCCCCAGAAGGTCGGCTGGGCCGGCTTGACGATGACGGCACCCGCTGCCTGGGCCTGCCGCATCACGCTGTCCACCTCTTCCCGCGAGCCGACATTGTGGCCGAGCGTGAAGCCGGGCGCGCCCGCTGCCTGCGCCGGCAAACCGGTATCGTGAGCCAGGCTGCCGCGCGGCCACAGCGCGAGCTTGAGGCCGGCCTGCAGGTCGAAAAACGCCACCGCCCCGTGCTCGAACTCCTTGCCGACGATGCCTTCGGTGGCCAGCCCGAGGCCGTCGCGATAAAAGCGCAGCGCGCGTTCCAGGTCGTCGACGGCGAGGGTGATCATGCTGATGCGGGGAATCATGACTGGGTGCTCCGGAAAAAGTGGATGCCGGCGGAATGCGAAGGCAAAGCATAGCCGCGATCCGGCAGCGGCGACAAGTAGTGACAAGCGGCGAAAAATGGCGCGGCCGGCGCCGCATCGTCCCGGCAGCGGCGATGGCCGTTGCCGTCCCGATCGGGTATGCTTGATAGCAATCTGTCAACTGCGGAGGCAATTTGGATCCGGATGTCTACGAAGGACTGGTGAGACGGCTGGAAGCGCAGGCGGAGAAGGCGCCGGCGCTGTTCCGCGGCAAGGTCCTCCTGATCTGCGGCGTCGCCTACCTGGCGCTGCTGGCCTTGCTGCTCTCGATTGCCGGCGTGCTGCTGTTCTGCTTCCGCCCGGAGACGCTCGGCGTACACCTGAACCGGATCGAGCTGGCGCTGATCGTGCTGCCGGCGATCCCGATCTTCTTCACCGTGCTGAAGATGTTTTTCCTGCGCCTGCCGCCGCCGCAAGGGCGGGCGATCACGCGCGCCGAGGCGCCGAAACTGTTCTCGGTGCTTGCCAAGATGCGCCGCAAGCTGAACGGTCCGCCGATTCACCGCGTGCTGATCGACGACCGTTACAACGCGACAGTGTCGCAGCGGCCGCGCTGGGGATTCTTCGGCGCCCACACCAACATCCTGACGCTGGGCCTGCCTTACCTGCTCGGCGCGCCGCCGAATGAAATGATGGCGACCATCGCGCACGAGTACGGCCACCTGTGCGGCAATCACGGCAGGCTCGCGGCCTGGGTCTACCGCCAGCGGCGCACCTTTCGCGCGCTCCACCGGCAAGTCGGCGAGGACAAGCGCAACAGCGGCATCCATGCGTTGCTGGCGCTGCTGCTCGATCGCTTCATGCCGTATTACAACGCCTACACTTTCGTGCTGTCGCGCCAGAACGAGTACGACGCCGACCTCACCGCCACCGAGCTGGTCGGCGCGCCCACGAATGCCGCCAGCCTGATCCGCGATGCGCTGCTGGCGCGCTGGATACGCGAAGATTTCTGGCCCACCATCCTGCGCCAGGTCGACGCTTCGCCGCGTCCGCCGCTGCTGCCTTATGCGTCGATGCGGGCAGCGTTCCGGGCCGGCTATCCGCAGTGGGCCACGCCGGAACGGCTGGCGCAGGCCTGGGCCGAGGACGCGGGTTTGCACGACACCCATCCGGCCCTGCGCGACCGGGTCGAGGCCACCGGCGAACGGCGCGCGCTGCCGAAACCGGCGGAGGTGAGCGCCGCCGAAGTGCTGCTGGGTGCGACGGTGACGCGGCGGCTGGTGGAGGAATTCGATGATGCCTGGTGGAGCAAGGAGTGCAAGGCGTGGGAAGCGCGCCATCGCCACGTGCAGCGCTCGCGCGGGCGCCTGCAGGAACTGGGCCCGCGCCGCCTCGACACGCTGGCTCCGCACGAGCTGCAGGAACTGGCGCTGCTGACGGCAGAATTCGATGCGCCGCACGCAGCCAAACCGATTCTCCAATGCCTGCTGGAGCGTCCCGGCGGTCCGTTCCCGAAGGCGGCTTTCCTGTACGGCGGCATCCTGCTCGACGAGGGCAATGACGACGGCCTCGACTACCTGTTCACGGCCGCCGCCGATCGCACGCTGATGGAGAGCGCGGCCGATACCGGTTATCGCTACCTGCTCGCCCGGCGCGGTGAACAGGCCGCCGCCGCATGGTGGGAGAAGATCGTCGCGCTGCAACCGCAGGCGGCCTGAAGCCGGCGCAGCGAGCGCTTTCTTATTGATCCGGCCGTCGTCTTTAACACTAATAGACGCTTCCCAGGCACCGTATGGATGCCGGAGTTTCTCGCGGAAACAGGTAAAACATGCCATTCCCGCCGGCAGGATTTTCCGTCTCGCCGCCCGGCCTTTCGGTGTGGTCTGTGCTTCGGGCAGGCACGGAAGATGCATCTTCAACTTCTGGCCGCTCCGGCCATGCGTGGCCGAAATCCACTGCCGCTGTACGCCCCCTGTCCGGGAACGTGATTGGGGGCCGGCTTGTCATCCCGTGTACATGCGGGCGCGTGCAGTGCCGCGCCCGGATCCCGAGTGAATGCTTTCCACAGGAGATTTCGCTATGAAAATGACGACAGCAATCATGGTGGCAATGGGATTGGCGGCGCCGGCCGCGTTCGCGCAATCCGTGCAAGGCGGCCCCATGCACGACATGCCGGGGATGCAGATGCAACCGGGAACGCAGCTCGGCAGCCAGCAGTATCAGCCGGGCGGGCAGGAGCAGCCCTCCACCGGTTCGGAAGCCGGAAGCGCCGCGTCTTCGGGCGCATCGGGCGAGCTGCACGGCGCCTCCGGTCCGCAATTCAACGGCGCGCCCGACGTTGCCTATGCGCCGCAGGAAAAGACGCAAAACGGCGTCAGCTACGTGTGCGGCGGCATCGGCAAGGACGAGGTCGCCTACATGAAACAGCAGGCCGCCAACTACGACATGATGCTGACCTTTGCGGCGCGCAACGGCGATTACCTGGCCGACGTGGATGTCGAGGTCAAGGATGCGCGCGGCAACCCGGTGCTGCAGACCCGCTGCGATGCGCCGATGATGCTGATCGATTTGCCGCAGGGCGGTACTTACCGGGTGCATGCGGAGACCGGCGGCTATTCGCTCAACCGTACCGCGCACGTGACCGCCGGCCGCAGCAAGCAGCGGGTGGCGCGGGTGGCAATGGTTTGGCCGCAGTCCACCGGCGCCTTCGAAGGCCCGCAGACCGCCACCGGCGGCAGTGCGACCGGCGGCACCAGCCGTTCCGGAAGCGGGGGCCAGGGTTTGCAACAGCCTGATTACCAGCGCGGCGAGAATGGCTACAGTCCGCGCGACCGCATGTATCAGGACAACCAGGGCGGCGCCAACCAATGACCTCTGGCGCGGGCCTCGACCCGCGTTCCGTCCCGGCAGCGCATTCGCCGCAACCGTCGAACGACAGGCGCTCCCGTCTGCCCGGCCGCCGGGCCGCGGACCTGCTTTCCCTGACCGCCGGCAGCCGCCTCGGTGACGGCCAGTTCCTGCACCGCACCGCGCTGGTCATCACGCTGGTGATCGCGACCGCCCTGATCGTCGCGCTGATCTGGTTTGCCAACAGCGTGTTCCTGCTGCTGTTCGGCGGCATCCTGCTGGCGGTACTGCTGCGCGCGCCGACCAACTGGCTGATCCGCCATACCCGGCTGCCGGAAAATGTCGCGCTGATGGTGTCGATGGGCGCAGCCGGCCTGCTCCTGATGGCACTGATCTACCTGTTCTCGGTACCGTTGGGACAGCAGATAGGGCAACTGGTCGAGACCCTGCCGCGCGCGGCGGTCAGCCTGCGCCACTGGGTGTATCAGTATTCGTGGGCGAAGCCGTTGCGCACCGTGGTGTGGGAGCTGGGGCGCTTTCACCTCGACGTCAAGACGCTCGGCCAGGCCAAGGGCCTGATTTCCGGCGCGTTCGATGGACTGGTCGGCATCGTGGTGATCATTTTCATCGGCGGCTACCTGGCGGCCCAGCCGCGCCTCTACCAGCGCGGGCTGATGCGGCTGCTGCCGCCGAAGGCCAAGCTGCGCGCGTCCGACGTGCTGGACGAAGTCGGTGCGGTACTGCGGCGCTGGCTGATCGGCCGCATGATCACGATGGCGGTGGTCGGCATCGCCGCCGGCATCGGCCTCTGGTCGCTCGATATTCCGCTCGCGTTTACGCTGGCCGTGATGACGGGCTTCCTCGAATTCGTTCCCTATTTCGGTCCCATCCTGTCGGCGTTGCCGTCGCTGCTGGTCGCGTTCAACGTCGATCCCACCCATGCGTTCTACGTGCTGCTGCTGTACGTGGTGATCCAGAGCGCGGAAGGCTATCTGCTGTCGCCGCTGATCGAACAGCGCACGGTGGCGCTGCCGCCGGCGCTGGTGATCTTTTCGACACTGCTGCTAGGCGCGCTGGCCGGGCCGCTGGGCGCGATCCTGGCATCGCCGCTGACCGCGACCGGCATCGTCGCGGTGCGCCTGCTGTACGTGGAAGACGTGGTCGATCAACCGGTCATCGAATCGGTCAATAAATCAGTCAATAGCTCCGAGGCGCGGGTGGATTCGGCCTGACTGCCCGCAACGGGGCCGGCAAGCCGAAGCCACAAAAGCGAAGCAAAAACAACATGGCAAAGCAATAAAAAATACCCGGGCGGAGCGTGCGCTCCGCCCGTTGCGGTATCCGACCGGTCCTCAGTGCTGCGCGTCCGATGCGGCGCCCTGAACCTTTTCACCTCCACGTTCAACGTCTTGACCGAAGCCCTTCATCGTGTTGCAAGCGGCCAGGCCGAGCACGATAACCAGCAGGCTGATGACGGAGACGACTTTTTTCATGATGTTTTCCTTTCTCATAATTGAACAAGCCGGATGATTTCCTCTCCGGAGCTACTCCCCGCCGGCGCGAAACTGCCTGATGCAGTCCGTTGCGCCGAGGTTGCATATGCAGGCGGCGGCGCGGCAGCGCCGCCGGCTGCAATAACGGTGCTACAGCCGGCGCCTCGCGGCCAGCGGAGGGCGCAGGTATTGCGTGGCCGCCGGCACGTAGGGCAGCGCCAGCTTCGCCACGCGCGCCAGCATGCCGAAGTTGTCGCGATTGCGGCGCGTGACTTCGGTAACCCTGGAGCTGCCGCTGCGCGCCATCCGCAGCATGCGGCGCGGCCCGATCACCAGCAGTGCCGCCAGCGCCACCGAGCATGCGACCGGATGACGGGTGATCACCCGCATCGTCGCGCTGCGCGGGAAGCGGTCTTCGCGCAACACGACCGAGCGGCCGCTGCCCTGCGTCACGGACGGCGCCGAATAAGCACCGGAGTAGGGCGGCTGATCGGCGAAGTGGGTAGCCGGCTTGTCGTGATCGGCCGCGCTGTCATCCATCAGCAGGTGGCGATAACTGCTCCTGCTCATATGCATTCGGTGCAGGATCGCCTGCCGTTCCGATTCGAGTGACTGGATGCTCATATGCTTTCCTTGATCGCATTGATATCGCGCTGCAACTCGTTGCGCAGCGTGGCGCCCAGCGGCGGCGAATGGAAATGACGGATGCACATGTTGAAGCAGACCGCGGCGATCGCGCCGTACAACACCACCACGAACCAGGCGGCCAGCGTCCGGTATTCGGTGGTCCAGAAACTGACGATGATCGCGATGCCGAGGAAGATCGTTGCCAGCAGCGCAAACAGCGCAGCCGCCGCGAAGCCCGCCATGCGGAGCGCGAACTGCTGTTCCCGGATCTTCATCTCGACCCGCAGCAGGTCGAAGTAGTCGCCGAAGCGTTCGAGCGCGATGACGGAAAGCTGCTTGGACTTGTGAAGTGCTGAGAGCATTTCGTTTCCTTCCCTGGAGAACGCGCGGCGCCGCGCATCGCAAGCGCAACTCCCGCGTATCCTCCATGCCTGTGTTCAGGGGACTCGGAGAGCCGGCCGCGCAAGCGCGGCCGGCCGTGCTGCCGGCAGCCGCGCTCAGCGCCGCTTGAACAGCATGCCCAGCAGCAATCCGGTTCCCACCGCCACCGCCACCGATTGCATCGGGCGGTCCTTCACATACTCGGTGGTGGTTTCGACGCCGCGATTGAGCTGGCGGCTGGCCTGGCTGGCCATGCCCCGGGCCGCGTAGCGCATCGAGCTGATTTTCGACATCAGCTGCGAATGCGCTTCCGACAATTCCTCGTCCGACAGGCTGGGTGCGCGCGACATCAGCGCATCCAGGTCGTTCTTCAGATTCGACAGTTCGGCGCGCAGCGTGGACGCGGTGCGCCTGGCCGCGCCCTTGGCGTCGTGATACAGGGTGCTGGCATCGGAAGATGCCGCCGACGCGGCCGAGCCTGTCGAGCCTGTCGAGCCGGCAGTTCCCGTCGTGTTCGTGCCTGCGGCCGTGGTTGCCTTGTCGCTGCCGTTGGCGGACGGATGGGAAGAATAAGTGGTATCCATGAATCGCTCCTTGACGAAGTTTGATCAAACGCACCGAACCACAATGAGCGGCAGGCCGCGCATCGTTCGCCCAGTCATTGCGGCCGTTTGCTGGCGGGACGAGGCGGCCGCACGGCCGCGCGGCATAGGTTTCATGCCGTCCAGCCGCACCTCGCCGATGACTTGTTTTGTTCCTGCTGCAAGGGATATGCCAATAGCCGCAGCGCAACGAAAAAAGGGCGCGGTCGCCCGCAGTCGCCCTATATGCGCAGGGTGGGCGGCGACCGGGTAAGAAGGCGGCGCCCCACCCAAGGGGACGCCGGGCAATTTTGCGCACCGCGAATGTAATTCTTGCAAGGTAAGTTGTCGTGCCGGCCGGGCGGGATTTGCCGCCGCAGACGCCGCACGCATCCGGGGCGGCAGCGCCGCCGGCTTCGCCCGCCGCGGCCGCGGCAGGAACAGGGATAGGGGTGGCGGCATGCAATTTGCTGCGCAGCTCTCCTCCGCGCATTGCCTCGGGCTGCGCAGCAATTCGTCACCCTTCATTCCCTTTATCCCAGGAGACCGAGAAATGCCACTTTTCAATCCATCTTTCATCCGTCTGCCGGGCCTTCTGTTCGCGGTGCAAGGCGATGCCGCGTCTTCCTCTTCCTCGGAAGCGAACAAGTTCCTGGCGCAGGCCATGCAGGATTCGCTGGCCGAAATCGAAACCTGCGAACTGGCGCTGGAGAAGACTTCGAACGACGACATCAAGGCGTTCTCCCAACACATGATCGACCAGCACAGCCGGATGGGCCGGGAAATCGAACAGCTCGCCAGCCGCAAGCAGGCCGAGCTGCCGAAGGATATTTCGGAAGAACAGCGCTCCACCTATGAAGAACTATCCAGGCTTTCCGGCACGGAATTCGACCGGAAATTCATCGATCACAACGTCGAGGACCATGAAAAAGACATCCGGATTTTCAAGGAACAAGCGCAACAGCTCTCCGACAAGGACTTGAAAGAGTTTGCCGAAAAGGGCGCGCGCCAGCTTGACGAACATCTGAGGATGGCGCGCGAAGTCGGCCGCAAACTGCATTCCTGAGCGCCACCCCTCACAACAACAAGGAGAAACGGATGAAATACGCGCCCAGGGTGCTAGGGGTAAATCGGACGCAGGACGCCAGCCTTTGCCTGATGCAGGGTTCGCGCGTGGTGTTCGCGATCCAGAAGGAAAGGCTGACGCGGCAGAAACACCATTGGGGAAAACTCGACGACTTCCGCTCAGTCTATTGCGAACGGGTGGCGGCGCTCGATACCTCGCTGGACGCGATCGTCGAATGCTATTCGTCCGACGACGAAGCGGGCCGCCTCGACGCCTATGAACAGGAGTTGCGCGAGATACTGGCGCCCGGCGCGAACTGCAAGCGGGTGCGCATCTCGCACCACCTGGCGCACCTGTACAGCGTGTTTCATCCGTCGCCGTTCGACGAAGCGGCAGTGATGATCGTCGACGGCCAGGGCAGCCCGGTCTCCGAATTCACCGAACAATGGAGCGGCGCGCGCGAGGCGCCCGGCGACTGGCGCGAAGTCTCGTCGTTCTACCGGGCCGACCGCCGGCGCATCGAATGCATCGACAAGCAATTGTGGAACCGCGACGAGCAGCGCCTGGTGGGACTCGGCATGTTCTACTTCCTGCTGACGCAGGCGATGTTCCCGGGCGAGGGCAACGAAGGCAAGGTGATGGGACTGGCGCCGCACGGCGACCCGCACGCGCTCGGCTTGCCGCCGCTGGAAGTCGAGGGCGCGCAAGTCCATATTCCGGCGCGCTGGATCGAGATCGTGCGCGAGCGCGCGCGCTTCCGCTACGTGCCCGGCGACAAATCGCGCTTCGCCGACATCGCGAACCTGGCGGCGGCCGGCCAGCATGCCTTCGAAGAGGCGCTGCTCGAACTGGCGCGCTGGCTGCACGCGCGCACCGGCGCCGAGAACCTGTGCTTTGCCGGCGGCACCGGCCTCAACTGCTCGGCCAACGACCGGCTGCTGCGCGAAACGCCGTTCAAGCGCGTGTTCATCCCGCCCGCGCCGAGCGATGCCGGCACCTCGCTCGGCTGCGCGATCTACGGCCTGACCGAATTGCTCGGACAGCCGTGCGACTATCGCTGGGACAGCGACTACCTGGGGCCGGAGCCGCGCCTGCTCGACATCGAGTCCGCGCTGCGCGGCGCCGACGACCTGGAAATCGAGCGCATCGACGACCCGCACGCGCTGCGCGAACGCATGCTCGATCTGCTGTGCGCCGGCAAGGTGGTGGCGCTGTACCAGGGCCGCAGCGAATTCGGCCCGCGCGCGCTCGGCCACCGCAGCATCCTCGGCGATCCGCGCGACGGCAGGATGCGCGACTGGATCAATGCCCGCGTCAAGGAACGCGAATGGTTCCGCCCGCTGGCGCCGGTGGTGCTGCTGGAGCGTGCGGAAGAATTCTTCGATATCCGGCGCCCGTCACCGTTCATGCAGTTCGCCGCACCGGTGCGCCCGGAAGCCGCGCACATCATCCCGGCGGTGACGCATGTCGACTGCACCGCGCGCCTGCAGACGGTGAGCGAGCATGACGATCCGCTGCTGCGCGCGCTGCTGCAGGGCTTCGAGGCGCGCACCGGGGTGCCGGTGCTGCTCAACACTTCGTTCAACCGCAAGGAAGAACCGATCGTCGAAACCCCGGCGGAAGCGCTCAAATCGTTCCGCCATACGCCGATGCATGCGCTGGTGATGCCGCCGTTCGTGGTGCGCAAGCGGTCCGAGCCGGACGCCGTATCCTGAGCGGGGCAGGCCTGTGATCCATGGCTATCCCGCCCGCGCCGGCGTAGCGCCCGGCGAACGGCTGACGCTGCACGTCGCCACCGATGCCGCGCGCTTCCGCGTGGTGTTCTACCGCTGGGGCGACGGTCCGATGCGCGTGCACGAATCCGGCTGGCTGCCCGGAAAACTTGCGGCAGGCGCCGGCCCGGACCAGGACTGGGATTGGCCGCGTTATGACTTTCCGATCCCGCGGGATTGGCCCTCGGCGGTCTATTTCGCGCATCTCGAAGAACCCGGCGGCCTCGACTTCGATCCCACGCTGACCGCCGCGGCGGCGCTGTTCGTGGTGCGCGGCGAGGGGCGCAGCGGCCTGCTCTACAAGATTCCGCTCGCCACCTACCACGCCTACAACTACTGCGGCGGCGGCTGCTTCTACGTGAACCCGCCGCGCTCGGCATCGCCGCCCGGCGCCCGCGTATCGCTGCACCGGCCCGGCGGCGGCATCGGCGGCGAGACCTGGGGCGCGCTCGACTACTACGATAAAAGTTCCCCGCGCCAGACCTTCGCGCACTGGGACGCGCGCTTCATCCGCTGGCTGATCCGCAACGGCTACCAGCCCGAATTCTGCACCGATCTCGACGTTCACCACGACGCCGGATTGTGCCGCCGCTACCGGCTGCTGCTGAGCGTCGGCCACGACGAGTACTGGACCGAGCCTACCCGCAACCATGTCGAGGATTTCGTCGCCGGCGGCGGCAACCTGGCATTCTTCGGCGCGAACATCTGCTGGTGGCGCGTCCACCTGGTCGACGACGGCGCCGCCATCGTCTGCCACCAGGGCGGCCCGCGCGGCGCGCTCGACCACTGGTGGCCGGAAAGCGGTGTCGGTCGTCCGGAAGACAGTCTTACCGGCGTCAGTTACCGGCACGGCGGCGGCTGGTGGGGCGGGCCGCGCGACAGCGCCGGCTACCGGGTGCTGCAGCCGGAGCACTGGGCGTTTGCCGGCACCGGGCTGCGGCGCGGCGACGTATTCGGCAAGGATACGCTGCCGCCGCTGGTGGGCTATGAATGCGACGGCGCGCCGCTCGAACGGATCGATGGCACGCGGGACGTGGCGCTGGCCGGGCAGGCGACCCGCTGCGGCACGCCGGCCGGATTCCAGGCGCTGGCCGCCGGGCTGCTCGGGGACGGCTGGCAGGAGCGTCCGCCGCGCGAAATCCATCGCGCCAACCACGGCGTGCACAGCGCGACGATGGGCGTGTTCTCGCGCAACGGCACGGTATTCAGTGCCGGCACCACCGACTGGGCGCAAGTGCTGGGCAGCGGCCAGGACAGTTTGACCGTCGCGTTCAGCTTGTCCCAGTCGATCCAAAGCGGCGGCATGCCCGGCGCCGAGGTTCTGAGCGGGCCCCGCACGTCGGCCACCGGCGACAAAGGCTGCGTGATCTCAG
>CBIHOK010000055.1:0-21254 GCA_966211575.1 uncultured Noviherbaspirillum sp.
TCCGGTAGCCGAGGCTTTCGACCATTTCGCGGTCCTGCACGCCGGCGCGGATCAGCAGGCCGAGCTTGGTGCGGTTCAGCACCAGCAGCATCGCGCCGAACAGCAGCAGCCCGATCACCATGGCCAGCAGCCGGTATTTTTCGATCGCGGCATCGCCGAACAGCAGTGCGCCGCGCAGCGTGGTCGGCACCTGCAGCGGAATCATGTCGGGCCCCCACACCACCTTGATCAATTCCTCGCCGATCACCATGCCGCCCATCGTGACCAGGATCTGCTTCAGGTGCTGGCCGTACACCAGCCGCACCAGCAGGCGCTCGAACGCGAGGCCGACCGCGCCGGCCACCACCACCGCGGCGGCGATCGCCAATGCCATTGCGCCCAGGTTTTGCGCCAGGCTGTCGGCCGCGCTCCAGTCCGGCAGTGCACCGAGCACCGATACAGCGACGAAGGCGCCGAGCGCGATGAACACGCCGTGGCCGAAATTGAGCACGTCCATCAGGCCGAAGATCAACGTCAGGCCGGATGCGATGATGAAGATGATCATTCCCATCGCGAGCCCGGCCACGGTCAGCGTGATCCAGGTCGAAGTCGAGCCGACCAGCGGCAGCGCGGCCAGCGCGAGCACCGGCGCCAGCAGCAGCGGCGGCCAGTCGAGCTGGCGCCAGCGCGAGGCGGGTTGCAGCGTCATTGTTTGTTCCATGCTTGATGTTCCTTTTCTTCTGGCTGAACCTGAGGTCACAGCCGCGTGCGCGCCGAAAGGCTCCTTCCCCCTTCTAGGGGGAAGGCTGGGATGGGGGCTGGGAACGCTGGTCGTCGGCATGCGCTGATTCAAGCGCGCTACCCCCATCCTAACCTTCCCCCTGCAAGGGGGAAGGAACTAGGACTTAGGGCGCGTATGATCGCCGCACCTTCATCACTCACTGATGCGCCGCCAGCGACAGCCCCAGCAGCCGCGTCTGCAATTCCTCGTCCTCCGCCAGTTCCGCCATCGCGCCGCGATGCACGATCTTGCCGTCGTCCATTACCGCCACCGTGTCGCCGAGCTGCTTCGCGAAATTGAAATTCTGCTCGACCAGCAGGATCGTCGTATCGGTCTGCTTCAGTTCCCGAAACGCCGCGATCATGTTGGCGATGATGGCCGGCGCCAGGCCCTTGCTCGGCTCGTCGATCAGCAGCAGCTTGCGCGGTTCGACGATCGCGCGCGATACCGCCAGCATCTGCTTCTGGCCGCCCGACAGCTTGCCGGCCGGATGCAGCCAGAATTTCTTCATCGCCGGAAACAGCGTGAAAATCCAGTCGAGCCGCTTCGGATCGAGGTCGTCGATGCCGCGCGCACCGCGCGCCGCCAGCAGCATGTTTTCCTTCACCGACAGGTCGCCGAAGATGCCCATGTTTTCCGGCACGTAGGCAATGCCGAGGCGCGAGACGTCGGGCGTGCCGCGGCCGGCGATATCGCGGCCCTCGAACGTGATCTTTCCCCGCGACGCCTGCCACAGCCCCATGATCGTGCGCAGCGTGGTGGTCTTGCCGGCGCCGTTGCGGCCCAGCAGCATCGTCAGTTCGCCGCGCGGCACTTCCAGGTCGACCCCGTGCAGGATGTGATAGGCGCCGATATGCGTGTTGACGCCTTCGAGCTTGAGCAGCGGTGCGTTCATGCGGCTTCCTCCACCGGCGCCAGGCCGAGATAGGCTTGCTGGACCACCGGAGACGCGATCACCGTCTCCGGCTCCCCATCGGCCATCAACGTGCCGTTGTGCAGCACGATGATGCGGTCAGCCAGTTCGCGCACGACATCCATCTTGTGTTCGACCAGCAGGATGGTCTTGTCGCCCTGCGCCTTGAGCTTGCGTATCAGGTCGAGGATCACCGGCACTTCGTCGACGCTCATGCCGGCGGTCGGTTCATCGAACATGTAGACATCCGGGTCGAGCGCCATCAGCAGCCCGACTTCCAGCTTGCGCTGGTCGCCGTGCGGCAGCGCCGAGGCATGCACCTCGCGCTTGTCGAGCAGGGCGACGCTGTCGAGCACCTGTTCGGCGCGCTCGATCAGCGCCTTGTGATGGTTCCAGACATTCCACATGTCGAGCCCGACGTGGCTGCGCGACTGCAGCGCCAGCCGCACGTTTTCCATCACCGACAGGTTAGGAAACAGGCTGGTGAGCTGGAACGCGCGGCCGAGGCCGGCATGGGTGCGGGCCGACGCCGACAGCGAGGAGATGTCGCGGCCGTTCAGCAATACCTGTCCGGCGCTGGCCTTGAGCTGGCCGGAAATCAGGTTGAAATAAGTGGTCTTGCCGGCGCCGTTCGGGCCGACGATCGCGGTCAGCGTGCCGGGTGCGAAATTGCAGGAAACCGCGTTGACCGCGACATGGCCGCCGAAGCGGATGGTCAGGTCGCGGGTTTCCAGCGAGCCGGGATGATGCGCCGTGGTTGCGGATTGATGTGAAGACATGTATCGCCTCCGCGGACGTTCGATATTCCCGTTATGAATTCCCTCCCCCTTGCAGGGGGAGGGTTAGGGTGGGGGTAGTGCGATCGAGATGCGAAAGCCGCATCCTGGGTCGCTCATCCCGCTCTCGACCTTTCCCCCGAAAAGTGAAGGAGAATGACGAGCCGAATCCAGCGGTATCAGAGAATCAACGATGGATCAGCGCTTGTTCTGGATCGGGATATCCATGTCCTCGATCTTGATCTCGCGCACCAGTTCCGGCACGCCCCATGGGAATGCCGGGTCGTCCTTGATCTTGAAGTGATACATCGATTGCAGCGCCTGGTGGTCTTCCTTGCGGAACACCATCTTGCCCTTCGGCGTCTCGAAGCTCATCCCTTCCATCGTCTTGATCAGCTTTTCGGTATGGGTGTCGCCATGGGTTTTCTTCAGCGCATCGACCAGCGCAATGCCCGCCGCCATGCCGCCCGCGGTGAAGAAATCCGGCGGAGTGTGGAAGCGCTTGTAATGCTCGCTGACCAGCCACTGGTTGACCGGGTTCTTCGGGATGCCGAAGTAGTAGTAGGTCGCGCCTTCCATGCCGGGGAAGCGCTTGTAGGCGGCCATTGCCGGCAGAATGTTGCCGCCGCTGGCGATTTCGATGCCGTAGCGCTTCGGATTCATGTCGGCCAGCTTGCCGAGCGGCGACGGGCCGGCCCAGATCACGAAGATGATCTTGCGGCCCGGCTTGTCCTTGAGCGCATCGAACAACCGTTGCGCGCCGGCGGTGAAGTCGGTGGTTTTGGCCGGCAGGTATTCCTCATGCACCAGCTTCGCATGCTTCAATGCGCCCTTGAACGCCTTCACGCCGTCGCGGCCGAACGCGTAGTCCTGTGCCAGCGTCGCGATCGAGACGCCGTCCTTGTCGAGCGCCACCGCGTTCGAGATCGCATCCTGCGACGAGTTGCGGCCGGTACGGAAGATGTAACGGTTCCACTTGCTGCCGGTGATCTCGTCGGCCACCGCCGGTTCCACTAGCAGGATCTTCTTGTACTCCTCGGCCACCGGCAGCATCGCCAGCGCGACCCCCGAGCTGGTGGGGCCGACCGCGATATCCGCATGGTCGTCGGCGAACGCCGATTCCAGCAGCGACTTGCCGAGGTCCGGCTTGCCCTGGTCGTCCTTCTCGATCACCACCAGCTTGTTGCCGTCGACCTGCATGGTGCCGCCGGTCGCATATTCGAGTCCCATCATCAGGCCGGTCTGGGTCTGCTTGCCGTAGGCTTCGAGCGGTCCCGTCATGCTGTGGACATGGGCGATCTTGATGTCTTTCGCGTATACGGAGGTAGTGCAGCACAGGGCGACGAGCGCCGCCATCAGATGGTGTCTCATGCTTGTCTCTTCCTTTGGTTGTGTTGTTTTCCGCCGCACGCCGCATGCGATCGAATGGCAAAGGCAACAGCCGGCATTGCCCTTGCCCGGGATACATGTGACTCAGGCTCGCAGTAGATTACTCCGACCCGGGGTGCCGGGAAAGTAGTAAAAATACGATATCGACTGATCTTGAGCGTGCGCAGATTCCGGCAAGGGTGTCGCGGCTCGGATCTTGCAAAAAAATCTACTTCATCGCCGCGACCGCGGCGCTGGCGCCGCGCGTGAGCCATACGATGTCCGAATGCAGCGCGACGAAATGGATGCCCATGTCGCGGTAGCGCCGGCCCACTTCCGCGTCCGGCGCATAGACCCCGACCACCTTGCGGTGCTGCGAGCAGACCGCGGTGATGTAGGCGATCGCGGACTGCACATCGGCGTGGCCGGCGTTGCCGAGGTGCCCCATGTTGGCGGCGAAGTCGGCGGTGCCGACGAAGATGCAGTCCACGCCTTCGGTGGCGGCGATCGCCGCGATATTGGCGAAGCCTTTCGGCGATTCCACCTGCACGATCACGCTGGCCTGCGCATTGGCGGTGGAGGTGTAGTTGCGGTCGAGTCCATAGGTGCCGGCGCGCACCACGCTGGAAATGCCGCGGATGCCGTGGTTGCCTTCCTGCGGATAGCGGGTCGAGGCCACCGCGTGCGCGGCTTCCTTCGCGCTTTCTATGGCCGGGAACATGATGGTCTGGGCGCCGCAATCCATCATCCGCTTGACCAGCGCCGCATTGTTCCAGCTCACCCGGACCACAGCTTGCGCGACCGCGCCGTGTGCGCGCGCCGCGTCGATCGCCTGCAGTTGCGAAAACACGTTCTGCACGTCGTTCGGCCCGTGTTCCGCATCGATCATCAGCCAGTCGAAGCCGCAATGCGCGAGCGCCTCGGCCACCGGGGCGCTGGCCAGCGACAGCCAGCAGCCGACGGTAAACTCGCCGCGCAAAAGTTTCTGTTTCAGCAAGTTGATAGGCGCCGGCATATTGCTCTCCAGAATTGTTTGTTGATTTTAGACATAACGGCGCGCCTGTTTGCAAGTTTTGAGTGCAGGGCTGGCAAAAAAGCGACGCTATTCCTACAGCCGTTTCCGCATCTCGTCGCCGGTCACCTGCATAAAGGCGCGCACCCGCGCCGTATTGCGCAGATCGGGATGCGTCAGTATCCATAGCGGCGTCTGCAATTCTTCGATCGGCGCCGACAGCGCCACCAGGTCGTCGTTGTCCAGCGCCATGAATTCCGGCAGCAGCGCCACGCCCATGCCGGTCCGCAGCAAGGCCAGCGAGGTCGGGAAATGGTCGGCGCGCGCGACCACGGAAGACTGCGGTACGTGCGCGTGCATCCAGCGGTCGTACAAGCGGTCGCGCGCATCGCGTTCGAAACAGATCCAGGGAAAGTCGCGCAGCAGCGTGCTCAGGGGACGCAGCTTGCGCGTCCTGGCGGTGCCGCCGAGGAAGGGCGCGTCACGCCAGCAATAGACGCGGAAGCGGACATCGCCGAGCTTGCGGCCGACCAGGTAGTCCGGCACCTGCGCCGACATGCGGATGGCGATATCGGCTTCCCGCCGCGACAGATCGAGGCGTTCGCGCGCGCCGCGTATTTCGACGTCGATGTCGGGATGGGCTGCGCAAAACACCGCCAGCGCGGGCGGCAACAGATACTGCGCCACCACGAAACCGGTGGTCACCTGCACGTTGCCGGTCAGCCGCGTGTCGCCGCCCACGATGCGCCGCTCCGCCTCCGCCACCAATGGTTCGCACTGCTCCGCCACGCGCCGCAGCGCGTCACCGGCCTCGGTCGCCAGGTAGCCGCTGCGCAGCCGCTCGAACAGGCGCGCCTGCAGCTTGTCTTCGATGGCGTCTATCCGGCGCAGCATGGTCGAATGCCGTACTCCGAGCGCGCGGGCGGCACCCGCCAGCGAACCGGCGCGGGCGACCGCCAGCACGTAACGCAAATCATCCCAGTCGAGCCGCGCGGCATGCGCGGCCGAGCTTTCGGATGGTTCCGAAGGTGCTGTCTTGATGTGCATTTTCGCAAATTAAATACGCAAAAAAGGATATTTTTTATGCGTAAATTAACACATACACTGGCCGCCATACCGACCTGTTTCGAAGGGAGTCGACATGAAGACGCAAAACGTGGTTCGTACGGCCAGCTTGTTCGGTGGATTGTTCAGCCGTCTCGGAAAGGCCTTCAATGCATGCAAGGTCCGTGGCCGGCATCGCATGGGCTGCTGGGAGCGCCATGCGAGTACGCGGGCCAGCGCATTGTCGGCAGCAGCGCGAGTAACGAAGCAACTGCCCTGTTCGTCCGCTGCCGTAATGTCCGAAAACGGCTAGACGCATGCCTGTGCGGCGCGTATAACGGCCGCATGGACACGCGCATACAGACATCCGATAGCGAACTCGACCGCGCCAGCTGCTACCGCGCGCTGGCCGCCAGGGATACACGCTTCGACGGCGTCTTCTTCACCGGCGTCACCACCACCGGCATCTACTGCCGCCCGGTATGCGCGGTGAAGACGCCGCGCGCCGCGTCCTGCCGTTTTTTTTCCAGCGCCGCTGCGGCCGAAGCGGCCGGCTTCCGGCCCTGTTTGCGCTGCCGCCCGGAACTGGCGCCGTATGCGCTGCAGCAGAACCTCGCGCACGCGGTCTGGCAGCGCATCGCGGCCGGCGCGCTCAACGACGGCAACGTGGAAAACCTGGCGCAGGAGGTGGGCCTGTCGTCGCGCCAATTGCGGCGCGTGCTGCTGCAGCATTTCGGCGTGACGCCGGTGGAGCTGGCGCAGACCCAGCGTCTGCTGTTCGCGAAAAAACTGTTGCAGGAAACCCGGATGCCGATGGCGGACATCGCATTCGCGGCCGGTTTCGGCAGCGTGCGCCGTTTCAATGCCCTGTTCGCGCAGCGTTACGGGCTGGCGCCGGCCGCGATCCGGCGCAACGCGCCGTCTTCGGCGAACGGCGACGCATTGACGCTGCGCCTCGCGTACCGGCCGCCGCTGCAATGGGCCGCGCTGCTGGATTACCTGGACGGACGCGCGATACGCGGCGTGGAAGCGGTGAGCGACGCGGCCGGCGGCAGCTATCTGCGCAGCGTGCGCCTGGCCGGCCTGTGCGGCTGGCTGCGCGTCACCCATGCGGCGCAGCGCGCACAGCTGGAACTGGAAGTGGCGCCGGTGCTGGCGCCGGTGCTGATGCCCTTGCTGTCCCGGGTGCGGGCGCAATTCGACCTGGATGCGAACCCGGCAGTGATCGAGGCGCATTTGCGTGCCGATCCTCTGCTGGCCGCACGCATTGAAGCGCGCCCCGGCCTGTGCGTACCCGGCGCTTTCGATGCATTCGAACTGGCGCTGCGCGCGGTGCTGGGCCAGCAGGTCAGCGTGGCCGGCGCCACCACTATCTGTGGGCGCCTGGTCGCGCGTTTCGGCGACGCCGCCGAGACGCCGCTGCCCGGCATCTCGCATCATTTCCCCCAGGCCGAAGCGCTGGCGCACGTCGAGCCGGAGGCAATCGCGGCGATCGGAATTCCACAGTCGCGGGCGCAGACGGTACGCCTGCTCGCGCAGTTTGCCGCGGACGGCGGGCTGCGCATGGCGCCCGGCTGCACGCTGGACGAGGCGGTCGCCCGGCTGAAAAGCGTACGCGGCATCGGCGACTGGACCGCGCATTACATCGCACTGCGTGCGTTGCGCTTTCCAGACGCATTCCCTGCCGGCGATCTCGGTTTGCAGAAAGCCGCGGCCCCGCCTGGTGCCCGCCTCACCGAAAAACAATTGCAGGCGGCGGCCGCCGCCTGGTCACCGTGGCGCGGTTACGCCGCGCTCGCCTTATGGATGAAGCAAACATGACTACCTGTTTTACCGAACGAGCGAGTCCGCTCGGCACGCTGCTGCTGGCTGCCACCGACAAGGGATTGAGCGGCCTGTACTTCGAGCAGCATCGCTATTTCGCACGGCCCGCGCATTGGATGCGCGCACCGGCGCATCCGCAATTGCAGCGCGCCTGGGAGCAACTGGAAGAATATTTTGCGGGCAGCCGCACCACGTTCGACTTGCCGCTCGACTTGCGGGGCACGCCGTTCCAGCGCGCGGTATGGGACGCACTCCTGGAGTTGCCGCTCGGCGCGACCTCGACCTATCGCGCGATCGCGCAGCGGATCGCCAGGCCGGGCGCGGTACGGGCGACCGGTAGCGCGATCGGACGCAATCCCATATCGATCATCGTGCCCTGCCACCGGGTGCTCGGCGTGTCCGGCGCATTGTCCGGGTATGCGGGGGGACTGGAACGCAAGCGCTTTCTGCTGGCGCTCGAATCAGACTACGGGAAAGCGAGGGAAAGCGGCCACCGCCCTGCCATGGCGACACACTGACTCGCTGATGCAGGTGGCCGGAATGCCGGCAGGCGCGCCGACCCTGAGGGCGGCAGCGCTTGCCGTGAGGGTGGATTACTGCGAGCTGGAACCCGAGGCCGATCCGGCACCCGAACCCGAACCCGAAATCGACCCGCTGCCGGACATGCCGGAACTGGAACCGCTACCCGACATGCCGGAACCGGTGTCCGAGCTGCTGCTGCCGGAAGGATAGCTCGGCATCGAACCGCTGCCCTGCGGCGACATCGCGCCGGCCCCGGTGCTGCTGCTACTGCTGCCTGCGGTGCCGCTGCTGCCGCTACTGGTGTCGGAAGCGCCGGAAGACGAGTGGCCGCTCATTGATCCGCAGGCAGCCAGCGACACGGCGCAGGCGGCGATCGCAATCCATTTGTACATGACATTCTCCTTAAAAATAAAAGATGCGGCGCGAACCTTGCGGCTACGCCCTCGATCGGTACTGCTAGCGAGTAGAAGCAGGCTGTTGCCATAAGTTCCATTACCGGCGGTGGCCGCGGTGTAACAGATTGTTCGCAAGGGTGCAGCGCCTGCCATCTCTTTCCGGTTCGTCGCTTGCAGCGATTCCGGGCAGCAGGTAAGGTGAGCGCTTCGTTCTCGTTGAAGAAAAACAAAAAATGTCTTCTCACTCGGAAAATTCCACCAAGGCCATTTTCTATGCGCTCGGCGCGAATGGCGGCATTGCCGTGGCGAAGCTGGTCGCCGCGCTGTTCACCGGCTCGGGCGCCATGCTGGCCGAAGCGATCCATTCGCTAGCCGACTGCACCAACCAGGTGTTCCTGCTGATCGGCTTGAAAGAATCGAAGAAGGCGGCCGATGAATTCCATCCGATGGGCTATGGCCGCGTGGTGTACTTCTGGGCGATGATGGTGGCGCTGCTGCTGTTCTTCCTGGGCGGCGTATTTTCGGTGGTCGAGGGGATCAACCATCTGCGTCATCCGGAACCGCTCAGCAGTCCGCTGGTGGCGCTGGCGGTGCTCGGCATCTCGGTCGCGCTGGAAGGCTTTTCGCTATACGGCGCGTTGCGCGAAATCCGCAAGATCGCCGGCGGCAAACCTTTTTTCCGGTGGTTTCGCGAAACCCGGCAGTCGGAGCTGATGGTGGTTGCCGGCGAAGACATCGCGGCGCTTGCGGGACTGGCGCTGGCCTTCGTCGCGGTGATGCTGACGCTGCTCACCGGGAATCCGATGTGGGATGCCTGCGGCTCGATCGCAGTGGGCGTGCTGCTGATGATCGTGGCGGTGGTAATCACGTGTGAAGTCAAGGCGATGATTACCGGAGAATCGGCCGCTCCCGAAGTGCATGCGGCGATCAGGCTGCACATCGAGCAGCGGCCGGAAGTCGAGCGCGTGATTCACCTGATCACGTTGCAATGGGGAGAGCAGTTGATGATCGCGGTACAGGCCCAGATGTGCCCGCAGGCGTCGGACACTGCACTGGTCGAAGCGATCAATGCGGTGGAGCACAGCATCCAGACCCGCTGGCCGCACGCCCGCTGGTGTTTCTTCGAACCGGACTTTGCAGCCGAAGGAAAATTCCCCCGGGATTGAGGTTGTTGGGAGGGGCTATGAAGCGGCTATTTGGGCCGGGTCACTTCGTTGCCGACGACGCCGCCAAGCGCGGCGCCGCCCACCGTACCTAGCGTGCTGCCATTGGTGAGCACGTTGCCCGCCACGCCGCCCACCGCGGCGCCCGCGCCTATCCCGACTTGCTGGCGGGTGGGCGAAGTACCGCAGGCGCTGGTGCCGGCCGCCATCACGGCGGCGGTGGCAAGGGAAATCAGGGTGCGTGAAATCATATGTCCTCCGGTAAATGCGGACGGCCTGCCCGGCCCCGATACGGGGAATATCCGGACAGGGCTTGCGGAGCCGCTTTGTCGATTTGCATAAATTCGACACGTGGCATTCCCCTTGAGTTCCGGGAAGCGTTTCGGCGAAGAACGACGGCGCCCGGCCGGGCGGGGGAGGGCAGGGAAAGCGGACGCGGCCGCCGGCGGAAATCAGCTGACCAGGCGCAGCGTCAGCGGATAGCGATAGGCGTTGCCGCGCGAGGCGGAGATCGCAGCCAGCAGGCAGAACACGAAATTGACGACAAGCAGGATAGGGAGCAGCAGGAAGCCGATCAGCAGTATCTTGAGCATGATGCTGGCGAGCACCGCGATGGCGATCGTGATCTGGAAGTTCAGCGCTTCCTTCGCCTGTTCGGCGACGAAGCCGCCCTGATCGCGCTTGACCAGCCATAGCACCAGGGCGCCGACGAAACCGGTAAACATGCCGAGCAGATGCGACAGCATCGCGAGATTGCATTCATCCTTGCTGGGGCTGGGTTCGATAATTTCCGTCATGTTCCGCTCCTGGATTTTCCGGCGCCGCCGCTGCCGCCGTCTTGCGGGGCGGCACGAGGCACTCGTTGGGTTTGTTCCGGCCGCTGGTATTGCCGGCCGGCGCCGCCATACCGATGCATTGCTTCCGCATTTTACCGGATCGGCTTCGCGGGCTTTATCGAAGCGGCGATGGGGCGACCAGCCATACCGAAGCACAGTCGCGTTCCGGCGCGCCGGTCTTGCGCAGCTGGCGTATTTGATCGGTGTTTCCGGCTGCGGCCAAGGGCATCCGTGCCGGCGCCACGCTGGCGCGGGTGCGGTACAGCGTAAGCAGCCGCAGCGGATGCTTGAATTCCTCCCGGTACAGTGCGCCATACCAGAGCGGCACCGCGTGTGGCGCAACCGGTGCAGGCAGTACGAAATCCGAACGCCACAGGCGCAGCGTCACGCGTTCATCGTGCTCGGGCGAGCGATGGATGAAGGCCAGCCGCGATTCCCGGCCGCGATCGAATTTCGGCAACACCGGCAGCGCGATGAGCGGCGTGCCCGGCAGCAGCCAGCGCAATGCAGTGTGCAGCGACCAGTCAGGCGCCGCCGTCCAGCCCGCCTCTTGCAACTGGCGAGCGATGCCGGCCGCGGAGTCGGCCCATTGCAGCGAAAAACATTCCTCGCTGCTCCCGCCGGTTTCGGTGCGTCGGCGCGGCAACTGCCGCCAGCCGCCGCTTTGCCAGTCTGCGGCACTCAACCGGGCGAGCGGCGTGTGCGGTGCATAGCGTGCCAGTTGATCCGGCATCTGCACCCCGATACGCCAGGGTGCGTACAGCAGCAGTAGCGCGGCAGCGAGCGCTCCCAGTTGCGCGCGGTGCAGGTTTTCGTCTATTCCGTAATGCGTGTACAGCATCGCGAGCAGTGCGACCCAGGCGAGCCCGAGGCAGATGCCGCCCAGCACGTCGGACAGCCAGTGCGTGCCCAGATAGAGATGCGCCAGGCCGATCAGCGTTACTACGGCAGCGGCAGTGCCATAGGCGGTGGCCCGCGCCGACAGCGGCTGGCGGCGCGCCAGCAGGAACGCGAGGAAGCCGTAGATCACGGCACCGGCAGCAGAATGGCCGCTGGGAAAGGAAAACTGTTCGAATCCCTGTGCTGCATCCCCGGGGAACGGGCTCGGCCGTGCCAACGCGACTTTCAGCAGCGCCACCAGCAACTGGGAAAACAGCAGCGCCGCCAGCCAGTAGACCAGCGTGCGCCAGCAGCGGCGAAGCGCAAGCCATGCGGCCACCAGCACACTTAACGGCAACAGCACGGCGACGCTGCCGAGCCCGGCAAGCGCGAGCATCACGCGGTCGGCTATGGAGGTGCGCAAGCCGTTCAGGAAATGGAACACCGCGACATCCACCTGCACCAGCTTATCGTGCGTGAGCACGTCTTCCAGGATGCCGAGAAACAGCCAGCCGCTACCCAGCAGCAGCAGGGCCAGCATCAGCAGGAGTTCGGATTGCGGCTTGCGGGGATCAAGGAAGAACAGCACCAGCCGCGCAATCGCATGCGGCCGGCTGGCGGCGGCCCATGCCACCAGCCTAGCGCGTGCTTGCCTCAGCAGCGGCAGCAGCAGGCCGGTCGCCGCGCGCGCCAGCCGCATGCTCAGCCAGAGCAGCGCAGCGACCAGCAGCAGGAGCAGGCCGAGGCGCGCGGTGACCGCTTCGGCCACCCGCAGCGAGGCGCCGAATACCAGTCCCGGCAGGATATGGGCAGGCGCCCACAGCGCGGCGGACAGGATGTTGGCGAGGTAAAAGCGCACGCGCGGCATCGCCGCAACGCCGGCCATGATCGGCACCACCGCGCGCATCGGGGCCACGAAGCGGGCCAGCAGGATGCTCTTGCCGCCATGTTCGTGGACGAAGCGTTCGCCGCGCGCCAGCGCGCCCGCATAGCGCGCCAGCAAGCGTGCGTTGCGAATGCGTGCCGCCTGGTGGCGCCCCAGTTCGTAGCTCAGTCCGTCGCCGGCGACCGCGCCCAGCAGCGCGGCGCCGAGCGTCGGCCACAGGTCGAGCAGGCCGGCGCCGATCAGGGCGCCGCCGGTGAACATCACGATGGCTGCGGGGATTGCGGTACCGATGAATGCCAGCGATTCCAGGAATGCCGTCAGCAGGATGACGGCCAGAGCCAGCTGCGGGTGGGCGCCGATCGATGTCAGGAAAGCTTGCAAGGCAGGCTCTTTCGGTCACGCGGTCGGTCGAGCGGCCGCGCAGGCGCCGGTCATCGAGGACCGGCCGCGCGGGCGAGCGGCAACGGCGCCCGCTGCCTGCGTCAGGCCACTTTCCTGACTGAGGTTTTCTTCGCCACCGCTTTCTTTGCGACCGCCTTTTTCGCCGCAGGTTTCGTTGCCGCCGCTTTCCCGTTTGCGACCGCTTCGTCGGCTGTCCGCCCGGCGTCGGCGTCAGCGGCCTCGCCACCCTTGCCCTTGGCCGGCGCCTTCGCCTTGCGCTCCTCGAATTCGAAGCCGACCTTGCCGTTCTTGTCTCTTACCAGGAAGGCCTTGAACGGGCGCCGGGTGCGCTGCGAAACGAAACCGGGCAGCAGGTCGGTGCGGCCTTCGTTGAGCAGCTTGGCCATCTGTTCCGGCAGGATTTCCTGCTGCAGGATGATGCGGCCGCTGCGGAAGTCGCAGGCTTTCGGCTTGGCCACCGTCTTTTCGCAGACATAGGCCAGGCCGAGTTCGTACACGCCGCTGCCGCACTTCGGGCAGGGGCCGAGCGGCGTCTGGTCGGAGAAGTCGATCGCTTCGTGTTCTTCTCCGTCGTTCGCGTTCTGGCCGAAATCGAATTCCAGCTTGAAGTTGTTGATGTCTTCGTCGCGCACGATCTTCAGGATCGCGGCGAACGGCCTGCCCATCTTCGAACGGAAACCCTGCAGCGGCCCGATCTCGCGCTTCTGCAGCAATTCCTCGACTTCGGCCACTTCGAACTGGCGGCTGCCGGGCGTCTTGCTCATCGAGAAGTCGCAATTGGTGCAGGCGAAGCGCCGGTAGTTTTCCTTCACCACGCCGCCGCAATTCGGACACGGCGTCTTCAGCGTCGCGTAGTTGCCGGGGATGGTGTCGTTGTCGTATTCCTTCGCGCGCTTGACGATGATCTGCGTCATGCGCGCGATCTCGCGCATGAATTCCTCGCGGCTGATCTTGCCGCGTTCCATCTGCGACAGCTTGTATTCCCATTCGCCGGTCAGTTCCGGCAGGGTCAATTCGTCGACGCCAAGCCCGCGCAGCAGCGTCATCAGCTGGAACGCTTTCGCGGTCGGTATCAGTTCGCGGCCTTCGCGCAGCAGGTATTTTTCGTTGAGCAAGCCTTCGATGATCGCCGCCCGCGTCGCCGGCGTGCCCAGACCCTTGCCGGCCATCGCTTCGCGCAAGCCTTCGTCGTCGACCAGCTTGCCCGCGCCTTCCATCGCGGAAAGCAGGGTCGCTTCCGAATAGCGCGCCGGTGGTTTGGTCACCAGCTGGTTCGCGTTGATCTTGTCGGTCTGGACCTTTTCATCCTTGGCCACCGGTACCAGCGTCCCCGCGTTTTCCTTGTCGCCGTCGACTACTGCTTCCTTGCCGTAGATCGCCAGCCAGCCGGGATTGGTCATCACCTTGCCCTCGGTCTTGAACTGGTGACCGGACACTTCGGTATAACGCGTGGTGACCTGGAATTCCGCGGCCGGGAAGAACACTGCCATGAAACGGCGCGTGACCAGGTCGTACAGTTTCTGTTCCGGCTCCGACAGGTTCTTCGGTGCCTGCGTGGTCGGGATGATCGCGAAGTGGTCGCTGATCTTGCTGTTGTCGAAGATGCGCTTGTTCGGCTTCACCCAGTTCTTGTTCAGGATCTGCTTCGCGAACTGGTGATAGTTGTTGTTTTCCGAAACCACGTCGAGCGTCTGCCTGACGGTGTCCAGGTAGTCTTCCGGCAGGTGGCGCGAATCGGTACGCGGATAGGTCAGCACCTTGTGCTTTTCGTACAGCGCCTGCGCCAGCCCCAGCGTGTTCTTTGCGGAAAAGCCGAAGCGCGCATTCGCTTCGCGCTGCAGGCTGGTGAGGTCGAACAGCGCCGGCGCGATCTGTGTCGACGGCTTCGATTCCTCGGTGACGGTGCCGGTCTTGCCGCGGCAGGCGGCGACGATCGATTCCGCTGCAGCCTTGCTCCACAGGCGCTCGGCACGCTTTTCCGGATCGGTTTCGTCCTTCTTGAACTTGGTGTCGAGCCAGCGGCCTTCGTAGATGCCGGCCGCGCAGACGAATTCGGCGCGCACTTCCCAATAGTCGCGCGGCACGAATTGCTTGATCTTTTCCTCGCGCTCGACCACGATCGACAGCGTCGGCGTCTGCACCCGGCCCACGGTGGTCAGGTAGAAGCCGCCTTCCTTGGAATTGAACGCGGTCATCGCGCGCGTGCCGTTGATGCCGATCAGCCAGTCGGCCTCGCTGCGGCAGCGCGCGGCATCGGCCAGCGGCTGCATTTCCTGGTCGTTGCGCAGGCGGGCGAAGCCTTCGCGGATCGCGCCCGGCGTCATCGATTGCAGCCATAGGCGCTGGATCGGCTGCTTGGCTTTCGCATATTGCACGATCAGCCGGAAAATCAGTTCACCTTCGCGGCCCGCGTCGCATGCATTGATCAGCGCGCCGACGTCCTTGCGCTTGATCAGGCGCGTCAGCACCTTCAGGCGCGATTCGGTCTTGGCGATCGGATTCAGCGCGAAGTGCGGCGGGATCATCGGCAGGTGGGTGAAGCTCCACTTGCCGCGCTTGACGTCGTATTCCTCCGGCACCGCGATCTCGACCAGGTGGCCGACCGCGGACGACAGGACGTAGTTGTCGGATTCAAAGTACTCATCGTGCTTCGTAAAGCCGCCGAGCGCCTTCGCGATATCGTTCGCGACAGACGGCTTCTCTGCGATGATGAGGGTCTTAGTCATAAATATGGTCTCGAAAGTGGCGCGGCCGCGCCGGACGCAATCGGGAATTCGGATGCTTGCCCGGCTGCAAGCCCTACCAATATATCAACTATCGGCAGAATTTGCGGCCAATGATAAGCGGGTTGCGGCAAAGTCCGCAAGCGATGGGAAAAGTCAATAGATGCCGTCCGGGAAAAGGGAGCGGCGCGGAGGAGCTTAGTGCAGGAGGCGCGGCTCGCCGTCCTCGTCGTCGGAAAACAGTTCGTCGAAAATCAGGCCGTCCGGTTCCTTGCCCTGGCTCCACATCACCATCAGCACGATCACCTTCAGCTTGTCGAGCGAGACTTGCGAATCGCTGATCGCGAGCGCGCGCTCGATCACGATTTCGCGCTGGATCGGATTGATCACCTTGGCCGATTCCAGGAATTGCAGGAAGCCGATCGCTTCGGTCCCCAGCACATCCATTTCCTGCGGCGCATAGATGCGCGTGCCGAAGGAAAACGTGGTCTGCTGCGGATAGCGGTCGGAAAAATCGTTGGTGGTTTCGGCCAGGTCGGTCAGCCAGCCGAGCGCCTTGGAGATTTCATCCTCTTCGAAACCGACTGCCGCAAGCTTCTTTACCAATGCTTCCGAATCGGGGCAGGCATCGGGGCGGTAATACGTTTCGTAGAGATAAACGAGGACGTCAAACATGGTTCTAATGTAGCGTGAAGGTCGTTGCGAAACAAGCTGCGAGGCAACGAGGTTGCGAATAAATGACACTCTTGCCGTTCCGTCTTTCCCCACTGCCAATGATGATGAAGGGCGGAAAAAAGTGCCACGCCAGCTACAACATGCATCGAGCGCTTACTCAGTACAGCATATCCCAAAAACGGCGCGACGTCCCAAAAACGATCAGGTGGCGTCGAGCCGCCGCACCATGCCGCCGGCCAGCATCTCGACGCGGCCTTCCAGTTCAAGCGCGAGCAATTGCGCGCTGAGGTCGGCAATGCCGAGACGGCAACGTACGGCGAGCGTGTCGATGTCGACCGGGTCGTAACCGAGCGCGCGCAGCAGAGGCGACGTGGCTGGCGGCGAGGGAGCGGTCGGTGCGCAGGGCAAGGGGATCGCAAGATTTTGCTGGCCCAGTTCTTCCAGCACGTCCTGCGCCGACTCGACCAGCTTGGCGCCTTGCTTGATCAGCTGATGGCAACCCTTGGCCAGCGGTGAATGGATGGAGCCGGGGATGGCGAACACGTCGCGCCCCTGCTCGCCGGCCACGCGGGCAGTGATCAGCGAACCGGATTGCGCGGCTGCCTCGACTACCAGCACGCCATGCGCCAGTCCCGAGATCAGGCGATTGCGGCGCGGGAAATTGGCGCGCCGCGCGCCGCTGCCGAGCGCGTACTCGCTGACGATGCAGCCCTCGGCCGCGATCCGGTGCGCAAGCGTCCGGTTGCGTGCCGGATAGACGATATCGGCGCCGGTACCGATGACGGCGATCGTCGAACCGCTGCCGCGCAGGCCGCCGACATGGGCCGCGGTATCGATGCCGAGCGCGAGGCCGGAGACGATCGTCAGGCCTGCGCAACTGAGCGCTTCGGAAAACTTTTCGGCGTTGGCGATGCCTTGCGCGGTGGCGTTGCGGCTGCCCACCACCGCCAGCGCGGGACGCGCAAGCAGCTCGGTGCGGCCCTTCACATACAGCATCAGCGGCGGGTCGGAAATTTCGAGCAGGCTGCGCGGGTAAGCGGCATCAGCCAGCGTCAGCAGATGGTTGTCTTCCTCGGCCAGCCATTCCCGGGTCTGCGCTATCAGCCGTTGGGTGGCGTCGGAAGGCGGAGCCAGCAACGCGGACGCGAGGTGTTGCGGCACGATCTGCAGCAGCGCTGCCGGCGTCGCGGAGAAAATGTTTGCCGGCAGTCCGAATGCCGCCAGCAGCTTGCGGGCGAATTCGTTACCGACCCCCGGCGTCTGCTCCAGCCGTATCCATTGCGCGAGTTCCTGCTCCCGGCCGGGTTCCGCCATTGCGTTTCTATTCCGGCGTTTTCGCGACGTCGCCGATCTGTACCGCGTTGGTGACTTGCATCACGAGACCATAGGAAATGTGCTGGAACACGCGGAACACGAACAGTTCGCCATAGTGCCGGTTCGGCAGCTTGACCTCCTTTTTGCCCGAGAACCAGGAATTGCCGCCTTCCACGGTATCGGTAACGCTGCCGCCGAAGTGATCCAGTTCGAGCACCGTGCCGAGGTCGAGTCCATCGGCGCTGCCGCGATTGACCGACACGATCTGGTTTTGCCCGGCTTGCGAGACGCCGCCGTAGACCGACACCACGCGCGCGTCGACCGCGCGCTCCGGCGGATGCGGCACGTAATTGAGAATGGGCATCGGCGGCATCGGCAGCAGGCGGTCGCCCTTGGCCATTTCCTGCTTGACGCTCGCGATGCGGAACACGTGCGCCACATTCGGATCGGTCGACAGCTGTTCCAGCTTGGCGGTGCCGAGATAGACGGCTTCATAGCCGATGACCGCATGGGTGACCGGGTCCTTCAGCGGGGTGGCCGGACGAAACACCTGGAACAGGGTCTTGCCATTCAGATCGCCGCGTACATATGCGAGATCGTTCTTGCCAAGCACCACGTGGTTTTCCTCGGTGGCGACGATATACGGCGTACGTTCCAGCTGATCCTGCTCCACCACCAGCGGTTGCGACAGGAAAGGTTCGATCGCATTCGGGGGAATCGCCGGGATCGCGTCCCTGGTTACCTGGCTGCTCCGTATCTGGGGCGACAGCCGTACGGTCGGCATGCCGCCGGCGCTGCCACTTTCCACTACGTTGCCGAGGCGCAGGCGGCCGGCGACATGATCGAAATACACGACCTGGCCCGGATAGATCCAGTGCGGATTGCGGATTTCGTCGCGGTTCATTCCCCATACCTGCGGCCAGCACCAGGGGTGCTGCAGGAATTGGCCGGAAATATCCCACAGCGTATCGCCGCGCACAACCACGTGCTGATCGGGCGCATTCGGCAGGAAGCTGCACTTGGGGGCGCTGTTCGCGGCACTCGCGGAAACGCTGCCCACGGTGCCGGCAAACGCGAGGATAACGGCGGCTGTGCTAAACTTTTTCATGATCTGTCCGGTAAGCGAGGCCTGTGTGGAAGCTTGTTATTCTTGGCCGCCGCATGTTGCATGCGATAAGGAGTGACAGGAGGGACCTCCGGTGGTGATCCGGCAATAGATCCGGCAATACTTGCCACTTTGAATCAAATTCTGCACATAAATCCTTGAACTAGCAAGAGAAACGACAGTCCAATATTGTTACCTTGTTGCACAAAAGCCGTATGTCCGTACTGAAGATTCTGCGTTATCCCGATCCGCGCCTGCACAAGATCGCCAAACCCGTGGCGGTGTTCGATGCACGCCTGAAGAAGCTTGCCGCCGACATGGCCGAAACCATGTACGAAGCGCCCGGCGTAGGATTGGCCGCCACGCAAGTCGACGTGCACGAGCAACTGATCGTCATCGACACGTCGGAAACGCATGATGATCTGCGGGTCTTCGTCAATCCGGAAATCGTCTGGGCCAGCGAGGACAGACAGGTGTACGACGAGGGCTGCCTGTCTGTGCCCGGGATTTACGATGGCGTCGAGCGTCCGTCGCGCGTGAAGGTGCGCGCGTTCGACCTGGCGGGCCAGCCGTTCGAACTGGAAGCGGACGGCTTGCTGGCGGTCTGTATCCAGCATGAAATGGATCACCTGAAAGGCAAGGTATTCGTCGAATACCTGTCGCCGCTGAAGCGCAACCGGATCAAGACCAAGCTGCTGAAGGAAGAGCGCGAACTGATGCGCGAGAAGAAGCGGGCTGCAGCGACCGCTTGAGTTTCGGCCTTTAATTCCGGCCTTTAATTCCCTCGACGCCGATGGCGATTGCCGGCGCCTCCACACAATGAAAATCCTATTCGCCGGCACTCCGGAGTTCGCCGCGGTCGCACTCAAAGCGCTGCATCAAGCGGATTTCGATATCCCCCTGGTACTCAGCCAACCCGATCGGCCGGCCGGTCGCGGCATGCAGCTGCAGGCGTCGCCGGTCAAGCAGTTCGCGCTGGCGCATGGCATTCCCGTGGCACAGCCGTTATCGTTGCGCCTTGACGGCAAATACCCGGAGGCTGCGCGCGATGCGCATCAACTGCTGCGGCAGATCCAGCCCGATGTGATGGTGGTGGCCGCCTACGGCCTGATTCTGCCGCGCAGCGTGCTCGACATTCCGAAGTACGGCTGCATCAACATCCATGCATCGCTGCTGCCGCGCTGGCGCGGCGCCGCGCCCATCCACCGGGCGATCGAAGCCGGCGATGCCGAAACCGGCGTCACCATCATGCAGATGGAAGAGGGGCTGGATACCGGGCCGATGCTGCTGCTGGAGCGATTGCCGATTGCCGCCGCCGACACGACCGGCAGCCTGCACGACAAGCTCGCCGTGCTCGGCGGCCGGATGATCGTCGAGGCGCTGCGCAAGCTGGAGCGCGACGAGTTGACGTCTACTCCGCAACCCGAGGCCGGTGCCGTTTATGCGGCCAAGATCACAAAGGAAGAAGCGGCGCTCGATTTCACGCAGGCTGCGCCGATCCTGGAGCGCAAGATCCGCGCCTTCAACCCGTTCCCGGGCGCCAGTGCTCGCTTCAACGGGGTGCCGATCAAGCTATGGCAGGCGTGCGCATTGCCGGGTTCGGCCGATGGCCCGGGCCAGGTGCTGACGGCCGACGCCGAGTCCGGCGTGGTGATTGGGTGCGGCGCAGGCCGCTTGCGAGTAACGGAGTTGCAAAAGCCCGGCGGCAAGCGCCTGCCGGCCGCCGAGTTCCTGAAGGGGTTCCCGATGGCAGGCGGTCGTTTCGAGCCGGCGTGAACGGAGCCGGCTGCGCTCTCACTGGACTGCGAGAGCGGTGATCGCGGCAGTTGGCAGTACGGCGGCGAAACTGTCCGAAAGTGCCGTCAGTGCCGCCCGATGCAATTCGGCGTGTCCCACCGTGCCCCCATCCCATCCATCGATATCGCGCGTAGCGCATGCGTCGCCGGCGACCACCGCCTGGTAGCCGAGCGGGCGTGCATCGCGGGCCGTGGTGGAGACGCACATGTGCGTCATCAGTCCGCAAATGACCAGCGTCTTGATTTCCTGTGTCTGCAATTGTGAATGAAGATCGGTGCCGGCAAAGCTGCTCGGCATGGTTTTTTGCACGACGATATGGTGCGGCTGCGGCATGAGCTCCGGGTGGAATGCGGAGTTCGCGCCATCGCGAGCGAATAGCGGGCCGCCGGCAGGGCCCAGATGCTGCACATGGAATACCGGTATGCGATGGCTGTCCGCAAAACGCACCAGATGCGCTGCGTTCGACAGAGCAGCCATCCCGTCGGGGATGAACAGGCGGCCCCCTTCGAAATATTCCATCTGGAAGTCGATGACGACGAGTGCGGTGTGGTCTGCGGCGAGGCCGGCAAGTGCCGGGGCGCCGCTGAGGGCACGGATGGTCGGGTGCTTCATGGTGGCTCCTGGGGTGAACATGGCGACAAGCGTAAGACGTTCCCGCTGTTTCCGCCATCCGCGTCAGCGCACAGGATCTGTGCCGGGCGGGCACAGATGACCGTAGCGCCGGGCGCTAGCTTACGCCCAGCTTGCCTGGCCGGGCTGCCAGGAGGGAGTGGACATCAGCCCTCGATCCGCAGGGGAAGCCAGTCCCGCATAGATGGCATCGGCCGGCTTATACGAATCGGAGCCCATGTAGATCTTGC
>CBIHOK010000056.1:0-21225 GCA_966211575.1 uncultured Noviherbaspirillum sp.
GGGTTGGGTCCCGATCGGTCAGCTTCCAGGAAGCGTCAAGGATGCCGGCCTTGACCAGGCGCTCCAGCCGTTCGGTGCGAAGCTGGTCCCAGCCCTTGTCGAAGCGGCCTTTGTATTTCCTGATGTCTTCCTCGTGCGCATGCAGCGGCCAGTGCGGCGCGGTATAGGCAACGTATTGGAAGAAGGGCCGGTCAGGATGTTCCTGGGCGTGCTTACGTATCGTGGCGACCGCCTGGTCGCTGATGGCGTCCGTATAAAAGAACTCGGGATCCTGTTTCGCTTCATGCTCGATATTCTGCTCGCCCCTGGTGAGCGTGTTAGGGTCGTAGAAGCTGCCGGCGCCGATGATCGTGCCGAAAAAATCGTCGAATCCCCGCCGCAGCGGCCAGGCGTCGCTCGGTTCGGTCAGGCTGCTGGCGATATGCCATTTTCCGCTCATGTAAGTGCGATATCCACTCGATTTGAGCGCTTCCGGGATCGTTACGCAATTCTTGTTCAGGTTGCCGGCATAGCCTTCCGGGCCGAAGTTGTAGGTGAGGATGCCGACCCCGGTCTGATGCGGATGCAGGCCTGTCAGCAGCGAGGCCCGCGAGGGGCTGCAGCGCGCCGTATTGTAGAACTGCGAAAAGCGCAATCCGTTGGCCGCCAGGCGGTCGAGGTTGGGGGTCTCGATCTCGCCGCCGTAGCAGCCAATGTCGGAGTAACCCATGTCATCGTTCAGGATGAGTACGATATTTGGCTTCTTGTTCATTTCCGGTCTGGTCCTTTACCTGTTTGCCTGTTTGCAGCCGCATTGTTCATAAATCAGTTCCCCAGTCTGAGGCCGCTCTGGCGGTCGAACAGATGGGCCGCCGAAGGCGGGAAGCCGAGACACACCCGCTGGCCTTCGGACACCTGCGCCGCCTGGCCGGCTTTCACTTTGACATGCTGTTCGCCGATCAGCAGGTTGAGAATGGTGCTGTCGCCAAAGTCTTCAATGAAATCGATCTGTGCCGGGATGCCCTCCGCGGCGACGAAAAGGTCTCCTGGCCGCACACCGAGCACTATCTCGCCGCGTGCGTCGCCGGCGCCGTCTACCGGCATGCTCACGCCCGCCACCTGGGCCGTGCCGCCCGCCAGCGTGGCCGTCAACAGATTCATCGGTGGTGTGCCGATGAAGCCGGCTACGGTCACATTGGCCGGGCGCAGGAAGATTTCGCGCGGCGTTCCGACCTGCACCACCCGGCCTTCCATGAACACCGCCATGCGGTCGGCCACCGTCATGGCCTCTTCCTGGTCGTGCGTCACGTAGACCGCGGTGGTGCCGAGCGTGCGCTGCAGCTTGCGCAGCTCGGCACGGGTTTCGAGCCGCAGCTTGGCGTCCAGATTGGATAGCGGTTCATCCAGCAGGAACAGGCGCGGCTTGCGTACGATGGCGCGCGCCAGCGCGCAGCGCTGCTGCTGTCCGCCGGACAGCTGGCCAGGGCGACGCGACAGTAAATGGCCGATCCCGACCTTGTCGGCCGCATCCTTGACGGCGCCGGTAATCCCGGCAGGGGGCGTTCCGCCCATCCTGAGCGGGAACGCAATATTTTCCGATACGGTCATGTGCGGATACAGCGCGTAGCTCTGAAACACCATCGCGACGTCGCGCTCGCCCGGCTCCTTGTGGGTGACATCCTGACCATCGAGCAGCACCCGCCCGGCATTGACCGACTCCAGCCCGGCAAGGATGCGCAGCGTGGTGGTCTTGCCGGAGCCGGACGGGCCCAGCAGCGCAAAAAATTCACCCGAACGGATATCCAGGTCGAGTCCGTGAAGGGCGGTGAAACTGCCGTGCTGCTTCACCACGCCTTCGATACGTACGTTTCCCGACTGATTCATCGACGACCTCCTCCTTTGACTGCGCCCACCGTTAGTCCCTTCACGATATGGCGTTGCGCCGCGAGCCCGATCAGGATGACCGGCGCCATGGCCAGCATGGCCCCGGCTGCAAGTCGCGCCCATTGGGTCTGCTCCACGGAAATGAAATTGAACATGGCGACCGTGACCGGCCTGACGTGATTGCCGCCAAGGACCACGGCGAACAGGAATTCGTTCCAGGCGTTGAGGAATACGAAAATGGTGGTCACCGCAATGCCGCCGCGCACCTGGGGCAGGATCACATACCAAAGCGTGCGAACGCGACCCGCACGATCGAGCAGCGCGGCTTCTTCCATTTCGTAGGGAATGTCCTCGAAATACGAAACCATCAGCCAGATCGCGAACGGCAACGAGAACGACAGGTAGATCGCGGTGAGGCCGCTATAGGTGTCGAGTCCGCCAATCTTCTGCAGCACCAGGTAATAGGGAATGATCAATCCCATCGGCGGCAGCATCTGCGTGGCCAGCACATAGAAGCCGGAGCTGCGCTTGCCCGGATAGTGCAGCCGTGCCAGCGCGTAGGCAGCGGGCACCGCGAACAGCATGGTCAGCAGCGTGGTCCAGCTCGACAAGACCATGCTCGACCACAGGTTGTGCAGGATGGACGAGGCGCCGAACATCACCGCGCGGTAATTGTCCAGCGTCGGCGTGAAAAAGAACGCCGGCGGGTAGGCGAGCACGTCGCGCTCCGACTTGAACGAGGTCATGAGCGCCCAAAAAATCGGGAAAGCCCATACCAGCAGCAGCAAGCCGGCCAGCAGCCATAGCGCCAGGCTGCGGATTCTGGATTTACTCATCGAGCCTTCCTCATTCGGAACATCAGGTAAGAAATCGTCAGCGTGATGCCCATCAGAACCATGGCCAGCGACGCGCCGTAACCAAGGTTCAGCTCGGAGAACGAGGTACGGTAGGCATACAGGTTGAGGATCTCGGTGGCAGAACCCGGGCCACCGCCGGTGGCTGCGAAGATCGCCGCGAACGCGGACAACGCCGTCATCATGCGCATGATGACCACCATCACGATCGCCGGGCGAATCAGCGGCAGGGTGATGTGAACAAACCGTTGCCATGCATTTGCACGATCCAGTCGCGCCGCTTCGTAGACGTCCGGCGGCAGCGTGGCGAGCGTGGCCAGCAGAACCAGGAACGCAAAGGGTGTCCACTGCCAGGTGTGAATGGCGATGACGGAAATCAACGCCAGCTGCGGATCGCCCAGCCAGGAATAGCTGCCCAGGCCGAGGCTGCGCGTCACCAGGTCCACCAGCCCGAAGTCGGGCGCGAGCACCAGAGTGCGCCAGAACAGGCCGACCACCACTGGAGCCAGCACGATAGGGAGAATCGTGGCGACCCGCAGCACGCCCTGGCCCTTCGGAATCTGCAGCACCAGCAGCGCCAGCGACAGGCCAATCACCACCTGCAGCACCACGGTGCTGGAGGTGTAGATCAGAGTTAGCCACAGCGAATTCCAGAACCGCGGATCGCCACTCATCTGGACATAGTTTTCAAGCCCGGCAAAACCCGACAGCCAGGGCATTCCGAGGTCGATGCGGTGCACGCTGTTCCATGCCAGGTAGATCAACGGAATGGTGGTGGTCACTATCAGCACCAGCAGCGCCGGCACCAGCAGGAAAAGAGCGAAACGCCGCTCCTGGCTCGCCAGCGTCCGCGCTCCGTGCACTGCGTCTGCCCGGGGCGCCTTCGCGGCCCCGGTGGATGAAGTAAGGTGCCGCATTAGCTCGGCATGATTCGCTGGATACGGGCCTGGGCTTCATCCAGCGCTTCCTTCGGCGTTTTTTGCCCGGTCAGTGCTGCCTGGATGTTGGTCGCCATGGTGTCGCCGATAGCGGGCCATTGCGGCACGCGCGGGCGCCAGTCGACGTCGGTGTCGTGCTCCAGCGATTCCAGCGCCGCCTGCACGAAGTTGTAGCCGGAATTGGCGAAGGCTGCTTCGAATTCCTTCGATTTCCATAACGAGAGCCGGTTGATACCCGAGCGCTTGGACGGGCCTGAGAACTTCCACGACGTGCGCGCCTGGGTTTCGGCGCTGGAGGCCCAGGTGATGAACAGCCAGGTGGCTTTTTTCGCGCGCTCGCTGAGAGCGGCATTGATCGGAAAGCCCCAGTTCCAGATCGAGGTTACGCGTTTGCCGCTCGGCCCCGCGGGCCAGCGCGCAAAACCGATCTTGCCGACCACTCTGGATTTTTCGGGATTGTTCAACACTGCCGCCGACGAATGCGCGTCGATATAACAGGCGACCGTGCCTTGTGCGAAGGCATCCGCGATGTCGGGCCAGTTCCAGTTGCGCACCGCCGGCGGCGCGTAGTGGGTAAGGACGTCTACATACCACCGCAGCGCTTTCACCGCCTCCGGCGTATTCACTTTCAGTTTCGAGCCGGTGAACCAGTTGCCGCCGAAGCCGCGAAACAACGACGGGTAGATGTACATGTTCTGGCCGGCGCCGGCCATGCCGCGCAGGGCCAGCCCGTAGAGGCGAGAGCCGGGATCGTTGAGCGTCTTGGCGTTGGCGACCAGTTGGTCGTAAGTGTCGGCCGGCTTCAGGTTTTTCGCGTCATACAGGTCCTTGCGATAGACCTGCAGCGTGACTTCCCCGTCATACGGAATGCCATAAGGCTTGCCCTCGATCGAATCGGCTTCGCGCCATGCTTTCAGGATGTCTTCATACTGGAACCAGGCGGGATCCGTGAGCGACGGGTCATTCAGGTAGCGATCGAGCGGGTCGACCCACTTGTTTGCCACGTACAGCGGGTAATACATCGGATCGGCCGCGTGAGTGGCATAGGTGGCGGTCCGGGAAGACAGGTCGAGCGTGGCCTTCTGGCGGATCTGCCCCGGCGGGACTTTTTCCATGCGCACTTTGATGCCGGTGAGGGCTTCGAACTGCGGTATCAGGGAGCCGAGGTTGTCGAAATAGCTGGCCGGAATCACGGCCACGGCGATCGACTCGCCTTCGACCTGGCGCCAGTTGATCTTCGCGCTCTTGTACGGACCGAGATCATCTGTCTGCGCCAGGGCCGAGGGCAGCAAATGCGTGCCGGCGACCGCCAGCGCGCCAAGCGAAGCGGTCTGCTTCAGGGCCTTGCGTCGGCTGGATTGAAAGGGGCGATGCGAGGGGAAGGCTGTTTTTTTCAAGATACTGTCTCCTGTGTTTTATCCCTCCGGGGAGGGTGGCGCAACGTGGACGCGGCCGGTTGGTTCAACTCAGTAGTGCAGTATTGACGGCACGCGACCAGAACAGCAGGAAGGTGCTGCAACACCTGTTCAACGCAGAGATGTAATCGATTACATAGGCTTTAATTTAGCATCGATCTCATTTTTGTACAAGAATATTTTTAATCGTGCATAATTGAAATATGAAAACGATTGTATTGGGCGCGACCGCCCAGTTCCCTGGCGGCAATGTCACAACTTCCCCCTTCTGAAGACAAGGCCCCCGAACCCAGGGCCCGCTCGGCGGCCAGGGATGTGGCCCGTCTTGCAGGCGTTTCCACGGCCACGGTTTCCCGTACGCTCAACAATCCCGAGCAAGTGGATCCGGAAACCCGCGAGCGGGTAATGAAAGCGGCCGCCAAGTTGCGTTACGTTCCCCACGGCGCTGCCCGTTCGCTGCGCAGCCATCGCAGCAAGATGATCGGCGCAGTCGTGCCTTCGTTCGACTATGCCCTGTATGCGCGTACCACCAGCGCCTTGCAACAGCGGCTCGACGAGCGCGGCTATTCCATGGTGCTGGCCGCGCATCACTACGATCTCGCCTCGGAGTTGAGGGTGGCTGGTCAACTGATTCAGCATGGCGTGGATGCGTTCGTGTTTGTCGGCATGGACCATGATCCCGCCCTGTTTGCACTGCTGGAGGATTACGGCCGTCCGTATGTACTGACCTGGGGCATCGATCCATTCCGGCGGCACCCGAGCGTCGGTTTCGACAACCAGGCGGCAACCTACGAAATCACGCGCCATCTGATAGGGCTCGGGCACAAGCGAATCGGCTTGCTCAGTGCTCCGGTCACGGGCAACGATCGCGCGCGCGCGCGGGGCGCCGGCGTGCGCGCGGCCTTGGCGGAAGCGGGTTTGACGCTGGAAGACCGATATGTGCAGTACGCGGCGATTTCACTCGCTACCGCGGAAGAAGGAATGAACCGTATCCTGGCGCAGCCGCAGCGGCCCACCGCCGTAGTCGCCACCAACGACGTCTTCGCAGTCGGCGCCATGGTCGCCTGCCGCAAGGCGGGCGTTCGCATACCGGAGGACATTTCCCTCACCGGTGTCGACAACACCGATCTCGGCGCCACCCAGACTCCCGGACTGACCAGCATCAGTACGCCCATCATCGAGATCGGCGCGGCGGCTGCTGCGCAAATCATTGCGCGCCTGGAGGGGCAGTCTTACGAACCGTTCCAGGTATTCCCGATCCAGCTCGTCCATCGCGGCAGCACCGCGCCGCCCAATGCTGCTGGTGCCTGAGGGGACACATCGGCGTTGACGGACTGGAATGACGGGCGACGGGGCATGACTACGCATTGCATGCAGGAAGCCATAACGCAAAAAGCCCAGTCACATGGACTGGGCTTTTCCTGATTCTGCTGGTGGGTCGTGAGTGGCTCGAACACTCGACCTACGGATTAAGAGTCCGCTGCTCTACCAACTGAGCTAACGACCCAACGAGGCCGCGATTATAGCAACAATTTTTGGAATCGGTATAGGCATCGCGGCAAAAAATCGCCTTCCCTTGCCGCCACGTATTCCGGTTTTACCGACAAGCACCGCTCGTGTATCCAAGCGCCAGCTTGTCAGTTCTGCGCCGACGTCACCTTCAACACCTCATCCGCCGTCGTCACACCTTCCGCAATCTTCAGCGCGCCGGCGATGCGCAGCGGCTTCATGCCGTCGCGAATGCTTTGCTGCCGGAGAGCATGGATGTCGGTCTCTTCCTGGATCAGTTTCGAGAACGGCTGCGTGATGGTCAGCAATTCGTACAGGCCGGTGCGGCCGCGGTAGCCGGTCTGGCGGCATTCCGGACAGCCGACGGGACGATAGACGGTGGCGGGCCTGGGAAGTTCCCAGCCTTCGGTCAGCGCGTCCCAGACATCGGCGCTGAGTTCGCCTTCGGGTTTCTTGCAGTCGGGACAGAGCGTGCGCACCAGGCGCTGCGCCATGATGCCGATCAGGGTGGCTTCGAGCAGGTAGTAGGGGACGCCGAGTTCGAGCAGGCGCATCACGGCGGAGGGGGCGTCGTTGGTGTGCAGCGTGGAAAGAACCAGGTGGCCGGTGAGGGCGGCCTGGATCGCCATTTCGGCGGTTTCGAGGTCGCGGATTTCGCCGACCATGATGATGTCCGGATCCTGGCGCATCAGCGCGCGCACGCCGTCGGCGAAGGACAGGTCGATGCCGTGCTGCACCTGCATCTGGTTGAACGAGCCTTCGACCATTTCGATCGGGTCTTCGACGGTGCAGACGTTGACTTCGGAGGTCGCCAGCGCCTTGAGCGTGGTGTAGAGCGTGGTGGTCTTGCCGGAGCCGGTGGGGCCGGTGACGAGGATGATGCCGTGCGGGCGGGCGGTGAGCGCATCCCAGCGCCGCGCGTCGTCGGCGGGGAAGCCCAGTTCGGGCAGGGTCTTGACCACGACCTCGGGATCGAAGATGCGCATCACCAGCTTTTCGCCGAAGGCGGTGGGCAGGGTCGACAGCCGCAGCTCGATTTCCTGGCCGCCGGCGGTGCGGGTCTTGATGCGGCCGTCCTGCGGGCGGCGTCGCTCGATCACGTCCATGCGGCCGAGCAGCTTGATGCGCGCGGTCATCGCGATCAGCACCACGGCCGGCACCTGGTAGACCTGGTGCAGCACGCCGTCGATGCGGAAGCGGATCACGCCCATGTCGCGCTTCGGCTCCAGGTGGATGTCGGACGCGCGCTGTTCGAATGCGTACTGCCACAGCCAGTCGACGATGTTGATGATGTGCTGGTCGTTGGCGTCGAACTGCTTGTTGCTCTTGCCCAGTTCGACCAGTTGCTCGAAGTTGTTGCGCAGCGCCAGGTCCTGGCCGCTCGACTTGTTGGCGTTCTTGATCGATTTCGCCAGCGTGAAGAACTGCGCGGTGTACTGCGCGATGTCGAGCGGATTGGCCATCACCAGCTTGACTTCGCGCCGCGTCACCTTCGCGATCTCGCTCTGCCATTCGGCGCCCATGAACGGCTGGGCGCAGGCGATCACGACTTCGGTCTGCGTCATTTCCACCGGCAGGATGTGGAAGCGCGATGCATAGGTGGCCGACATCACGTCGGCCACGCGGGTGAAATCGATCTTGAGCGGGTCGATCCGGAAAAACGGCACGCCGGCCTTGGCGGCGGCCCACTCTGTAAGCCAGTCGAGCGTCAGCTGCCGGTGCGGCGGCGTCGCCGACACCAGCTTGCATTGGGCGACCGCGGTGAGCGGGTGAGTGGCGATCGCGGCATTCTTGTAGATCGCCTGCGCGTGGTTGTACGCGCTTTTGACGTCGGCCTTTTCGATCACGCCGTCGGCCAGCAGCCAGGTGAAGATCTGCTGCAGGTCGAGTGGCTTGCTTGCTGCTTTGTTCATGTGGCGGATCCGGGAGGCGGGCGATAGTGTGGATGATAGCGCAGCGGGAGTCAGCCGCCGCGCCCCTGCCAGGCCTTCAATCCATTGACCCAGGATTTGGCCGGCAGGCGGGTAGCCAGCGCAATGCGGTCGGCCCGCTCATACAAGGCGGTGAAATTCAGCTCGGGGCGCGATTTGAACGCCAGCGCGACCACATTCCCTTCGTGCACTTCCGGCAGGCACATCACGGTATCGAATGCATAACGCATCGCCTTCAGGTTCTTCGCATAGCTCGGATGATCGCCGAACAGGTTCACCGTCATGATTCCCTGCGGCGCCAGGCAGGCGGCGCAGGCCGCATAGAATTCGGGCGTATCGAGCACCGGGCCGCGTGCGGTGGCGTCGTACAGGTCGACCTGCAGTGCATCGAGGCGGCCGTGCCGGGCTTCGTCGCTGACGAAATCGAGCGCATCCATTTCCAGCACCGACAGCCGTTCGTCTTCCTGCGGCAGCTTGAACATGCTGTTGCAGATCGCGATCACCGACGGATTCAGCTCCACCGCCGTCACTCGCGTATCGGGAAAGCTGCGATAGCAGAACTTGGTCAGCGCGCCGGTGCCGAGGCCGAGCTGCACCACGTGCGAAGGCGTATCGTTGAACAGCAGCCACGCCATCATCTGTTGCGCGTATTCGAGTTCTATCCAGTCCGGCTTGCGGATGCGCATCGCGCCCTGTACCCATTCGGTACCGAAATGCAGGAAGCGCACGCCGCCTTCTTCCGACAAGGTGACCGGTGCGAACTTCGGCTTGCGCGGCGGGCGCGGCGATGGGGCAGGATTGCCGGGGCCGGCCTTGCGGTTGGCCTGGGCCTCGATGGATTTGCGTTTGATGAGCATGAATTTGGGAGACAGTGAGCGGCCGCGATGGAGCGGCACCGCAATTCTACCGAAACGTTATGGCAGCACGCGCTTCCATTCAAGCAGCTTTTGCTCGAACGATAATTGGGCATTGGCTGGCGAGGAAGAGGGCAAGACCAGGGTGTCGAAACCGGCGGCGACGAATTGGGGCGCAAATTTTCCCGATGTCTTGCCGTTGAAGCAAACCCGGCGAAGCTCGGGACAATCATGCTTGAGTCTGGCGAAATCGTTCGGCTGCGCGTTGCGGATTGCGGCATCCAGGCTGCCTTCGCGTTCGCAGACGTCGATCACGTCCCATAATCCGACGCGATGCGCACGCAGGCGCTGCAGCCTTTCCGCATACGGCAGTGCAACCAGGTCTTCCCCGAGGACGGCGGTCAGCAGCCGCCAGAACTGGTTGCGGGGATGGGCATAGTATTGCTGTGCCGCCAGCGAGGCGACGCCGGGAAAGCTGCCCAGGATCAGCACCCGGGTAGCGCTATCGATTACCGGCGGAAAACCGGCAAGAGGAGTGGAACGAACGGTACGCATCCCAGCATTTTACTGAAGCAGAGGCGGGTGGCGCCGGGCTGGCTGCCGATGCAGGTAGCGCTAACAGCATTTGGGAAAATTTCTAGCGTTGATGGCAAAATCGTCCTTGCCGCGAAGCTGCGGCGCGCCCCGGGGACAGGCGCGTCGCAATGCTTCCCGGCAATCGACATCTTGCACATCCGGCCTGCCCGTGCTGAAGCGCCGGCCGAGGCTGCCGATGGATGAAGGCGGACCCAGAATGCCGCCGTACCACCTTGGATCATCAGGAGGAGGCCATGAGTAATGAAGTAATCGTGATCACCGGAGCCAGCCGTGGGATCGGCGCTGCCACTGCGCAGCTGGCGGCGGTGGAAGGCTACGCGGTGTGCGTGAATTACCGCAGTAACGGCGCGGCCGCCGAAGAAGTGGTGGGCGCCATCCGCAACAGCGGCGGCGAAGCGATCGCGGTGCAGGCCGATGTCGCGTCCGAGGCCGACGTGAGACGGCTGTTCGCCGAAGTCGACCGGGCCCTCGGCCCCCTCACCGCACTGGTCAACAATGCCGGCATCCTGGAACGCCAGGCGCGCTTGGAAGACATGGATGCGGCGCGCCTGTCGCGCATTTTTGCCGCCAACGTGACCGGCAGCTTCCTGTGCGCACGCGAGGCGATACGGCGCATGTCTACCCGGCGCGGCGGTAACGGCGGCGCCATCGTCAACGTTTCCTCGATCGCGGCCAGGCTCGGTGCGCCCAATGAATATATCGATTACGCCGCCTCCAAGGCGGCGCTCGATGCGATGACGATCGGCCTGGCCAGGGAAGTGGCGGACGAAGGCATCCGCGTCAACGCGGTGCGCCCGGGCGTGATCTATACCGAGATCCATGCCAGCGGCGGCGAGCCGGGTCGGGTGGACAGGGTCAAGGAAACGGTGCCGATGAAGCGCGGCGGCGATGCGGTCGAGGTGGCCAACGCGATTCTCTGGCTGCTCTCGGAACGCGCTTCCTATACCACTGGCGCGTTCATCGATGTCAGCGGCGGGCGTTGAACGACGGAGACGGAAAGGAGCTGCGATGCGACAGTTGTCAAACAGGCCAGTCGATGTGCTGCTGGCGCACTATGCGGAAAGCCATCGCCATCCGGTCAATGAAGCGATCCACGTGATGTGCATCCCCGCCATCATTTTTTCGCTGCTCGGCCTGCTGTGGGCGCTGCATCCGCTGGTTGCGCTCGGTTTCGGCATCGGCTGCCTGCTGTACTACTGCCGACTGTCGCCGCCGTTTGCCGGCGGCATGCTGTTCGTCTGCGGCGTGATGTTCGGCATCCTGGCCTTGCTGCCGCCGCAGACGGTGCTGCCGCTGTCGATCGTGGTGTTCGTGGCAGCCTGGATCGGCCAGTTCGTCGGTCACCGGATCGAGGGGCGCAAACCTTCCTTCTTCGAGGACCTGCGCTTCCTGCTGATCGGTCCGCTGTTCGTGCTCGCGCTGCTGTACCGGCGCTTGCGCATCGCCTACTGATATCCGATGAAGATCGCGATCTTCGGCGCCGGCTCGATCGGCGTCTACGTCGGCGGCTCGCTGCTGGCTTCCGGTGCCGACGTGCTACTGATCGGCCGCGCGTCGATGGCGGAACGCATCGCCCGCCACGGCGTGCTGCTGACCGACCTGCACGGCGGTGCGGTTCGGCTCGACGTCGCCCAGGTGCCGTTCAGCGTCGATCCGGCCCGGCTGGCCGAGGCCGACCTGGTCCTGGTCACCGTCAAGAGCGCCGCGACCGGCGACGCGGCGGACGCCATCGCGCGCCATGCGAAACCCGATGCGCTGGTGATCAGCCTGCAGAATGGCGTCGGCAATGCCGAGCAGCTGCGGGCGCGGCTACCGGAGCGCACGGTCCTGGCCGGCATGGTGCCGTTCAACGTGGTGCAAATGGCGGACGGGCGCTTTCATCGGGGCACTGAAGGTGAATTGATGATCGAGGCCTCGGCGCGGCTGGAGCCGTGGCAGGCGCTGTTCCGGGCAGCGCGGCTGCCGCTGCAGCAGCGCGAGGATTTTGCCGAAGTGCAGTGGGGCAAGCTGCTGCTGAACCTGAACAATCCGGTCAACGCGCTGTCCGGCCTGCCATTGCGCGTGCAGTTGTCGCAGCGCGCATACCGGCGCTGCCTGGCGCTGCTGATCGAGGAAGCGCTCGCGGTGCTGCGGGCATCCGGCATCCGGCCGGCAAAGGTGGCGCGGGTGGCGCCGCGCCTGCTGCCTTTCTTGCTGCGGCTGCCCGATGCGGTCTTCAAACGGGTGGCCGGGGCGATGTTGCGCATCGATCCGCAGGCGCGTTCCTCGATGTGGGAAGATCTGCGGGCCGGACGGCGTACCGAGATCGATTACCTGAACGGCGCGGTGGTGGCGCTGGCGTGGGCCGCAGGGAATGATGCCCCGGCCAACCGGCGCATGGTGGAACTGGTGCGTGACGCCGAACAGGGCGCGGACCGGGAGCTGGACGGCGCAGCCTTGTATCGCGAGCTCGTTGCTTCCCGCGCCAGCGGGAAGGGACGCTGAGCTTTCTTATGGTTTGAGCGCGTTCCAGGCCACTTCCACGAAAACGGCGCGCAGCGCGGCCAGCGGAGTCCGGGTCCGCCCAGACAGCCACAGCCGCGCATAGTCATGCGCCGGCCCCACGATCAGCGAGGCATAGCATTCGGGCGGCAGCCGTTTCAGCGCACCGCTGTCGATATGCGGCTGGAACCAGCGCAGCACTTCCGCGATATGCGCCTTGCCGCCTTGCGCGAGCGCCTCGGCGGCCTCGCTGCGGGCCAGCGCGCTGCGGCTGTAGAGGACGAAGCGCGCCTTGTCCGGGTTGGCGGCTACCCAGTCGATGTAGGCGCCGGCAATTCCCTTTACGCCTTCCTCCGCGTTGCGCGCCGCCGCCAGCAGGCGCCGCTGCAGCTCCGCGTGTTCGGCCAGTGCATCGCCGTACAGCGCCAGCGCGATGCTTTCCTTGCTGCCGAAGTGGTGGTACAGGCTGCCGACGCTGGCGTTGGAACGCTCGCGGATCATCTCGATGGTGGTCGCTTCGATTCCGTTTTCGACGAAGCACTGCAGTGCGGCATCCAGGATTTCCTGTTTCCTGCTTTTTTTTCCTTGCATGGCGTCCCTGGTGTGGCGGGAATTGACTAGAACAATATTCTAGAATATTGTTCTATCGATTGCGCTCCGGCTTTCCGGAACCCCCGGACCTTAGCACCGCCCGGTCGCCCGGGTAAAGCGCTCCCATTTGGAGAACAGGATGAATCAGACCCTCACGCTGTACCGGAAGCTCGGGCCGGAAGCCTTCGGCAATGCGGTAACCGCGCTGGCGCCGTATTTCGCCACCATCGATCCCGAGTTCACCGAACTGCGCCCCGGCTACGCGGAACTCCGGTTTGCGAACCGGCACGCGGTGCACAATCATATCGGCACCGTGCACGCGATTGCGCTATGCAATGCGGCCGAACTGGCAGCCGGCACCATGACCGCGGCGTCGATCGCAGACGGCCGCCAGTGGATTCCGGTCGGCATGCAGGTCCGTTACCTCGCCAAGGCCAGAACCGACATGCGGGTGGTCGCTCGCGGCGAGCAGCTTGCCTGGGAGCGGTCGGGCGATATCGACGTGCCGGTGGATGCCTTCGATGCAGGCGGCGAGCGGGTATTCACCGCCATCATCACGATGAACCTGAAGTAGCGCCTGCGTGCCCAGTGAGACAAACATGAATCTGGTATTGCGATTGCTGTACGTCTGGTTCCTGTCGCTGTTCCGCGAGCGCCTGCCGGCCGGCGTCGTGCAGAGCCGGCTGAGCTTGCGTACCCTGCCCAATGACCTGGACTTCAATCTGCACATGAACAACGGACGTTACCTGACGATCTGCGATCTGAACCGGGTCGACCTGTTCCTGCGCACAGGCTTGCTGAAGGTGATGTTGAAGAAACGCTGGATGCCGATGGTGGCCGATCACACGATGACCTACCGGCGGCCGCTGAAGCTGCTGCAGCGCTTCGAGGTATCGCTGGCGATCACGCACTGGGATGAAAAATTCTTTTACATGACGCACACCTTCATGGCCGGCGATACCCTGATCGCATTCGGTTCGTCAAAGGCCGTGGTGCGGGCGCGCGACGGCGTGGTACAGCCTGCGGCGGTGCTGGAAGCAGTACGCCAGGCCAGAAGGCGCGGGCGTCGTCCGCCGCGCAGCGCATAAAAAAACCGCCGCCTGCCCGGGCAAGCGACGGTTCTCTCCGGGACGCGTTGCCCTACTTGTCCATCGTTATTTGCCCGCCATCCCGAGCAGCATGTCGTTGAGCCGCTTGACGAAGCCGGCCGGGTCGGACAGCGTGCCGCCTTCGGCCAGCATCGCCTGGTCGAACAGGATCTGCGACCAGTCGTCGAACTTCGCGTCCTCGTACTTCAGCCGCTGCACCAGCGGATGATCGGGGTTGATTTCAAGAATGGGTTTCGACTCCGGCGCGCTCTGGCCGGCGGCTTTCAGCATGCGCAGCAGGTTGCCCGACAGTTCATGCTCGTCCGCCACCAGGCAGGCCGGCGAATCGGTCAGGCGGAAGGTCACGCGCACGTCCTTGGCCTTCGCGTCCAGCGCCTTCTTCATCTTCTCGACCAGGTCCTTGTACTGGGCCTCGGTTTGCTCGTGCTGCTTCTTCTCGGCTTCGTCTTCGAGCTTGCCGAGATCGAGGTCGCCCTTGGCCACCGACACCAGTTCCTTGCCATCGACCTCATGCAGGAACGACAGCATCCACTCGTCGACGCGGTCGGTCAGCAGCAGCACTTCCACGCCTTTCTTGCGGAAGATTTCGAGGTGCGGGCTGTTCTTCGCGGCCACATACGATTCGGCGGTCACGTAGTAGATCTTGTCCTGGCCTTCCTTCATGCGGCCGAGGTAGTCGGTGAACGAGGTGACCTGGGCGTCGCTGTCGTTGTGGGTGGACGCGAAGCGCAGCAGCTTGGCGATGCGTTCCTTGTTCGCCTGATCCTCGCCGATGCCTTCCTTCAGCACCTGGCCGAATTCCTTCCAGAAGGTCGCGTACTTGTCCTTCTGCTCCTGCTCGTCGCTGTTGGCCAATTCTTCCAGCAGGCCGAGCACGCGCTTGGTCGAGCCTTCGCGGATCACGCGCACATCGCGCGATTCCTGCAGGATCTCGCGCGACACGTTCAGCGGCAGGTCCGCCGAATCGATCACGCCCTTGACGAAGCGCAGGTAGACCGGCATCAACTGCTCGGCATCGTCCATGATGAACACGCGCTTGACGTACAGCTTGATGCCGCCGCGCTTGTTGCGGTCCCACAGGTCGAACGGCGCGCGCGACGGGATGTACAGCAACTGCGTGTATTCGCTGCGGCCCTCGACCCGGTTGTGGGTGTAGGCCAGCGGCGGCTCGAAGTCGTGCGCGACGTGCTTGTAGAACTCGTCGTACTGCTCCTTCGTGATGTCGTTCTTGTTGCGCGCCCATAGCGCGCTGGCCTGGTTGACGGTTTCCAGCTCGTCCTTGACGACGGTTTCCTTTTTCTCCTCGTCCCATTCCTCCTTCTGCATCAGGATGGGAAGAGAGATGTGGTCGGAATACTTGCGGATGATGGACTTGAGCTTCCAGGTCGACAGGAATTCGTCCTCGCCTTCGCGCAGGTGCAGCGTGATCGTGGTGCCGCGGCTTTCCTTGGTGATGGTTTCGACGCTGAAATCGCCTTCGCCGCCCGATTCCCAGCGCACGCCCTCGGTTGCCGGCAAACCGGCGCGGCGCGATTCGACGGTGATCCTGTCGGCGACGATGAAGGCCGAATAGAAGCCGACCCCGAACTGGCCGATCAGCGCCGCATCCTTCTGCTGGTCGCCCGACAGTTTCGAAAAGAATTCCTTGGTGCCGGACTTGGCGATGGTGCCGAGGTGTTCGATTGCCTCGTCGCGGCTCATGCCGATGCCGTTGTCGGAAATCGTGATGGTGCGCGCGGCCTTGTCGAAGGTGACCTGGATCTTCAGATCGGGGTCGTTCTCGAACAGCGCATTGTTGTTGATCGCTTCGAAGCGCAGCTTGTCGGCGGCGTCGGAGGCGTTGGAGATCAGCTCGCGCAGGAAGATTTCCTTGTTCGAATACAGCGAGTGGATCATCAACTGCAGCAGTTGCTTGACTTCCGCCTGAAAACCCAGGGTTTGCTTTTCGGATGCGGCCATTTTTACCTCAAGAGTCGGAGTTTGAATGTGCTTGGATAGTGCGTGTCGTGCTGACAACTCCCGCAACTTGGGGGCGAAACCGGGGATTTCAAGAAGTCGTTCCCCGGCGGAAACACCGGGGAACGGGGAGGAGGGGCGTTAGCGATAGAACAGGGTGGGCAGCCACAGCGTGAGCGGCGGCCAGACGGAGGCAATCGCCAGGTCCAGCAGCGCGGCCACCACCAGCGGCATCACTGCGCGCGATACCTTCCCCAGCGGGATGCCGGCCACTCCGCAACTGACGAACAGGCAAATGCCGACCGGCGGCGTCAGCATGCCGATCGCCAGGTTGGTCACCACCAGCACGCCGAACTGGACCGGATCGACCTGCATCTGCGGCGTCAGCAGGGCCAGCACCGGCACCAGCAGCAGCAGGGCCGCCGTGGTTTCCATCACGCAGCCGACTACCAGCAGCATGCCCATCACCAGCAGCAGCAAGCCGGTCGGCGGCAGCGAGAGCGAACCGATGAAGACTTCGAGCAGGCGCGCGCCCTGCTGCATGGTCAGCAGCCAGCCGAAGATCTTGGCCATCGCGATGATGAACAGGATACCGGCGGCCGACACCTGGGAGCGCACGATGAGCCCGGGCAAATCCTTCCAGGCCAGTTCGCGGTTGATCACCGTGCCCACCAGCAGCGCATAGAACACGGCCAGCGCGGCCGCTTCCGTGACGGTCACGATGCCGCTGAGGATCCCACCCAGCACTACCACCGGCGCGCCCATCGACCACATCGCCGCCTTGCCGGTGCTCGCCACCTTTTTCCAGCGGAAGGGCTGGCGCTCGCCGTAGCCCTTGTACCAGGAAACGCCGACGGCGACGACCAGGAAGGACAGGCCCAGCAGCGCGCCGAGCAGCATGCCGCCGGCGAATAGTTGCGAGGTCGAGATATTCGTCATGAAGCCGTAGATCACCATCGGGATCGACGGCGGAATGATGATGCCGATCGAACCGCCGGCCGCCACCGTCGCGGCAGCGAATGCGGGCGGATAGCCTTGCCGGATCATCGCGGGAATCACCACCGCGCCGATCGCCGCGGTATCGGCGGCGGCCGAGCCGGAAATGCCGGCGATGATCATCGACGCCACCACCGCCGCTGCCGCCAGCCCGCCCGGCGCCCAGCCCACCAGGCTGTCACAGAAATCGATCAGGCGCCGCGAAATGCCGCCGACTTCCATGATCGCGCCGGCGATCATGAACAGCGGCACCGCCAGCAGGTCGAAGGAATCGACCCCGGAAAACAGTTGCTGCACCACGGTCTGGCCGAGCGCGGCCAGCGTCACGGTGTCCGGGAAGACGCCGGGCGTGACGATCAGGCCGATCGCCGGCAAGCCGATCGACAGCGCGATCGGCAGCCCGAGCCCCATCAGCAGGAACATCAGGAGAAACAGCAGCACGATGATCAAGATTGCACCCGCTTCGATTTGCCCAGGTCGGCCAGCACGTGGATCAGGAAAATCGCGCCGGAAACCGGCACCACGGAAATCGGCAGCGACATCGGCATCTGCACCGCGGTCGAGGTCTGCTCCCAGGAATTCATCGTGTAGATGACGCCGAACCAGGTGATGAATCCGAAGCAGGCCAGGGTCAGCACCTGCAGCGCGCGCACGATGAACTGTTCCACTGTCGGTCCCAGGCGGGCGCCGAAACCGGCCAGGCCGATGAAGTGCGCGTGCTTGTAGGCGACCGTCGCACCCAGGAAGGTGATCGCGACCAGCAGGTAGCGGCCGACCTCCTCCGACCAGCTCAGCGAATGGCCGAGATAACGCGCCACCACCTGGGCGAACAGGATCAGCGAAATCGCGATGCCTGCCGTCAGCAGCAGCTTTTCCACCACGCGGTTGACCGCGTCACTGAAGCCTTGCAATGCCTGTTTCATGACTTTCAATTTTCCCAATAAAAAAAACGGCGTGGCAGCCAGCGCCACGCCGCTTTCCGCAGCGACCGCTTACTGTTCGGACTTGCGGATCTGTTCCACGATCTTCTTGGTCTCGCCCGTCAGCGAGGCATAGACCGGCTCGGTCTTGGCGCGGAATGCGGCCAGGTCCGGATTGGTGACGACCTTCATGCCGGCTGCCTCAAGGGCGGCGAGCTGCTTGGCTTCGCTCTCGCGCACCACGCGGCGACCTTCCAGCGAAGCGGTCTTGGCGGCTTCCATGAACACCTTGCGATCGGCTGCGGGCAGCCTGTCCATGAAGGCCTTGCTGCCGACGAACACCAGCGCCGAGTACACGTGGCGGGTCAGCGTCAGGTATTTCTGGCCGGCTTCATTGAGCTTCGCCGCCGAAATCACCGAGATCGGGTTTTCCTGGCCGTCGAGCACGCCTTGCTGCAGTTGCGTCGTGATCGGCCATGCCATCGGCGTCGGGTTGGCGCCGATGTCGCGCCAGATCGCCAGGTGGGTCGGCGATTCCATGGTCCGGATCTTCATGCCCTTGACGTCAGCCGGCGTGCGCACCGGGTGCTTGGAGTTGGTGAGGTTGCGGAAGCCGTTGTCGAGGAAGTGCATGCCGACCAGGCCGGCCTTGTCGAAGCGCTTCAGCAGCTCGGTGCCGATCGGGCCGTCCAGCACCTTGTCGGTCGCTTCATAGGACGAAAACAGGAAAGGCATTTCGATCGCCTTGATCTCGGGCACGAAGGCCTCGACCGGGCCGGTGGTGCAGACGCTCATCTGCACGGTGCCGAGCTGGAGCTGCTGCAGCACCTGGGTTTCGCTGCCGAGCGAGGCGGAGTCGTGCACCACCACGTCGTATTTGCCGGGCAGCGCCTTTTCGACTTCTTCCTTGAACTTGCGTGCGGCGATCGCATGCACGAAGGTCGGTCCGGTGACGACGCCGATATTGACGGTGACTGCGGCGACGGCCGGCATGCCGATCCCCAAGCCGACCGCGCAAAACATGCCGATCAGTGTGCGGGAAATGGATTTCATCGTTGCTCCCTTGGTAAGTAATGTTGTTGTGTTGGCGAATCTCGCGGGGCGCCAGGTACTAGGGCCCGCGTGGGCGCCTAATCATACATATCATTCAGACCAAGGTAAAACGAATTGTTGCTATTGGGAAAATGATAATCAGGACGGATATTTGTCTGTCAACGTCGCTTTCATTTTCCCGCTTCGCCAAGCTGGCGCGCGATGAAACGCAGCACGGCGGGATCGGCAATGCTGGCGATGTTTACCCGCATCCGGGTGGACGGCAACTGGTTCGGCGAGAACAGGCTGCCGGGCGCCAGCAGATAGCCTTGCGCCATCGCCCGTTCGGCCAGCAGGTTGGTGTCGCAGCCGGCGTCGACCCAGACGAACATCCCGGCCGGCGTCACGATATCCAGCTTCAGCCCGGCCTTTTCCAGCTGCCGCGCAGTCTTGTCGCGCACCGCGTCGAGCTTCGCGCGCAACCGGTCCGCATGCTTGCGGTAATGGCCTTCCGACAGGATCTTGTAGATCACCCGTTCGCCGACTTCCGAGGTGGTCAGGGTAGCGAGCATCTTGCGATCCGACAGGCTGCCGGCGACGTCCCGCGAGGCGGCGATGAAGCCGACGCGCAGGTTGGCGGCCAGCGTCTTCGAGAAGCCGCCGAGGTAGATCACGCGCTGCAACTGGTCGAGGGCGGCGATGCGGGTGGCCGGCTGCACTGCGCTGCCCGGGTGCAGGTCGCAATAGACATCGTCCTCCACGATCGTGAAGTCATGCTGCTCGGCGATCTTCAGGATCTGGAACGCCTTGGCGGCCGACAGCGAGGTCGAGGTCGGGTTGTGCAGCACCGAGTTGATCACGTACAGCCGCGGCTTGTGCAGCGCGGCCAGTTCGGCCAGCTTGTCGATGTCGGGGCCGTCCGCCAGGCGCGGAATGCCGACCACGCGCGCGCCCAGCGTCGCGAACGAACCGAACATCAGGAACCAGGCCGGATCGTCGACGAAAATGGTATCGCCCGGCTGGGTGAAATGGCGCGCGATCAGGTCCAGCCCCTGGGTCGCGCCGCAGGTGGTGACGATCTGTTCCGGCGCGGCGCCGATTTCGAGTTCGGCCAGCTTCAATTGCAGTTGCTGGCGCAGCGGCAGGAAGCCCTGCGGATTCCCGTACTGCAGCAACAGTGTCTGGCCCTGTCGGCTCACCGCGCGCAGCGCATTGGCAACCAGTTCGCCGTCCAGCCAGTCGTTCGGCAGCAGACCGGAACCGGGCGCCTGCTGCAGTGGATACTGGCGCAGCATGTTGCGCACCAGCCAGGCCACGTCGAGCCGCTGTTCGGCATGGCTGGCGGGGGAAGCCGGCGGCGACATCAACGGCGCCCGCTCGCGCACGTAAAAGCCCGAGCCCCGGCGCGATTCGACGAAACCCTTTGCCACCAGCCGGTCGTACGCCTCCACCACGGTAAAGCGCGACACGCCATGCAGATCGGCGAATTGGCGGATCGACGGCAGGCGCGCGCCGCCGCGCAGCAGGCGTTCGTCGATCCGGGTTTCGATGAAGCGCACGATCTGTTCGACCAGCGAATCGCTGGTGGCGCGCGACAGCACGGGCGGCGAACCGGCACCGATCGTCGGGGCGCGGCGGTGGGAGGGAAGTGTATCGGTCATGTTGCCGTTACAGTGGCAGGAATTATTTGGAAAAGTGTGCTGGTACTGTACTGGAATTGTCGATTAGCATAGATCATCGAATGGATCCATACAAGCGAGGAAACGCATGCCGACCCAACCCCGAGGACGCATCGATCGACCTGCCGCGCAATGTGCCGTGCGCGCCGCGGAAACGCGCGGGATGTGGCTGGGTGCGGCCGGCGTGCTGGTGTTCAGCCTGACGCTGCCGTTCACCCGGCTCGCGGTGGCCGAGCTGAATCCGTTGCTGGTCGCCTGCGGGCGCGCGGTGGTGGCCGCGTTCGCGGCGGCGCTGCTGCTGTGGCAGGCGCGCGCTCCGCGTCCCACGTTTGTCCAGGCACGCGCCCTACTGGTGACGGCGTCCGGCGTGGTGGTCGGCTTTCCGGTGCTGATGTCGGAAGCGATGCACTACGTTCCGGCCTCGCATGGCGCGGTCGTGCTCGGCATCCTGCCGCTGCTCACCGCGCTGGTGGGAGCGCTGCGTTTCGGCGAACGTCCGT